>DASXXM010000565.1:0-4425 GCA_036503065.1 Pseudonocardiaceae bacterium | reverse complement strand
TTCGCCGCGCAGGTCGAGGCGCACCGGCACGCCGGTCACGCTCACCTTCTCCACCAGTTCCGGCAGCGCGGTCACGTCCGGCTGCGGTGCGCGGGTGTCGCGTTCGTCGGTGTCGCTGCGCAGCACGTCGAGCAGCCTGCGCAGTTCGATCAGTGCTTCGCGGCCGGTGGCGGAGATGGTGCGCACCGCGCTCTCGGCCAGGTCCGGGTCGTCGCGGATGGCGTAGCCCGCGCCGTCGGCCTGCACCACGATGACGCTCACCGCGTGCGCGACCACGTCGTGCAGTTCCCTGGCGATCCGGGTGCGCTCGGCGGCGACCGCGATGGTGGCCTGTTGGTCGCGTTCGGTCTCCAGCAGGCGCAGCCGGCTCTCCACCTCCTGGTGGTAGGCGCGGCGGGCGCCGACGAACTCGCCCAACGCCCAGCTGAACCCGTAGATCAGCAGCGCGCCGATCCCGATCGCCACCGCGATGGTCCGGTCGTTGCTGAAATGCCAGGCCAGGTCGACTGCGGTACCGCCGAGCAACAGCCCGGCGTAGGCCACGGCCTTACGGCGTTCCGTGTAGGCGACCAGGGTGTAGAGCGCAAAGGCGAGGGCCAGGTCGGAGATGCGGACCGGTTGGGACAGGTGGTCGGCCATGCCGCGGTGGGTGAGCACCTGCAGCGCGGCGCCGGCCATGATCAGATAGGCGGCCAGTACCGGCCTACGGCGTCGGAAGACGAGCGGCACCACCATCAGCACGCCGACCGGCCAGTAGTACTGCGGATACCGGAGCGCGAAGCCCTGCGCGCTCTCGGCCAGGGTGAACAGGGCCAGGAAGAGCGCGGTCATCGAGTCCCCGAACATCGGGTGCCGGCGCATCCACAGGCTCAACCTCCGCATCCGACCAGCGTAGGCAGCGGTGGGACCGGCGCACGTCAGCCTGCGGTAGCACGCGCCGTACCGCCGGGGGACCAGCCGCGTGGCACGATTCGTCGGTGACCATGGCGGGCGACCGGCTTGCCGGCCCGCTGTCGGCCGCGGTGGCGGACCTGTGCGTCCGGTTGGGCCCGCAGGTGTCGGCGGCCTCGGCGCGCCGCTTCGGCGAGGTGCTGCGCCGGCTGCACGCGCCGTTGCAGGTCGCGGTCGTCGGACGGATCAAGTCCGGGAAGTCCACGCTGGTCAACGCGTTGATCGGGCGACGGGTGGCGCCGACGGCGGTGGGCGAGTGCACCCGGCTGGTGACCCGGTTCTCCTACGGCACGGTGGACCGTGTCGAGGCGATCCTCACCGGCGGCGGCCGGCAGGTGCTGCCGTTCGACGCCGACGGCATGATCCCGGCCGATCTCGGGCCCGTCGACGTGGCACGGGTGTCGCACCTGGAGGCCTACCTGACCAACGCGGTGCTGCGGGACCTGACGGTGATCGACACGCCCGGCCTCGGCTCGCTGGACACGACGTCGGTGGCCAGGACCGAGCAGGTCCTCGACCCGGTGTCGGCGGACGCGGTGGCAGGCGCGGAAGCGGTGCTGTACGTGGTCACACAGTCCGTGCGGGCCGATGACCAGCAGGTCCTGGACAGTTTCACCGCGGCGACGGCCAGCCGCGAAGCGGGCCCGGTGAACGCGATCGCGGTGCTCAACAAGGCCGACACGATCGTGCCCGGCCCGGACGAGGACGTGTGGCACGCGGCGGCGCGACTGGCCGCGCAACAGGCCGACACGCTGCGGCCGCGGGTGGCCTGCGTGCTGCCGGTGATCGGCCTGCTGGCCGAGTCGGCCGAGACCGGCGCGTTCACCTCTGCGGACGCCGACGCGCTGCGGACCCTGGCCGGGCTGGACGACGCGACCAGGGCGACCATGCTGGTGTCCGCCGACCTGTTCACCACCTGGGAGGTGCCCGTGCCGGCCGGGACCAGGGCGCGGCTGCTGGCGATGCTGGACCTGTACGGGGTGGCGCGCGCGGTGGCCGCCCTGCGCGCGGCACCGGAGCTGACAGCGGGTGACCTGCGCCGCAGGCTGCTGGACGGGTCCGGGTTCGCCGTGGTCCGCGACCGGCTGGCCGCGGTGTTCCGGGCGCGGGCCGACGGCATCAAGGCGGCCGCGGCGCTGGCGTCGATCACGGCGATCGCGCACGCGTCCGGCGACCAGGGCGAGCGACAGCGGGTGCACGACGCGATCGAGGTGGTGCTGAGTCGCCCGGAAGCGCATCAACTGCGGCTGTTGGCGGCGTTGACGCTGGTCGCGTCCGGTTCGGTGGACCTGCCCGCGGACCTGGCCGACGAGGTGCTGCGGGTGGGCGGGTCGGCCGAGGTGGGGGAGCAGTTGAGCCTGGCCGGCCGGCCGACGCGGGACCTGGCCGGGTACGCGCTGGAGCGGGCTGGGTGGTGGCGGTCGTTCGGGGCGTTCGGGGCGACGCCCGCGCAGAGCCGGGTCGCGTACGAGGTACATCGGGCTTATTTCCTGATCTGGCAACAGTTGCGGGGTCAGGTACCGGCGTGAACGGAACCGAGTCGGGCGAGCTTGCGTCGAATTCCGGTGTGACGTCCGCACCGCAACTGCCCGATCCCTACGGGCTGCTCGCACAGAGCCTGGCCGACCGGACGGCGCTGGTGCAGCTCTGCCTGTACGCGTTGGACCGGGCCAGGAGCGACGGTGTCGCGGAGCGGATCGAGCGTGGCCTGGCCGCGGTCGGGGTACTGCCGGTGCGGCCGGACGGCCAGCAGTTCGACCCGGCGCGGCACGAGGCCGCCGGGACCGTGCCGACCGACGACCCGGCGCTGGCCGGACTGATCGCCGAGACCGAGGTGCCCGGGTTCACCGACCACAGCCGGCTGCTGCGCGTGCCGGTGGTCACGGTCTACCAACGACGCGAGCCGACGTGAGCGCGCCGCTGCCGCAGGCGGTTCGGCAGGCGCGGCACGAGTTGGTCGCGCTGCTGCGGGAGTCCGATCCGGTCGCGGCGGACGTGGTCGAGCGGGTCGTCGCCGCGCGGCCACCGGTGCCGTCGGTCGTCGTGGTCGGCGAGACGAAACGCGGGAAGAGCTCTCTGGTCAACAGTTTGCTCGCCGTGCCCGGATTGTCCCCAGTGGACGCCGGGGTGGCCACGTCGACGTATCTGGTGTTCGGGCACGACGACCGGTGGCGGGCCAGAGCCTGTTATGCGGGGGCGATGCCGCCGGTCGAGTTCGAGGTCGCGGACCTGCCGTTGTGGGCGTCGGCACAGCACGAGTTGCCGGCCGGGCGGTTGCCGCCGCGGTTCGTCGAGGTCGCCGGGCCGGTGCCGCTGCTGGCTCGACTGTCCCTTGTGGATACACCTGGGGTCGGCGGCCTCGACTCGATGCACGGTGCACTGGCCGGGCAGGCGGTGGTCGGGGCGACCGCGTTGTTGTTCGCGGTGGACGCGTCCGGTCCGTTCACAGCGGGCGAGCTGGCGTTCCTGCGGGAGGCGGGCGAGCGGGTGGAGACCGTGGTGTTCGCGCTGACGAAGACCGACGGTTTCCGTGGCTGGCGGCAGGTGCTGGCGGACAACCGGGCACTGCTCGCCGCGCACGCGCCGCGGTTCGCGGACGCGCCATGGTATCCGTGTTCGCCGCGGCTGTTCGAGTTGGCGAGCGGCGCGCCGAACGAGCAGGCGGCGACCGTGCTGCGGCAGCAGTCCGGGATCGCGGAGTTGCAGGCCGCGTTGCAGGACCTGGTCGTCGGACGGTCGCTGATGCTGACCGAGGCGAACGCGCTCCGTGCCCTGGAGACCGCCCTGGCCGGGCTGGTCGCGGACCTCCGGGCACGCTGCCGGACGTTGTCGGCGGGTGCCGCCGAGGCCGAGGCGCTGACCAGGCGGCGGGACGACCTGGCGGCGGCCCGGCGATCGTCCACCCGTGGCTGGCAGGTGCGGCTGCGCGGGGAGATCCAGCGGGCGCGGATGGAGAGCGGACACGACGTCAGCCGGCAGATGCGGGACGTGCAGTCCTGGTTTCGCCACGCCATCGACTCGGCGGACCGCACGGTGCTGGCCGGCCTGCCGGCGCAGGTGGACGCGGCGCTGCAACTCGTGTCCGGCCGGCTGTCCGGTGAGCTCGCGGTTCGGCTGGACCGGGTGGCCGTGGCCAGCATGGCGGACCTGTTCACAACGGACGAGCTGGCGGTCCTGCGGGCCCAGTTGGCCAGCGGGGTCCGGCCCGCGATGGTGTCCCGGGCACCGGACCGGCGACTGCCGACCGCGGAGGACAAGCTGCTGGTGTTCATGGGCATCAGCGGCGGGTTCGGCGCGGCCAGGGTGGCGGCGTTGCCGTTGGCCGGGCTGGGTGTCGCGGTGCTCAACCCGTTCGTGTTGCCGGTGACGATCGTGATCGGGCTGGGTGCCGGCTGGTGGCTGGCCCGCACCCGGCGGCACACCGCGGACAAGCAGCACATGAAGCAGTGGCTCACCGAGGCGATCGCGGATGCC
>DASXXM010000564.1:0-3854 GCA_036503065.1 Pseudonocardiaceae bacterium | reverse complement strand
CACGTCGGCGGCGTCTGCCTGCTCGACCCGACCGACGCACCACGGCCGCTGGACCTGGCCGCCCTCACCGACGTGCTGGCGCAGCGACTGCCACTGGTGCCGGTGCTGCGCAGGCGGCTGCTGGAGGTGCCGCTCGGCCTGGACCAGCCGTACTGGGTGGACGACGCCGATTTCGACCTCGAGTACCACATCCGCGAGCTGGCGCTGCCCGGTCCCGGTTCGGAGGCGCAGCTCACCGAGCAGGTGGCGCGGCTGCACGCCCGCCCGCTGGACCGCCGCCGGCCGCTGTGGGAGATGTACCTGATCACCGGCCTCGCCGACGGCCGGATCGCGGTCTACACGAAGGTGCACCACGCCGCGATCGACGGCGTGTCCGGCGCGGAACTGCTGACCGTGCTGCTGGACCTGTCGCCGGACGGGCGCCCGCTGCCGGCGAAGACCGGTTACACACCGGAACCACCGCCGAACCGGGCCGCGCTGGCCGTGCGCGCGGCCGCCCGGCTGGCGTGGCGGCCGGTGCAGACCGTGCGGCTGTCCGGCGAGTTCATCCGGGTGGTGCCCACGCTCGCCCCGGTGCTCAGCGCGTTCGTCGGCGGGATGCTGGGGCTCAACCGCGGCGACGGCAGCGTGATCGCGTCGTCGCCGAGCCGGGCGCCCGCGACGCCGTTCAACCGACCGATCACCCCGCACCGCAGGGTCGCGTTCCGCAGCGTCAGCCTGGACGACGTGAAGGCGGTGAAGCGGGCGTTCGGGGTTTCGGTCAACGACGTGGTGATGGCGATGTGTGCCGGCGCGCTGCGCACGTGGCTGATCGACCACGACGCACTGCCCGCCGTCCCGCTCAACGCGATGATCCCGGTGTCGGTACGCGACGAGAAGGGCCAGGGCGCGCTGGGCAACAAGGTGTCCGCGATGCTCGCGACGGTGCCCACCCACCTGGACGACCCGGCGCAGCGGCTGGCGGTCGTGCACGAGGCGACGAAGCTCGCCAAGTCGCAGCAGGCGGTGATCCCGCAGGGCCTGGTGGACGACATCTCCGACTTCGCCCCGCCCGCGCTGGTCGCCCGTGCCGCGCGGGTGGTGTTCGCGACCGGGGTGCTGCACCGGCTGCCGCCGTTCAACCTGTGCATCTCCAACGTGCCCGGCCCGAACATCCCGGTGTACCTGGCGGGGGCGCGGCTGCTGGCGCAGTACCCGGTGTCGGTGGTCACCGACGGGCAGGGCCTCAACATCACGCTGGTCGGCTACCTCGGCCAACTGCACTTCGGCCTCACGGCGTGCCGGGAACTGGTGCCCGACATCGACGCGCTGGCCGGCTACCTGGTGGACGAACTGGATCTGCTGCTGAAGGCAGCCGCCGCCAAGACCGGATAGGCCCATGGCGATCGAAGACGTGGTCATCGTCGTGCCGGAGGGAGTCGCGGCGCCGAAGTCGGTGCCGGCGGACATCTTCACCGCCGCGGTCGACTCCTACGTGTCCGGCCAGCAACTGGACATGCGGGCGCTGGCCAGGCGGCTCGGCGTCAGCAGGGCCACGCTGTACCGGCGGGCCGGCAACCGGGAGCGGCTGCTGGACGAAATCATGTGGTGGCGCTCCCGGCACGCACTGGTCGACGTCATGCACCGCACGGCGCATCTGTCCGGAGTGCGGCGGATCATCGCGGCGATCGGCGGCGTGCTGCGCGCGATCGAGCGGGACCGTCCACTGAGGATGTTCCTGGAGACCGATCCCGAATCGGCGATGCGCATCCTCACCGGCACCAGGAGCACCGTCCAGCAGGGCACGATCGGCGCGCTGGAACGCGTGATCGACCTGGAGATCGAACGCGGCCACTTCGCCGCCGGGCTGGACACGCCGACGCTGGCGTACGCGATCGTCCGCATCACGGAAGGCTTCCTGTACTCCGACATCATCGCCGACCGGACGCCCGACATCGACCGGGCCATCACGATCATCGAGGCCCTGCTGCGCGGCCTGGACACCAGTTAGCTCGTTAGTTCCACGGCAGCTTCAGTTCCAGGGCAGGGCGGCACGTTGCGCCCAGTATTCCGCCGGCGGCTGGGCCAGTGCGGCCAGCTCGTCGAGTTCCGCCGTGGTGAGGCTGATGGCTCGTGCCCTCAGGTTCGACCGCAGTTGTGGCACGCTCGCCGGGCCGACCAGGACGGTGTCCGCCCACGGTTGGGCTGTTGCCGCGGCCAAGGCGATCGCGTCGGGGCCGACGTCGTGTCTCCTCGCCAGTTCGGCCACTGCGGCGGGTGGTCGCACGGCCAGCCTGCCGTTGGCCAGCGCCTCCTTGACCAGCACGTGGACCCCGTTGCGGTGCGCATCGGCCAGGGCAGGGCCAACGGATGTTTCCAGGGGATTCCATGTCGACTGCACGGCGGTGAACACGCGTTGACCGTGCACCGTCAACGCGAGTGCCTTGCGGACCGTGTCGGCCTGCGCCGGGCCGGACGTGGAGAACCCGGTCGGTATGCCGCTCGCGGCCAGGTCGGCGAGCAGGGCGTCGTCGGTGAACAGCGGGCTGTCCACGGTCAGCGAGTGCACCTGGTACAGGGCGAGCCGGTCGCCGAGCAGCTCGCGGGTCTGGGCGAGCTGGGCGTGGAACCGGTCGCGGGTGTGTTCCTTGACCTCGTGCACCTCGGCATCAAGGCGCCAGTCGCCGACGTAGGTGTAGCCCCACTTGCTGGACACGGTCATGTCCGAGTGGTCACCGAGCCAGCCGGCCAGGAACTCCTCGGCGAGGCCGTAGGAACGGGCCACGTCGACCCAGCGGATGCCGGCGTCGTAGGCGGCGTCGAGCACTGCCCAACTCGCCGCGCGCATCTCGGCCACCGTCCGTTGGGCTGGCAGCGCGTCGGTCCGGCCCAGACTGAGGTAGGCGGGCCGCCCCAACGCCGCCAGCCCGACACCCAGCGTTGTCATGGCAACTCGATCACGGTCATGCCCGGCGATCGTGTCCGGTCCAGGTTCGCCAGCGCGGTACCCGCGTCGGCGAGCCCGATGACGTCGCCGACCAGTAGCTCCGGCCGCAGGGTTCCGTCCGCCACCATGGCCAGCATCGCCGGATACTCGTGCGCCGCCATGCCGTGCGACCCGTGAATCGACAACTCCTGCGCGATCACCACGTCCATCGGCAGCGGTGGCGTCGCATCGGCACCGTGCAACAGCCCAACCTGCACATGCCGCCCCCGCCGCCGAAGACACCCGACGGACGCCACCGCGGCGGCCGCCGACCCGAACGCGTCAATGGAGACGTGCACCCCACCATCGGTGATAGCGCGGACTGCCGTCACCGGGTTCGCACCAGCGTCGACAACGGCTTCCGCACCCAACTCACCGGCCTTCGCCAGTGCCGAGCCCGCCACGTCCACCGCCACCACCCGGGCACCCAGCGCCACCCCGATCATCACCGCAGACAGACCGACACCGCCACAGCCGTGCACGGCCAGCCAGTCCCCACGCCCAACCCGCCCATGCGCCGTCAAGGCCCGAAACGCGGTCGCGAACCGACAGCCCAACGACGCGGCCGCCACAAACCCAACCGAATCCGGCAGCCCCACCAGGTTCACATCAGCGGCATGAATCGCCACCCGCTCGGCGAACGACCCCGGCCCGGTGAACCCGGGTTGCGTCTGGCGCGGACAAACCTGCGCGTCACCCCGCCGGCAGTACTCACAAACGCCACAGCCACACACGAACGGCACCGTCACCCGGTCCCCCACCCGCCACCGACGCACACCGGCCCCGACCTCGGCGACGACACCCGCCAGCTCGTGTCCCGGAATGTGCGGCAGCGCAACGGTTTCATGCCCCTGCCAGGCATGCCAGTCCGACCGGCACAGCCCGGTCG
>DASXXM010000563.1:0-10401 GCA_036503065.1 Pseudonocardiaceae bacterium | reverse complement strand
GCCAGCACATCGCGGCCACCGCGCTGGCGCTGATCGCGGAGCACGGCCTGCCCGGCGTGTCCATGTCACTGTTGGCGCGACGGGCCGGGATCGCCCGCGCGACGTTGTACAACTACTTTCCCGATCTGGAATCGGTCCTGGCCGCCGTCGTCGCCGACCAGGTGAGCGCCCTGACCACGCGACTGCGACACGACCTCGACCCGGTCACCGATCCCGCCGAGCAACTGGACCGGACGCTGCGCACCCTGCTGGGCTGGCTGGCCCGCCGGCCACGCACCGGCAACCACACCGACCCGGTGGGCCGGTTGTCGCCGGATGTCATCGCGACCTTGCACGAACCACTCGACCGGCTCCGCGAGCTCGTGCGCGACATCCTCGAGCGCGGAGTCGCGGACAGCACGTTCGACGCGATCATCGACCCGGCCCTGCACGCCGAGTTCATCATCCGGCTGCTGTTCGGTCTGGACACTCACAACGCAGGCGCACGCCGCCGCCACGCCATCGGCGACCAACTCCCCCGATTCGTCCTACGAGGACTGGGCCACGACATCACGACGGTCGAAACCACGTAGCCAGCGGTAAGTCCTGTTCGGCGCAGCGCGACGCCGGACTGTGACCCGACGGAAATGGTTTGCCAAACAGAACGGACGGCACCAAACTGTACGGCGATGCACACCGGGGAACAGGCAGGCGACCTACTGGCCGAAGGCGCGGAAGCGCTGCTGGAAGCAGCTTTCCGCACGGGCGACTACACGATCGCGCACGCAAGGCTGAACCAGGCCCGGGACGTGGTCCACGACCGCGCGACCGAGGCCGCGGTCGCGGACCGGCTTGGTTGGCTGCTGCACTTCCAAGCTCTGGATCACGATCGGGACACCTCCCGCGTGGACGAGGAACTCGCGTTGTTCCAGCGAGCACTGGACATTCGGCGGGACCTGGCGGATCTCGGTGGCGTGGCCGCCGCGTTGTTCGGCGTGGGGCTGGTGCACCAGGTGCTGCGCCAGGATTGGGCGGCCGCCATGCCGCACTTCCGGGAGGCACTCGCGCTCGCCGAGCACGCTGATGTGATCACTCGCTCCGAGATCCATCGGCACGTCGGCTTCTACTACATGATTGCTGATCCGCGGCCGGACAAGGCGGCTCAGCATCTGAGCACGTCCCTGGAACTGCGGCACCAGCACGAGGACAAGCGCTGGCTGCCATCGGGTTCGCAGGCCCTGGGCTGGGCGATGCTGGCGGCGGGCCACCAGGACGAGGCGGTAAGGCTCATCCGGGAGGCGCTCGATCAGGCGCGCGTGGTCGGACTGCGCGCGTCACGGGTCTCGGCCATCGAGGAATCTTTGCGCCTGGCCGAGTCCGGCGAAATCGGCTGAAGCCGGCCGTATCGCGGCCCATCGAGCCGGCAGCGGGAATTGGTTGGCGTTGTCCGGTTGTGGGGTGGCAGCCTCGGGTCATGAGCTGGGATGAGGCGTTAGCTGAGCGTTATGACGAATGGTCGGCCGACATGACGGCGGACATCGCGTTCTACACCGAACTCGCGCGGGCGGCCGACGGGCCACTGGTCGAGTTGGCGATCGGGAATGGGCGTGTTGCGATCCCGATCGCGCGCGCGACCGGGCAGTCGGTGATCGGCCTGGACTCGTCCCCGGCGATGCTGGCGCAGGCCCGTGTTCGCGCCGCCGAGGCGGGCGTGGAGCTTGACCTGCGCGAGGTCGACATGCGCAGCCTGCACCTGGACCAGCCGGTCGCGTTGATCTACTGCCCGTACCGTGCCCTGCTGCACCTGCCCACCTGGACCGACCGTCGGCGGACCTTCGAGCGGATCGCGGCTTCGCTCCTGCCGGGTGGACGGTTTGCCTGGAATGCCTTCGCCTTCGACCATCGCATTGCCGCTCGTCTGGACGGCAAGCCCCAGCACGAGCCGGAACCGCACACGATGCGGTACGCGACCGGTGACAATCGGATCGACATCGTCCGCGACGACGGAGCAACGAGTTCCCTGTGGTGGGCGACGAAGAACGAATGGCTTGGGCTTCTCGACGTCGCGGGTCTCGAACTGGAGGCACTGTACGGCGGGTTCGCCCACGAACCATTCACCGAGGACAGTCGCGAATACGTATTCGTCGCCCGACGGCCGACCACCCGGTGAGCCCATCTCGCCAATTTTCTGGACAGTTGACTATGATATCTGGACAACTGTTCAGGACTGGCTGGAAGGGTGAGTATTGATCATGGAGATCATCGCGAAGGTGCTTGTTGGCCTGGTGGCCGTGCTCCACGTGTACATCATGGTGCTGGAGATGTTCCTGTGGCAGCGCAAGCCGGGCCGCGGCCTGTCCGGCTTCGACGCGGACATGGCCCGTGCGACCGCGCCGCTGGCGGCGAACCAGGGCCTGTACAACGGTTTCCTGGCCGCAGGGCTGATTTGGGGATTGATCGCCGCCGACCCGACGGGCGACAGGGCCCAGATCTTCTTCCTCTGCTGCGTGGTCGTCGCCGGCCTCTACGGCGGTGCCACCGCCAACCGGCGAATCCTGGTCGCTCAGGCGCTGCCGGGGGCGATCGCGCTGGCAGCGGTCCTGGTCGCGGGATGACCACCTCGTCCGGCGACCCCCGGGCGGCCCGGACCCGGGCAAAGCTGCGGCAGGCGTTGCTGGCGGAATGCGCGGTGCGTCCTCTCGAAGAGATCAGCGTCACCGCGCTGGCGCGCCGGGCCAGTCTCGGCCGGGCGACGTTCTACCTGCACTACCCGGACATCCAGGCGCTGGCCGTCGACGCCTGCGCCGCGGTGGTGCGGGAAGTGGTGGACGCCCTGCACGCCTGGCGCGGTGTGCCCGATCCCGCCACTCCGCCGCCCGCGCTGACGGCGTTCTTCGCCGACATCACCCCGCGTGCCCCCCTCTACCGCGTGCTGCTGCGTCCGGGGGGCGGCGGCCCGCTCGGGGAACTGCTGCACCGGGAACTGCGCGAACGCAGCCGCGCCGAGCGCGCGCTGATCGGCGCCCCCGCGCCGGAATTGGTCGCCTCCGCCGTGGCCGGAGCCTTCCGGGGGGTGCTGGCAGACTGGCTGCACGGGTTGATCGACGGCACGCCGGAATGGGCCGCCGCCCAGGTCTGGCGCCTGCTGGTAGCGCTGCACCAGGCCCCGATGACAGCGCGTCAGTGACGTGTGGGAAGCCGCAAGCCGGCGCTTCGGGATATTCGGCACGGAACGAGAACATCCTGGCGTGGATGCCGGTTACCATGCGGTTGTCCGGGGTTGTGCCGTCTGGGAGGGACGTCGATGAAGATCATCGGTTCGCTTGCCGTGCTCGCGCTTGCCGTTGGAACCACGCTGACGATGCCGGCCACGGCCACGGCCGCGACGTGCACATGGAGTTCCAGCACGCTGAACGGGCCGGCAGGCGCCAGTTCGGACATCGACGCCACCGACAACGGCGGTGGGTGGGCCGGCACCGCATACTTCAGCTTCGTGGGGAACCACGTCATCGCGTGGAAGAACGGGACGATCACCGACTACGGTGAGATCGGCTCGTCGTCGGCCAACGTCGGCGTGGCCGACGAGAACCGCACCGGCGCCCTCGCGGTCAACGTGCTCGACGGCGGTGAGGCCCAGACGATGACCGCGTACCGGATCAGCGGCGGGCAGTGGCAGCAACTCGCCCCGCTGCCGGGCGGCACGCGACCGGACGTCAGGTCGATCAACGACGCGGGCGATGTGTACGGCACCACCGAAATGGTGAACAGCAGCGGGATCACGGGCAGTGTCGTGGTGCGTTGGCCTGCGAACCAGGCGACCCCGGTCCAGGTGGCCGGCCTTCCGTTCGACACCACCATGATCGATCTGGATGACGACGGCACCCTGCTGGTGGGAACCCCGGATCCCAGGACCGGCGGCCCGGTGCCGCACCTTCTCCGCAACGGCGTGCTCATCGCGCTGCCGCCGCTCTCCAGCGGCCAGACCACCAATGGCGACGCGATCGCGAACGGCCGGGTCGCCGGCGATGTGGTGACCAAGTCCATCCAACTGATCGGCACGGTGTGGGAGAGCAACCAGACCGTCCACTCGCTGCCCAGTCTCCAGGAGGGCATGTTGATCAACCGGAATGACCTGGTCGTCGGCACGCTCACCGGCTCCGGTGCCACCAACGGCGTGTGGCGCAACGGCGTCCTTGAGTATTCGTTCGGCTCTACCAGCAACTACGTCGCCCTCGGCGCGGTCAGCGACGACGGCACGTTCGGTGGGGACATCAACAGCGTGCCCACCGTGTGGCGGTGCAGCTAGACGGGCTTGGCTCGAAGTTCGGTGATCACGTCGACGGGTACGCCGCCGGGCAGGTGCGGGTATTGCTCGGTGAGCCGGACGATGACAGCCAGATCGGCCGCCTGCCGATCCAGTTCGGCGCCCAACAGGGCAACCCGACGGGCCTCGTCAACGCCGGACCAGTCGAAGTCGAGTTGCTCCAACGCCCGACTCGCCGGCACCATAGCGAACGCGACCATCCCGTGGATCGCGCAGTTGGCCGTCGCGTACGCGGCGGCCGGCTCGTTCTCGTTGATGTCCTCGGGGCCGTCGTCGTAACCGCTGGTGCTGTACGGGCTGAGGTAGAACTCGCCGAGCGCACGGGAAATGACCCGATATGCGGTGTCGTCACCGCCCGCGTACGCCCAGACCGCCTCCAACACCGGTCGCCACGTCCGGGCGTAGGGACCTTGTTGCTCGACCGGGCGCTGGTCGTACCAGCCGAACAGCCGCTCGGTCGGCGCGGCGGCGAACAGCAGGGCCGCCTGCCACCGGACACCGGCCGGCATCGCGGCCAGCGTCGCTCGCGCGTGCTCCAGTGCTTCCTCCTGCGCACGCCCTTCCAGGCCCTGCTCAGCGGCGTTCGTGTAATCCATGGGGCGACACACTACGGTCCGGCCCCGTCAGTGGATGTCCGGTGGCGGGGCCACGATCAACGGCCGGAGTTCGCCGGAATCGACGTCGGCCAGGATCTGTTCGGCAGGTGTGCCGGCCGCGGCGGTGACCACGAACGTCTCGACCCGAACGCGCTCGCATTCGGCCGGTGTGGCCCGCTGGATACGGTCCGCGCTCATGACGAGGATCAGTTCGTCCGGGGGTGTCGCGGTTCATCCCGCCACGCAGCCACAGTTGACCGTAGCCGCGCGGCCGCGAGTTTCCAGAACCGGCCGGCGCGACAGCGGTCAGGCGCCGAAGCGGAGTGGGAGCCGGTCCGGGCCGTAGATGCCGATCGGCGGTCGCCAGGTGACCGGGCCGGCGAGGGTGGGCGGTCCCAGCCGGTTGGCGAGTACCGGTAGTGCCTCACCGAGTTCGGCGCGGGCGAGCGCGGCGCCGAGACAGTGGTGCGGTCCGCCGCCGAACTGGAGTGGGCCGGCTTCCCTGGTGACCGCGATGTCGAAGGTGTTCCCGTTGCGGAAGACGAGGGGATCGCGCTGTGCGGCCGGCACGCACATGGTGAGGAACGTGCCCTCGGTGAGATTCAGTCCGCGGTATTCGAAATCTTCGGCCGCGAATCGGTAGACCGTCGGTGCCGACGGGCACCACCTGATGATCTCCTCGACCGCCTGTGGTGCCAGTTCGGGACGCCGGGCCAACAGGGTCCACTGATCGTGGTGCTCGGAAAAGGCCACCATGCCGTTGCCGAACTGGTGTCGTGTGGTGTCGTGGGCGGCGAACACGAGCGTGACGATGAGATTGCACAGTTCGTCGCTGCTGACCCGGTCTTCCGCCTGTTGGACGGCCACCAGCGCGGAGATGAGATCGTCCGTCGGTCTTCTGCGCTTCTCGTCCATCAGGGCGGTCACATATCCGGACAGTCCGACGACGGCGGTTTCCACGCGGGCCGGGATGTCACCACCGTGCGCGATGCTGAATACCAGGCCGATATCCGTGGTCCAGACGCGGAACGTGTCGTAGTCCTGCGCCGGCACGCCGAGCAGGTGGCTCATCACCGCGAGTGGGAACGGGTTGCCGAAATCCTCGACGAACTCGCACACGTCGACCGACGCCAGTTCCTCGGCCAGGGCTGCGGCCTTCGCCCGGATGAACGGGCGGATATTGTCGATCATGCGCGGGGTGAACACCTTGTTCACCAGGCCACGTAGGCGCCGGTGCACGGGACCGTCGTGGTTGACGATCATCGGGACGAACCAGTCGTAGGCCGGTCCGTCGACGATGCCGTTCATCTCGAGGAAACGTCGGCCGTTGTGGTTGAGCCGCCGGTCGCGCAGCAGCTCCTGTGCCTCGGCGTACCGCAGTACGAGCAGCCCGATCGGGCTTTCCGCGTACCAATTCAGCTGCTGCGCCGAGATCAGTTCAGCGGAGTTGTAGTCGAATTCGGGATCGATGATGTTGAGGAACGGTACCTCGTGGGGCGTGGACAGGGAGTCCGCAGTTGCCGGCATGCCATACCTCCGAGAGGAGTAATTCGAGGTGGCTCGATGGGGCCGCCGTACCGAGTGTGCCGCACCGCCCGGTCACCGGAAATCGATCGTTCGGGTATACCGGCGATATAGTCCACAGTGGATAAGCTGATTAATCTAGCCAAAGGAAATGGTCATCGGGGTAGGTACTTCCTGATCCGCGCATTTGATCGCGTGGGCCACGAGAGAACCATTCTCCGTAGTGTTCTCCGGGATTGTCGAAACGGTGTCCTACCGAGTGGCAAGTGCGCGGGGGAGTGCGCCGATCTCGTCCAGCACGACGGCCACCTGCGCCAACACATCCGGATCCGGCGGGAAGTGCGGGTTCGGCACGGCGAACACCGTCATGCCGGCCGCGAGCGCCGCGCGGAGGCCGTTCGTGCTGTCCTCGACGGCAATACAAGACTCGGCCGGGAGCCCAGCCGTCGTGCCGCCTCGAGATAGACGTCGGGTGCGGGCTTGCCGGCCGGCACCTGCTCACTGGACACCGCGACCGTCACCAGTCGGGTCAGGTCGGTGGCCGCCAGGAACGTGTTGATCAACACGGGGGGCGATGAACTGGCGATCGCCACCGGACGGTGCCTGGCGATCGCCCGCACGGTGGCTTCCGCGTGCGGCAGGATCGGCGGTCGCGCCGCGTAGCGCCGGACCATCTCGTCGATCACCACCTCGGCGATCCGGTCCGGGGACAGTTCGGCACCCAACCGCTCGACCAGGTAGCTCGCCCATTCCGGGGTGCTCATGCCCTGCATGGCGCGGGTCGCGTCGGGCGTCCAACGGCCGCCGTTGGCGGCGGTGACCGCTCGACGTACCTCGTCCCAGGTCTGTTCCGAGTCGATCAGGACGCCGTCCAGATCGAAGATCAAGGCCCGCGTCATCATGGTGTCACCCACCATACGGGGGTGTGGTGGCTTGCGCCGTCCGGCCCGCATCGGTTGACGTCACACGGATGCACGCTTGCCCGCCGCGATCCGCTGGCTACCGTGTCCGTGGACCCGGGGCAGACCGCGGATGATCGGGGAAGTCATGAACAGACCACGCCGTTGGTTGGCCGCCGGGGTTCTCGGGGCGGTCGCCGCACTGGGACTGGCCGCCACGCCTGCCCACGCGAGCACGTTGGGCATCACCTTCATGTTCTGTCAGGGACTCGGCGCCAACCTGATGGAATGCTCGGTCAGTGTGACCGGCGGTACCGGGTCCTACAGCTACCGCTGGAGTTCGACCAAGGAGGACAGCGACGACGTCGTGTTCCCCTGCTCGACGGGCTTTCCCGCCACCGGGACCGAATCGTTGACCGTGACCGACTCGGCCGGCGCCGCCGTGTCCATCAGCCGGAACTTCACCTGCCTCGGTGGCCCGGAGCGCTGACACCCGTTGTGGATCAGGGCAGCCGGCCGCCCGGTGCGACCGGGATCGTCACCGATGTGTCGGTCAGGTTGAACGTCAGGTTGGGCGTTGTGGCGTGCAGCAGGAAGAAGGTGAAGTTGTCGGTGCCACCGATGATCAGCGCCAGTCGGTGGCCCGCCGGGACGATGTGGTCCATCGTGGACAGTGGGAGTTGCCGGCTGTAGAAGCGGTTCGGGTCGAGCGGCACCTGGTGGAACGGGCTCGCGAAGTGTCCGACGTCGGTCCAGCCGACCGCGATGATCTGCTGGTCGACGGGAACCAGATCCGCCGTCGTGTCCAGGTAGCAGGCGCTGTCGGTGGCGGAACTCGCACCCCAGCACGACCGCGTGGTCAGGTTGACGATGCCCGTGCTGTCGTCGAGGCCGCCCGTCCTGCGGACCGTGGCCGGGCCGAGGTCGACCAGTTCGGCGCCCACCCTCGCCACGGGCTGGCTGGACCGGACCGACACCGTCAGCGACGTCGTCCCGGCCAGCCGGACCGCGTTGGCCAGCGGCGCGCTGGTGAACACGACCCGGTCGCCGGACGCGGTGCCCGGGTTGGTCGCCCACTCGAACCGGGTGGCGTTCGGGTCCAGCGAGTCCGTGATCGTCTCGGCACCTGAGCCGGGACCTGCCGCGAGCAGGCCGAGGCCTGCGGTCGGGCCCGCGGTGGGGCGCAACACCTGCGGCCGGGTACCGGCGGGCGGCCACCGGGACTCGTCGGTCCACTGGTTCGGCGTGTGCTCGATGCTGATCGCAGGCTCGTGGTCGATGCCGTTGGGCACGTTCAGCAGCCATCTGTCCAGCCAGCGGTGCAGCGTGTCCACCCAGTCCGCGCGGCGCAGGTCGAACGGGTCGACGTGGCCCGCCTGGCTCAGCCATGCCTTGCGGGGCACGTCGTACCTGGTCAGCGCCTGCCACCAGGTGCCGAACTGGAGCGGGTCGACGTTCTCGTCGCCGAAGCCCTGTACGTCGAACACGCTCGCCCGGATCCTGCTCGCGGTCAGGTTGAAGTCGAACTTCTGCCAGTACGGCGTGAAGTCGCCGCTGGCGATGTAGTTGGTCTGCTGGTCCGCGGCCTCCGCGCCGGCGCACAGCTGTTGCGCGCGGGGATTGTCCACGCCCGGCCCACCGGTGGCGGACAGGTCGTCCACGACAGTGGCGCCGCCCGGGTGCCAGAAGTAGTAGTTGTTGCTGGTACCGGCGATCGGGATGACCGTCTTCAGGCCCGGCACACCGGTGGCCGCGACGCCCATCGCGATCAGCGCGTCGTTGGACTTGCCGATCATGCCGACGGAGCCGTTCGACCAGTCCGCGGACCTCAGGTCGCTGCCGAACGGGCTCGAGTAGCCCGCACCGCGGCCATTGAGCCAGTTGATCACCGCGACACCCGCGGTTTCCTCGTCCGTGCCGATGTCACAGCCGGTGGACCTGCCGGTGCCCGGGTCGTCGACGAGCGCCACGGCGTAGCCGCGCGGCACGAAGTAATTGTCGTAGAACAGGGGGAACCCGGTCGGCGTGCCGTCCGGCGCGTACGTCTTCTTCTGGTTCTCGTTGCCGCGCCCGCAGCAGGTGAAGTACGGGCTCTGGTCCATGATCACCGGTATCCGCTGACCCTGCGCGGCCGGCTCGGACGGCCGGATGATGTCGACCGCGACCCGGTCGGTGACACCGTCGGCGTCGAGGTCCATGCCGATGTCGACCCATACCGTCTCTCGGATGGCGTTCGCGTACGAGAAGATCGGCTGGCTGACGCCGTTCTCGATGCGGAAGGGCTGTGGTGCCGTGACGGCGCCCGCGGTGCCGGCGATGCCGGCCGTCAGGAACACGGCTGCCAGGAGTGCGAGCGCCCTTGTCATTCGCGCAGTCTGCGCGCAGCGGAACCGGAATTTCCAGACCTGGTTGCCAGATTGCAACAATCTACGCAAAGCGGTCAGGCGGTCGCCCACAGTATCGACACGTGGAGGGGAGTACGAACTCCCCGCCATTTTCAACGTATAGCGCACGGGGGGACTTGTGGCAAGACCCCGGTCGTGCCGCAGAATCAGCGACCGTAAGCAGAACCTACGAGGGGCTTGACAACAGGTGGACAATAAAAAATCGGCGTGTCCTCCATAGTCCAATGGAGAAACCCGCCCGACTAATCTCAGACTAGACGCTGTGAGGGGCATGTGTCAACTCAGGGGTACGAAGAGGAATTGCGGTCCGAACGGAGCTACGTGGCCGGGCTCTACACGCGGCTCGACGCCGAGCGCGCGCGGGTGCAGGGCGAGTACGACGCGGCCCTGCGGGGAACCGGTGGGACACCGATGGAACGGGACGTCCAGGTGCGTGCGTCGGCCAAGGAGATGAAACGGCTGGGCATCGCGGACAACGGGCTGTGCTTCGGCCGGTTGGACACCCTTTCGGGTGACCATTCGTACATCGGCCGGATCGGCCTCTTCGACGAGGAGAACGACTACGAACCGGTGTTGCTGGATTGGCGGGCACCGGCGTCGCGCGCGTTCTACGTAGCCACCGCCGCGACACCGGAGAACATGCGTCGGCGCCGTCAGTTCCACACCCGCGGGCG
>DASXXM010000562.1:0-11990 GCA_036503065.1 Pseudonocardiaceae bacterium | reverse complement strand
CGAGGTCGTCTGCGACCAACTCGGCTGGCAACAGTCGAAGTTGTCGCGAATGGAGCGCGGCCAACAGTGCATCTCAACCGCCGACCTGGCCTCGCTACTGGTTATCTACAAGGTGACCGGCACCGAACGCAACCGGCTCCTCCACCTCGTGGACCGCCAGGACGAGCCCGGCCGTTGGATAGTCGAATCGTCGCAGACACCGGCGCCGTTGGCCTGGCTTGAGGCGGACGCCACCTCGCTCGTCAACGCCGAACTTGTGCAGATGCCTGGTCTGATCCAGACAGCTGACTATGCCCGTGCGCTGATGATGGCTGGAGATCTGCCGCCCGAACTGGCTGACGAGCGGGTCAATGCGCGACTCGAGAGGCAACTCCTCCTCGACAAGTACAACGCACCAAAGCTCGACATCCTTTTGGAGGAGACTGCGCTTCGGCGGGTTGTTGGCAGCCACGCGATCATGGGCCGGCAGTTGCGAGCTCTGCTGACGGCCGTCGATCGTCCGAACGTGCGATTGTGGGTCGTGCCCTTCGAGGTGAGCGGGCTTGTTGGTTTCGATTGCCCGTTCTACATGCTGAACTTCCCGCACGACGAGTCGATTGTCCAACTAGAAAGCAAGAGATCAGTCGTCTACCTGGAGGACAACCAGGAGATCGAGATCTTCCGCCAACATGCGGCCAAGCTGGGCAAAGCTGCGCTGGACCCCGCTCGGTCGGTAGACTCTGTTGCGGCCATCGCAAGGGAGCACGAGCGGGAGTGAGCGCCTATGAGCGGTCTGACCTGGCGGAAGTCGACGTACAGCGGCACCGCTGACCAAGGCAACTGTGTCGAGTTGGCGCGAGGGGCCGTGCGGGACAGCAAGAACCCCGATGGCCCGGTGATGAGCGTCGAGATCGCTGCGCTCGTGGTCGCTGTCAAGACGGGTCAGATCGCCTGACTGGCGTAGCGGTCCGAATTGTCGGGACGTGTTTTCGGCCGAAGGTTGCTATCGACTCTGCGCTGTTCAGCGGTTTGACGTAACGGTGATGGCGGTTGTCGACCCGCTGTTCGGGTGACTCGCGATACCGCCGTCTGCCACTCATGGTGTTGTGGGGGCCATCCATTCGTGCGGCGATGGCCCCTGGCTGGCGGCTGGTCCGGCCCGGTTGCTGACTGCCAAGCTCTGCATTGCGCGGCGGCGACTGGCCGAACGCTCGTTCAACGGCGGAAACACCTTGAGGAGTTACCCAGGATGACCAGCGCCCCAACCTCTTCGGTCAACGCAGAGTCGGTCAACACCGCACCGGTACTGCGCAGCGCGTACCAGCGCTCGATCGCCGAATACTGGAACAACGAAAAGAATCCGGTCAATATTCGACTCGGCGAGGTCGACGGCCTCTATCACCACCACTACGGCATCGGCGACTACGACCAGGCCGTGCTCGACGCGCCGGTCGGAGTCCGCGACCAGGCGATCACCGCCGAACTGCACCGGCTGGAAACCGCTCAGGCCGACGTGCTGCTCGATCACCTCGGCGACATCGGCCCGGACGACCGGCTGCTGGATGCCGGTTCCGGTCGTGGTGGCACGAGTCTCATGGCCAACCTGCGGTTCGGCTGCCGGATGGACGGCGTGAGCATCTCCGAGACCCAGGTCGCGTTCGCCAACGATCAGGCGCGCCAGCGGGGCGTGGCCGACCGGGTCCGGTTCCATTTCCGGAACATGCTGGACACCGGCTTCGATTCCGGTGTCATGCGCGGAATCTGGACCAACGAAACGACCATGTACGTGGATCTGCACCAGTTGTACGGCGAGTTCGCCCGGTTGCTGGCGCCCGGCGGCCGTTACGTGTGCATCACCGGCTGCTACAACGATGTCACCGGCGGGCGGTCCAGGGCGGTCAGTCAGATCGACCAGCACTACATCTGCAACATTCACCCCCGCAGCGAATACTTCAAAGCGTTGGCCGCCAATGGTTTCGTACCGATCAACGTCATCGATCTGACCGCGGCCACGATCCCGTACTGGGAGTTGCGGGCGCGGTCGTCGCTGGCGACCGGCATCGAGGACCCCTTTCTCACCGCGTATCGCGAAGGCAGCTTCCACTATCTGCTCATCGCCGCCGACCGGATCTGAGCGCATGACGGATCTCGTAGTCACCCAGGACTGTCCAGCCGGGCACGCATATCCGGCCGCCCTCGAACCGGCGAGTCGCGTGCTGGCCGGACCGTCCGGGCTGGGTACGTCCGCGGCCCGCGTCGCCACCGAACTGGCTCGGCCCGGCAACGGTGACCCCGAGTATGCGGAGATGCCGTGGGGCGACGGCACGGCACCGCCGCTGTACTGCCCCGTTGTGCAGCGGGTCAACGATCCTCTTGCCGCTGAGGTCGACCGCAGGCTCGTGAGCTGGGCCGGGGACTGTGGTTTCAGCGACGACGAAGTCAAGTTGGTCGGCGCCGCCGGCTTCGGGCGGCTGGTCATGCTGGCCCACCCCGACTGCGAGGACCCGGACCTGCTGCTGGTCGCGGCGCAGCTCAACGCCGCGTGGTGGGCCGCGGACGACCTGTACGCCGACGACACCGAGATGGGCGCGACCGCGCAGGAACTCCCGCCGCGGCTGGCGTTGGCGATGGCCGCCATGGACCCGGGCGCCCCGGCCGGCGAATTCTCCGATCAGCTCGACGAAGCCCTGCAAGGCGACCAGGTACTGGTCTCGCTCAACTCCGGCGTGCACCATCTGACCCGGCACGGCACGCCCGCGCAGGTCCAGCGGGCCTGTTACAGCACGGCCGCGATGTTCGTGAGCTGGAACGCCTACGGCGCCTGGCGGCACACCGCCGTCTACCCGCCTGCCTGGGAATACCTGGCCGCCCGCCAGCACGACAGCTTCTACACCTCGATCACGCTGGTCGACGTGCTCGGCGGCTACGAACTGGATTCGAACATCTACTACGAGCCGAGGGTGCGCCGCCTGCTCATGCAGGCCGGCACCGCGGCCGTGCTGGTCAACGACCTGTTCTCGGTGAAAAAGGACGCCGAGGACGAAAATCCGGTGTGCAACATGGTGTTGCAGATAGCGGCCGACCGGAACTGCTCGATCGAGGAAGCCACCGAGGTCACCGTGGCCCTGCACAACAACATCGTCCGGGATTTCCAGGCCGGCCATGAAGCCTTGCAGCCGGTACCGTCGCCGACACTCCAGCGATTCCTGCGCGGCGCACGCGCGTGGATGGGCGGCGGGTTCGAATGGCACAACACCAACCCCCGCTACCGAACGACCTGAGGTCAGCCGATGCCGCCCTCGCTGGTGGGCTTCAGTTTCGGCGCGCCGGGGCCGAGCGCGGCCAGCACGTCGTCCTCGTTGTGGATGGCGCAGCTGCGCAGGGACAGGCAGCCGCAGCCGATGCAGTTGGTCAGGCGGTCGCGTAGGCGTTGCAGCGCGTCGATTCTGGCGTCCAGTTCGGTTCGCCACGATCTGGACAGGCGGGCCCAGTCGGTCTTGTTCGGGGGGCGGCCGTCGGGCAGGCCGGCGAGTGCGTCGCGGATCTCGTCCAGGGTCAGGCCGACCCGTTGTGCCGTGCGGATGAAGGCGAGGCGGCGCAGCACGGCGCGTGGGTAGCGGCGCTGGTTGCCCGTGGTGCGTTCGGACGTGATCAGGCCGGATTCCTCGTAGAACCGCAGCGCGGTGTGCGGCACGCCACTGCGGTCGGCGACCTGGCCGATGGTCAGCAGTTCGGACAGTGATGACACCCAGCAGATGCTACCTCCTTGACTTCCACCTAGCTGGAGGTTGCACGCTGATCCACATGACCGCCACGACCGCAGCCGGCTACGCCCAACTGCCCGATCTCATCGCCACGATGACCGGCGACGAGAAGCACGTCCTCGCCGCCGCGTCGACCGTCGACGTGCTGTGGGTGCTCTACGACCAGGTTCTCAACATCAGATCCGACCAGCTCGGCGACCCGGATCGGGACCGTTTCCTGCTCTCCAAGGGCCACGGCTGTGCCGCCTACTACGCCGTCCTGGCCGCGAAAGGCATCATCGACCCCGCACTGCTCGCCGGCTGGGGCACCCGGAACTCGCCGTTGGGCCGGCACCCGGACCGGGTGCTGATCCCGGGTGTCGAGATCAGCAGCGGTTCGCTGGGCCACGGCCTGCCGATCGCGGTCGGCGTCGCACTCGGCCTGCGCACCCAACAGCGGACCGGGCCACGGGTCGTCGTGCTGATCGGCGACGGCGAACTCGACGAGGGCAGCAACCACGAGGCGATCGCCATGGCCGCCCGGTTCGGGCTCGACCGGCTCACCGTGGTCCTCATCGACAACCAGAGCGCGACCCACGGCTGGCCCGGCCGCATCGCGGACCGGTTCGCCGTCGAGGACTGGGCGACCACCACCGTGGACGGCCGCGACCACGCCCAGCTCCACACCGCCTTCACCACACCCCACCCGGGCCAACCGAACGTGGTTGTGGCCGTCACGAACCGAAAGGCCGCGTCATGACCACCGGAATCCAGCCGCAGACCATGCGCGAAGTGTTCGGCCGGACGGTCACCGAACTGCTGGACACCGACCCACGCCTGGTCGTCGTCATCGCGGACATCTCCGCCGCCATGCTCGAACCGGCCGCGGCACGGCACCCGAACCGGGTGATCAACGTCGGCATCCGGGAGCAACTGCTGATCAGCACGGCAAGCGGCCTCGCCATGACCGGGCTGCGGCCGGTCGTCCACACGTTCTCGTCGTTCCTGGTGGAACGACCGTTCGAGCAGATCAAGCTCGACCTCGGCCATCAGGACGTGGGCGCGGTGCTGGTCGGTGCCGGCGGCTCCTACGACATGTCGGCGGCCGGCCGGTCGCACCAGTCGCCCGGTGACGTGGCGGCGCTGGACACCCTGCCCGACTGGACCGTGCACGTGCCCGGTCACCCGGACGAGGCCCGGCGCCTGCTGCGCGCCGCGATCGCCGGCAACGACCGGGTCTACCTGCGCCTGTCCGACCAGTCCAACACCCGGCCCGCCGACGGCGATCGCGTCCGGGTGATCCGGCCGGGTCGGCGCGGCGTGGTGCTCGCCGTCGGGCCGATGCTGGACCGGGTGCTCGCCGCCACCGCCACGATGGACGTGGCCGTCGCCTACACCGCGACAGTCCGCCCATTGGACGGACTCGGCCTGCGCGCGGCCGTGCTCAGTGCCGACCGGGCCGACGTGGTGCTGGTCGAGCCCTATCTGGCCGGCACATCCGCCTACCTGGTGAACGCCGCACTGGACGACGTGCCACACCGCCTGCGCTCCCTAGGCGTCAGCCGCGAATTCGAACTGCGGATGTACGGCACCCCGGCCGACCACGACGAGGCCCACGGCCTGGACACCGCCGGCATCGCGGCGGCTGTCCGGTCCTTCCTGGACCGAACGGACTGAGTAGCCTGAACCGGTGCCCCGCCTTGTCGTGTTGGACTACGGATCCGGCAATCTCCGGTCCGCCGAACGTGCGCTGCGCCGCGTCGGTGCCGACGTCGAGGTGACCGCCGACCCGCATGCCGCGCTGAACGCGGACGGTCTCGTGGTGCCCGGCGTCGGCGCGTTCGCCGCGTGCATGGCCGGGCTGACGGCGGTGCGGGGCCAGCGGATCATCGGGCGCCGGTTGGCGGGCGGCAGGCCGGTGCTCGGTATCTGCGTCGGCATGCAGATCCTGTTCGACCGCGGTGACGAGCACGGCATCGAAACCGACGGCTGCGGCGAGTGGCCGGGCACGGTCGACCGGCTGCACGCCGACATCCTGCCGCACATGGGCTGGAACACGGTCCGGCCCGCGCCCGGCTCCGCCCTGTTCGCGGGGCTCCCCGATGACACGCGCTTCTACTTCGTGCACTCCTACGCCGCCCGCACCTGGGCCCTCAACGACACCGCGCCGCTGCCGGAGCCACTGGTCACCTACGCCCACCACGGCGAGGATTTCGTGGCCGCGGTGGAGAACGGCACGCTGTGCGCCACCCAGTTCCACCCGGAGAAGTCCGGTGACGCGGGCGCCCACCTCCTGCAGAACTGGCTCAAGTCGGTCGTCGGTTAGAGTCGCCGCGTGAGTTTCACGCTGCTCCCCGCGGTCGATGTGGCCGACGGGAAGGCCGTCCGGTTGGTGCAGGGCGCCGCAGGCTCGGAGACCGACTACGGCGACCCGCTGGCCGCGGCACTCGCCTGGCAGGACGGCGGCGCCGACTGGGTGCACCTGGTCGACCTGGACGCCGCGTTCGGTCGCGGCAGCAACGGCCCGCTGCTGGCCGAGGTGGTGCGCAAGCTGGACGTGCTGGTGGAGCTGTCCGGCGGCATCCGCGACGACGACTCGCTGGCCGCGGCCCTGGCCACCGGCTGTGCCAGGGTGAACCTGGGCACCGCGGCCCTGGAGAACCCCGACTGGTGCGCGCGGATGATCGCCGAGCACGGCGACCTGATCGCCGTCGGCCTTGACGTGCGGATCACCGAGCAGGGCCACCGCCTGTCCGCGCGTGGCTGGACCCAGGACGGCGGCGACCTGTGGGAGGTGCTCGACCGGCTGGACCGGGAGGGCTGCCCCCGCTACGTGGTCACGGACGTGAGCAAGGACGGCACGCTCCAGGGCCCGAACCTGAGCCTGCTGCGCGACGTGTGCGCGCGGACCGACGCGCAGGTGATCGCGTCCGGCGGCGTGTCCAGTGTGGACGACCTGCGGGACCTGGCCGCCCTCCAGCCCGATGGGTTGGAAGGCGCGATCATCGGCAAGGCCTTGTATGCCGGGGCGTTCACGCTGCCGGAGGCGCTCGCCGCGGTGCGCTGAGCTACCGTGGCTGGATGCGGCTGACAGTACTGGGCCTTGGCGGGATGGGTTGGGCGTTCGCGGCACGCGCCACGGAGCGCGGCCACCAGGTCACCGTGTGGAACAGAACCCCGGGCCGGGCAAGCGAACTGGTCGGCGTGACCGAAGCTCCGACGGTGGCCGAAGCGGTGGCCGAAGCCGAGGTAACGCTGGTGGTGGTCGCGGACGACGACGCGGTACTGGACATCTGCCTCGGCATCGACGGCGCGCTGGCCTCCGTCGCCAAGGGCGCGATACTGGCCAACGTCAGCACGGTGGACCCGGAAACCGCCCGAGAACTGGCCACCGCGGGCCCGGCCGACGCGGTGCTGGACACCCCGGTACTGGGCAGTCCCACAGCGGTCCGGCAAGGCGCCGCCCGATTCCTGATCGGCGGCCCGGCCGACGTGGTGCGGCGGCTGGACCCGCTGTGGGCAGATCTCAGTCGGAGCTACGTGCACTGCGGCGCGGCCGGCGCGGGCGCCACGATGAAGGTGATGACCAACCTGCAACTCATCGTCGGCGTGGCCGCGCTGGCCGAGGCGATCGCGACGGCACGCGCCGATGGCATGGACGACAACCTGATCCGAACCGTCTTCGCCGGCAGCCCGGCGGTCAGCGCGGCCGCCCGGATACGCCAGGACGCCGTACTCGACCCGGCCCACCCCGGTTGGTTCACCCCGGAACTGGCCCGCAAGGACGTCCGCCTGGCGGTCCGACTCGCCGAACGCCACGGCATCCCGGTACAGCTCGGCCCCGCCACGGAAAACCTGTTGACGACCGTGCTAAGCGCAGGCGGCCAGTGGCCGGACTTCGCCGCGGTGATCGAGGCACTCACACCGAAATAGGTACCCCGGCCAGTTCCTGAACCACCCGATGCGCCTCCGCCCGTGAGTGCACGGCCAGGTCCTGGAACCGCGCCATGGCGGGCACGACGTCGGCCAGCGTCAGCTCGGTGTTCACGAAAGTCAGATTCTGATCCAGCCCGAGCTTGGTGAACACCGCCCGCAGGTAGCTCTCCTGGAATTCGTACGGCTCCCGAGGCGTGCCCGGTCCGTACGCCCCGCCGCGCGCCGTCGTCACGATCACCCGCTTGCCGGCCACCGGCCCGATGCCGGTCTCCGGGTCCGCCATCAGGCGGGTGGTCACGATCCGGTCCACCCACGCCTTCACGGTGGACGGGATCGAGAAGTTGTACATCGGCACGCCGAGCAGCACCGTGTCCGCGGCCTCCAGTTCGGCGATCACGGCGGCGGTCACCGCCCATGCGGCCCGCTGCTCCGGCGTGTGCTGCTCGGGCGGGATCTGCGACGCGACCAGAGCGGCCTCGTCCAGGTGCGGGATCGGGTGCCGGCCCAGGTCGCGGTAGGTGTACTCGCCGTCGGGATGGGCGGCGCGCCACTGGGCGGCGAATGCGGCGCTGACCTCCCTGGACACGGATCCGGTCGTGCGCAGGCTCGCGTCGATGTGCAGCAGGTGCGGCATGTCTGTCCTTCCCATTCAAGAACGTCTACAGCAAGAACATATTCAGAGAGATGTTCCGAGTCAAGACGATCCGATGTGAGAGGAATCATTCGGTACGATGGAGGGGTGCATGAGGACGCCCCACCGACCGAGCAGGCCTGCGACCGGGCCCACGACGTCCTACGCACCTCGGACCTGAATTGGCTGTTGCACCGCGCGGCACAGCGGATCGGCGACGCGCTGCAGGTGGCCGCCAGGGAACACGGCATCGACATGCGCGCCCACCTCGTGCTGTCCACGCTTAGCCATGGGCACTGCGGGACCCAACTCCAGCTCGGCGCGTCGCTCGGCCTGGACAAGACCACCCTGACCACCGTGCTGGACCGGCTGGAGCGGGACGGTTACGTGCGGCGACGGCCGGACCCGACCGACCGCAGGGTGCGCATCCCGGAGATCACCGACGCAGGCCGCGACCTCCAACGCAAGGTCGATCACGACGTGCGCATCGTCGAGGAGGACCTGCTGCGGGTGCTCGAACCCGACGAGCGCCGGACGCTGGAAGCGGCCCTACGCAGGCTGGCCGAGTCCGGAGCCGATCGGCCCGGCGGTTCCTGCATGTGAAAGGCTGTTTCGGTGGCGGTCGCGGTACGTGTGATTCCCTGCCTTGACGTCGACGCGGGGCGGGTGGTGAAGGGCGTCAACTTCACTGATCTCGTTGATGCCGGCGACCCGGTCGCCCTCGCCGCCGCCTACGACGCCGAGGGCGCGGACGAGTTGACGTTCCTCGATGTCACGGCGTCCTCCGGTAACCGGGAGACCACCTACGACGTGGTCCGGCGCACCGCGGAGCAGGTCTTCATCCCGCTGACCGTGGGCGGGGGAGTACGCGCGGTGGACGACGTCGATCGGCTGCTGCGGGCCGGCGCGGACAAGGTCGGCATCAACACCGCCGCGATCAGCAGGCCGGAACTGCTGCACGAGGCGTCCCAGCGGTTCGGCGCGCAGTGCATCGTGCTGTCCGTGGACGCCCGCCGGGCGCCGACACCATCCGGTTTCGAGGTGACGACCCACGGCGGCCGCCGAGGCACCGGGATCGACGCGGTCGAGTGGGCCGCCCGCGGCCAGGAACTGGGCGTCGGCGAGATCCTGCTCAATTCGATGGATGCCGACGGCACCAGGGCCGGCTTCGACATCGAGCTGATCCGGTTGGTGCGGGCCAGGGTCGACGTGCCGCTGATCGCCAGCGGCGGCGCGGGCGAACTCGGCCATTTCCCCCCGGCCGTGGCGGCCGGCGCGGACGCGGTGCTCGCCGCCAGTGTCTTCCACTTCGGCCAGCTCCGCATCGGCGAGGTGAAGGGCGCGCTGGCCGCGGCCGGAGTGGAGGTGCGATGACCGAGCCAGGAGTTCGGCGATCCGACATCTGGGTCTGCGCGGGCATGCTCGGCGGTGCCGGCCTGGTCTTCCTGGCGGAGAGCCTGATCCGGCTGTCCGCGGAGGGCG
This sequence comes from Pseudonocardiaceae bacterium, assembly GCA_036503065.1. GTDB lineage: Bacteria > Actinomycetota > Actinomycetes > Mycobacteriales > Pseudonocardiaceae > DATEPR01. Next base: position 2,219 of record DASXXM010000562.1, on the reverse strand, counting down.
CCAGCATTCTGTACGTGCCGATCGCGCAGGCGGTGCTGGATGTGCTGTGCGCGCTGGTGATCGTGGCCGGCAGTCGGACGTTGCGTCCAGGTGTGCTGGTCATCGCGGTACTGGGCACGTTGGTACACATGGTGATCGTGCTCGGCGGCGGTCCAATTTGGACGCGCGTGGTCTCGGCGGTGTTGGCCATCGCGCAGGTCTACGCCGTGGTCCTGCTGAACACCAGGCCGATCCGTATCCACTTCGGACTGGACACCTACGAAAACCCGTTGGACCTGGAATCGTGATCGAGTTGGACCCGGCGGTCGCCGCACGCCTGAAGCGCACCCCCGACGGCCTGGTATGCGCGATCACGCAGGAACGTGGCACCGGCGCGGTGCTGATGGTCGCGTGGATGAACGACGAAGCCCTGCACCGCACACTGACGACCCGCCGGGCGACCTACTATTCCCGTAGCCGGCAACAACTCTGGGAGAAGGGTGAGACGTCCGGCCATACCCAACACGTCCACGAGGTTCGCCTCGACTGTGACGGTGACGCGGTGTTGCTGGTCGTGGACCAGACCGGGCCGGCCTGCCACACCGGCACCCACAGCTGCTTCGACAGTGACGTGCTTCTCGACTCTTCTGTGGACAACTCCGCACCTGTCCACAACTTCTCCCCAAACCCCCCATTCGGGGCTTGACAGGCATAGAGCGGAAAGGCGCCGTGGCCTGAGCACGATGACCACCACGGCGATGATCACGACCAGGGTGGTCGAGCCACAGTGGGTTGCTATGCCGCGGCCAGAACCCCTGATTCGGCCGGGTTCCGGTATGCCGGTCTGGTTCGGCAGGTCGGCGCCCGTTTATGGGGCCGCTACCAGGCAAGCCCGTGCGCACCGCCTACGACACGAATCGATGTGCTCCGCGCCCAACTCCCGCCGCCGGTCGTTCCAGGTTCCGGTCAGAAGACTCACGGCCGTTGGATCGGCCCGGACGGCGTCGACCACCAGATCGTGAGCGGGCGCAGCATGGGAACTGTTGAAGGAACGCGGCCTCGCCGCCCGGACGGAGCCGGTGGCTGTGTCCCACGCCGAACAGAAGCTGGCAGCCCGCATGGTCCGCGACAAGATCATCGACGCTACTCTCGTGATCAATAATCGACCGTGTCGTGGTCCGGCCGGCTGCGACACCCTGCTCCCGCTCCTACTGCCACCGGGATACTCGCTAACAGTGCACGGCCCGAACTACCGCAAGACCTTTACCGGAGGAGCAGTCCCGCCATGGCGCTAGAGATCTGGTACGACCAGGAACCGGACAACGACCTCGGTCCTGGCGACTCACCGGTCATCGTGCGCACCGCCGCCGAACTGGATATCTTCCTGGACCGCCTGCTTCGCGACACCGCCGAACACCTCGTCCCTCCTGTGATCCAGGCGGCGATCGCAGGCCACCCCGAATGCGGCGTGATGGAAGTGGGAATCGGCCAGAGCCAGGGTTTCGTCAACTACCTCGCAGCGGACGGCGGCATCACCCAGGGTGACCCGAGCCGGATTGGCGCGGCGACGTACGACTACATGGGCTCAGCCACCGAAGTGGACGCGTCCGTCGAGATCCCAGTCGGTCTCGTCCGCCAGGGACTCCGCGAGTACCTGGAACGCGAGGGAGCGAAACCGGTCTCACTGCCATGGCGGCCGGGCGAGTAACCGACACCAAACCTGCGGGGAACGGCGGAAATCATGCCCACATTGTTGGGCCGTCGAGGTCGCCCGTCAGGTAGCGCTGCAGATTGGGGCCGACCATGGCGACCACGGTATCCACGTCCGCGGAAGCCATCGGTTCCAGTTTCAACACGTACCGCACCATGCCCAGACCAAGGATCTGAGAAGCGCACAGACCGGCCCGCAACTGCGGCTGGTCGATGTGGATGACGTCGGCCAACCGGCCGAAGATCATGGTGAAGAACTCGCCCATCTGAGCGGCGAGATCCTGGTTGGCGATGCTCAGCAACACCGCGGTGAAACCGCCCTCCCGTGCGTCCCACAGCGGGACGAACGTGCGGATCAGCCGCTCCGCCAACGCGTCCCGCTCGCCGGCCAGGACGTGTTCGATCAGGTCGAGCGGGTCGAACGGCAGTTCTATGATCGCCGCGAACAGACCCTGCTTGCCGCCGAACCAGTGGTTGACCATGGCCGCGTCCACGCCGGCCCGCGCCGCGATCGCGCGGACCGTCGCGCC
>DASXXM010000561.1:0-17695 GCA_036503065.1 Pseudonocardiaceae bacterium | reverse complement strand
GCCACACCGCGGCGGCACCGCCTGCCGAACCGAAGTCCAGCGGGTTGTCGCCGACGAGCACGCCCGGCCCGTCCACGCCGAAGGTCACGTCGCCGTCGACGTGGGGCCGGGCGGCGCCGTACCGGTCCAGGGCACGCACCTCGATCCGGGTGGCGTCCTGGCCGTCGGCGACCAGCGTCGGGTCGTCGGCGACGCAGCCCAGCACGTCGGTCGTGGTGTCCGGGCTGAACAGCCTGCGCAGCGCCAGTTTGTTGTTCAGGTAGCCGTCGATCCGCAGTTCCGGCCGGTGCCCGGCCCGCACGCTCAGGTTGACGACGAACGGCGGGTAGGCCAGGTGCGGGAAGCCGACCCGGTCCGGCCGCACACTGGCCACCTGGCGGCCGTCCAGGTACAGCTTCAACCGGTCACAGTTGGACCAGACCACTGACGAGCCCGGCCCGGTGGGCGGCGAACCCGGGCTGAAGTCCCAGTAGAACGCAGGCTCGATCACCACCCGTTTCGCCGGATCGACCTGCGCGCGGTAGAACGCCGCGCCCAGCTTGGGAATCCGGAAGAAGTCCACGACACCCGGGTACTTCACGCCGTTGACCGAACGGTGCCAGCCGGACGCGTAGTCGAAACCGCACCAGGCGAGCAGCCCGCAGTACCGGTCGTCGGCCGCGGCGCGCTCGTGCACCCAGGCGTGCAGCGTGGCCTGATCCTGTTGCACGCCAACGGGATCGGTCCGCCGGTAGGACGGATAGCCGATGACCGCGCCGACCGCCTCGCTGACCAGGTACGGCACGCCGGTGCGCGGCGGCCGCAGCGTCGGCGGCGCGTTCGGCGCGGTCGGTCTGCTGTAGTCGTTGAAGGCGAACACCGCGGCGCCGGACGTCCTCGGATACAGCGGCGAGTAGTAGCCACGGTTGCCGGCCACCGCGCCGCTGCAGGGCCGCGACGGATCCAGCTGCCTGGCCAGCTCGTCCGTGTGGCCGTAGAGGGTGAGCTGGCCGAGTGACTCGTTGATCCGAGTGCCCCACACGATGATCGAGGGATGGTTGCGGTCGCGCGTCACCATGGACCGGACGTTGTCCACCACCCGGTCGCGCCAGGCCGCGTCGCCGACGAAGTCCCAGCCGGGGACCTCCTCCCACACCATCAGGCCCAGTTCGTCGCACGCGTCGAGGAACGCGGGGGACTGCGGGTAGTGCGAGCAGCGGACCATGTTGCAGTTCAGCTCGTTGCGCAGGATCTCCGCGTCCCTGCGCTGCACCCGGTCGGGCATGGCGCCGCCGACGAACGGATACCACTGGTGCCGGTTGACCCCGAACAGCTTGCGGCGGCGGCCGTTGAGGAAGAAACCGTTGTCGGTGAACGCGGCCTCGCGGAATCCGGTGCGCACGGTCACGTCGTGCACCTGCCGCCCGTCGACGGCCAGCGTGACGCGCACGTCGCACATTGCCGGGTCGTCCACGTCCCACAGCCGCACGTCCGCCAGCCCGGTGAGCGTCATCGTGGCGGTGTTCCGGCCACGCTGCAGCCCGTCCAGCACGATGGACGCGCCGGTGAGCACCGCGCTGTACTGGGACAGGGTGCTCTCCAGCCGGACCGGCCCGCTGACCGCGGCCGCCGCGTCCACCTCGCACTCGACCACCATGCTCCGGCTCGGGCCGAGCACGTCCACCGGCCGCGCGAACACGTCCGCCACATACGCCTTCGGCGCGGTCTGCACGGTGATCGGCCGGTAGATGCCGGCAGGCTGGTAGAAGTCGATCGCGGATGGCTGCGGGGAGCGGGCCACGTTCGGCGGCACGTCCTGGTTCCACCGCCCGTCCACGGTCACCGCGAGCACGTTGTCACCTGGGGCGAGTAGGCCGGTGAGTTCGCAGGTCAGCGGCAGGTAGCCGCCGGCGCCCGCGCCGATCCGGCGGCCGTTGAGGTAGACCGTGGCGGCGGACAGGACGCCGTCGAAGGTGAGGAACGCGCGACCGCGGCGCAGGTCGGCGGGCGCGTCGAAGTGCTGCCGGTAGACCCAGAGCGACTGCCAGTCCGCCGGCTGCCAGCCCTGCCAGGACAGGTCGGCCACGCAGTGCGGCACGGTGACCCTGGCCAGCTCGTTGTCGTCGAACTCGGGATCGGTGCAGCCGCCCACGTACCGGCCGAACAGCCATTCGTTGCCCAGGACGGTGTTGACGGCCGACGACGTCGATCCGAGCAGTGCGGCGCCCAGCGAGGTCGACGCGACCACGCCGACACCCAGCCCGATGAGAAATTTTCGACGCGTGGGCCCGCGACGCGGCTCGTCGTCACCCACCGCGCGCACGTCGACCACAGCCATACCTCCCCCCGGCAGTGCGAACGCCTTGACTGCTGCATCGCAGGTGGGGCGCGTGTCGGGTCGTCCGGCCCCGCCCCGGATCGTGCCCGACCCACCGTCGATTCTGAGTAAACATTAAGGGATTCGGCTACCGGGCGCACCCGTGGGCGTGGCGAGTCGCCGGGCGGTCCTGCTGCGGTCCCGTGGCGTGCTGGCGACCGAACCGATCCCGAAGGTGCCGAGCAGGGGAAATGTCCAACTTCACTACTTATTTTTTACCTTATATTGACCCCTGTCCTGTGATGGTCATAACATTTTGCGTAGCGACGGAGGGGTGCGGTCCCGCTACGCAGCGTATTCGCGAATCGTCACGGATCTAGGAGGCTCTCGTGTCCGCAGGACAAACGATGCCCGGCGGGGTGCGCGGAACACCGCACCGCCGTCGGCGAACCCTGGCGCTGGCACTGGCGTCCGCCGTCGTGACGGCGGTCGCCACCTGTGTCGCCCTGTTATCGGCGGCACCCGCCAACGCCGCGGTGACCCCGAACATCTTCTACACCATCGTGAACAGCAACAGCGGCAAGTGCGTCGACGCGCGCGCCGCGGGCACCGCGAACGGCACCGCGGTCCAGCAGTTCACCTGCAACGGCACCACCGCGCAGGAGTGGCAGTTCCAGACCACCAGCGGCGGGTTCTTCCGGGTCAACAACTTCAACAACGTGGCCGAGGTCTGGGACGTCACCGGCGTGTCCACCGCGGACAGCGCGCCGATCCAGACCTGGACGTACGGCGGCGGCAACAACCAGCAGTGGCTGCCGACCCAACAGTCCAACGGCAGTTACACGTTCACCAGCCGCAACAGCAACAAGTGCCTTGACACGCCGGGTGCGTCGACCGCGGACAGCGTGCAGTTGCAGCAGTTCACCTGCAACGGCACCGGGGCCCAGTCGTTCAACCTGGTCCCGGTCGGCGGCACCGGCCCGACGACGACCACCACCGGCGCGCCACCACCGCCCGGCCAGCCCAACTTCGGCCCCAACGTGTTCGTCTTCGACCCGTCGATGTCCTCGGCCACGATCCAGAACCAGCTGACGAACATCTTCAACCAGCAGGCCAGCAACGAGTTCGGCACCAACAGGTTCGCGGTCCTGTTCAAGCCGGGCACGTACAACGTGGACGTCAACATCGGCTTCTACGAACAGGTTCTCGGCCTCGGCTTCCTACCGGACAATGTGGTCATCAACGGTGGCGTCCACGTCCAGGCCGACTGGAACGGTGGCAACGGCACGCTGAACTTCTGGCGCGGCGCGGAGAACATGCAGGTCAACCCGCCGAGCGGCACGAACACCTGGGCGGTGTCGCAGGCCGACCCGTTCCGCCGGATGGACGTGCGCGGCAACATGCAGCTGGACAACAACGGGTTCACCAGTGGCGGGTTCATCGACGACAGCAACGTGACCGGCCAGATCAACTCCGGCTCGCAGCAGCAGTTCCTGACGCAGGACAGCAACATCGGCAGCTGGACCGGCTCGAACTGGAACATGGTGTTCTCCGGCGTGAACGGCGCGCCCAACCAGTCGTTCCCGAACCCGCCGTACACGACGGTGGCCCAGTCGCCGGTGGTGCAGGAGAAGCCGTTCCTCTACGTGGACAACGCCGGCAACTACAACGTGTTCGTGCCGGCACTGCGGACCAACGCGTCCGGCACGTCGTGGGCGTCGGGCAACCCGGCCGGTACGTCGATGCCGATCAGCCAGTTCTTCATCGCCCACCCGGGTGACTCCGCCGCGACCATCAACTCGGCGCTGGCGGCCGGCCAGAACCTGCTGTTCACGCCGGGTATCTACCCGCTGGACAGCACGATCAACGTGACCCGTCCGGACACCGTGGTGCTCGGTATGGGTATCGCGACGCTGCAGCCGACCAACGGCAACGCCGCGATGTCCGTCTCCGACGTGAACGGTGTGAAGCTCGGCGGCCTGCTGTTCGACGCCGGTGCGAACAACTCGCCGGTACTGCTCCAGATGGGCGCCGGTGGGTCCAACGCCGACCACACCGCTGACCCCAGCTCGCTCAACGACGTGTTCTTCCGCATCGGCGGCGCCGGTGTCGGCAGGGCCACCCAGACGCTGGTGATCAACAGCAACAACGTGATCACCGACGACATGTGGCTGTGGCGGGCCGACCACGGGTCCGGTGTCGGATGGACGACCAACACAGCCCAGAACGGCATGATCGTCAACGGTCAGAACGTCACGGCGTACGGACTGTTCGTCGAGCACTACCAGCAGTTCCAGGTGATCTGGAACGGCAACGGCGGCCGAACGATCTTCTACCAGAGCGAGATGCCCTACGACCCGCCCAACCAGGCGGCGTTCATGAACGGCAACTCGCCCGGCTGGGCGTCGTACAAGGTGGCCAACACGGTCACCAGCCATCAGGCCTTCGGCCTGGGCATCTACTGCTTCTTCGAGGCCAACCCGAGTAACCAGGCGGCACACGCGATCGAAACACCGACCGGGTCCGGCATCGGGTTCCACGGCATGGTCACGGTGTCGTTGGGCGGCACGGGCACGATCCAGCACATCATCAACAACAACGGTGGCACGGTGAACTCCGGCAGCACGGTCCAGGACCTGACCAACGGTCCGTAGGCCGGCGCCGTAGCGGCGACCGACGATAGCGAGGGTGTGCGTCACGGCTTCGGCGGTGGCGCACACCCTTCTCGTCGTTCGGCTCGTCGTGCGGCACTGAACGGTTGTATGCAACCGTGCCGGGATCGTTGACACGTCACAACGCCACTGCCGACAATGCCACCCGGCACGTGGTCCGTGACGACGTCCGATTCGCCGTCGATGTCGCGCGGAAATACATTTCGGCAAACGGGTTGCCATGGCGTTTTCGGTGTGCCCGGACTTTCTGTCAGCACTTACTTCAGGCAACACTTTTACACCGTATTCAGCCACGTCCGGGTAGCCCAACAGATCCGATACAGACACTCTGAGCTGTGGAAACGCTGATTCGGTCGAGAAATTCGGGCTATCGGTCCGAAATCTGGCGGCTGTCCTGAAATGGCTGTCCCGAAATGGCTGGGCGGTTGGGATTCGAGCCGTTGTGGGGTGGCTTCGTCGGCTGCCTGGTTTACTCCAATCCGTTCGCCGGTTCCGGCGAATCGTTCGGCCATGCCGGTTCGTCAGGAGAAAGGGGTGCCCCATGCGTAGGACCCAGTCCCTGCGTCGCGTCAGTGCGCGTCGCGTCAGCGCTCGTAACGTCAGCGCCGACTAGTTCGACGGTTCACTTCGGGATCGAGCTACCCCGCTGGGTAGCCTGACGGGGGTGGGTGCGCGCCGCGCCCACCCCCGTCTCCCGCGCGAGGAGCGACCGAGGTGGCCCTGGAGATCGAACGCAAGTTCCTGGTCGCCGACCGCTGGTCGCCGCCGCCCGGTGTCGAGCCGGAGCGGTTGCGTCAGGGTTACCTGACGGAGGCGGACTCGCGCGGCACCGAGGTCCGGCTGCGCGCGGCAGGCGACCGTGAGCTGATGACGGTGAAGCGGCACCGTGCCGCGACCGGCGCCGCGGTCCGCGACGAGGTCGAGTTCCCGCTGCCGGACGGCGTTTTCGACCAGCTCTGGCCGCTCACCGGCGACCAGTGGCTGACCAAGCTGCGTTACGACGTGCCGATCGGCGACCTCGTCGCGTCGGTCGACGTCTACACCGGCCGCCACGAGGGACTGCGGGTGGTGGAGGTCGAGTTCGACAGCGAGCCGGCCGCCGCCGTGTTCACCCCGCCGGACTGGTTCGGCCCCGAGGTCACCGGTGACCCCCGCTACTCCAACCGGCTGCTGGCCCTCAACTAATCAGCTCGTTGGTCTGGAAGGCGCACGAAGACCCGCCGCGGCACTAAACTCGATGCGATGGGGCTGCTGCGCTGGATGACGGGATTGATTCGCGGACGCCGTGCGTTGCCTGAGGTGACGGGCACGTACGACCCGCGATCGGAGGCTGTGGTGCTGGACCCGCAGGAGTTGTACGAGGTGGACTCCGACGTCCCCGACCTGACCGGGGCGGTACTGCTGCACCACTTCGAGGGCTTCATGGACGCCGGTTCCGCCGGCCGCCTGACCGCGGAACACCTGCTCAGCAGCTTCGAACACCGAGTGGTGGCCCGGTTCGACGTGGACCGACTGATCGACTACCGGTCAAAACGTCCGTTGATGACGTACGTCACAGACCACTGGGCCGAGTACCAGGCGCCGGAACTGGTGGTCCACCTGCTGCACGACACGGACGGCACGCCGTTCCTGCTGCTCACCGGCCCCGAACCGGACCACGAGTGGGAAAGGTTCACCACGGCGATCCGGACCCTGAACGAACGCTGGGGTGTCCGCCTGACGGTCGGTATGCACGGCATCCCGATGGGTGTCCCGCACACGCGCCCGCTGGGCGTCACCGGCCACGCCACCCGCGCCGAACTGGTCGGCGACTTCCAGCCGGTCCTCAACCGCCTGCAGGTCCCCGGCAGCGTCAGCGCCCTGCTCGAGTTCCGGCTTGGCGAGAACGGCCAGGACGCGGTCGGCTTCGCGGCCCACGTGCCGCACTACCTCGCCCAGGCGAGCTATCCGGCCGCCGCCGTGGTCCTGTTGGGCGCGGTCACCAGGGTGACGAACCTGCGCTTCCCGGACGACAGCCTGCACGCCGCCGCGAACCGGGCCGACATCGAGATCAACCGCCAGGTCAACGGCTCGGACGAGGTGGCGGAGGTGGTCCGCGCCCTCGAGGAGCAGTACGACCGCTTCGCCGAGGGCGCCGCCCGGAACAGCCTCCTGGCCGAAGGCACGGACCGGATGCCCACCGCGGAAGAACTGGGCAGCGAGTTCGAACGCTTCCTGGCCGAACAACAGGGCAATCCCGACCTGTAACCTATGCGCCGCCCAGGATGCGGCTGGTCACCTTGTTGCGTTCCGAGGTCAGCTCGGCCAGGGCGCCGCGTAGGTTCTCGTCCGTCAGCGTCACCCTGTCGGTCTGCTGTTCCACTTGTGACAGCACGGTTCTGCGGACCAGCTCCCGGACGAACGATGCCGTCACTCCGTCCATCGCGGCCACCAACCCGGCTTCGTCGGTCAGGTTCAGCTCGACATCCCTGCTGTAGAGCCGGAGTAGGCGCGTGCGTTCCGTCGTGTCCGGCTTGGGGATCTCCACGGCCAGGTCCACCCGGCCGGGGCGGTCGACCAGTGCCTGCTCCAGGACTTCCACTCGGTTGGTGGTCAGCACGAACGTGACGTCCGCGTCGGCGTCCACCCCGTCGATCCGGTTCAGCAGTTCGAACAGCAGGGGATTGCCGCCGTCGTGCGGGGTGCGCTCCTGGGCGATCAGGTCCACGTCCTCGATCACCAGGACCGCGGGCTGCAACCGCCGGACCAACGCCGACGCCGCCGGCAACAGCCGCAATGCCCGGCCGGACAACACAACCACCGTTGCTTCGGTCAGGCGGGACATCAGATACCGCACCGTGTGCGTCTTTCCGGTGCCGGGCGGCCCGTACAACAGCAGACCGCGCTTGAGGTGCTGGCCCATTGCCACCAGACGGGCATTGTGCGCCGCGCCGCGCACCACGTGTCGTTCCAGGCTTTCCAACACGCCGGCCGGCAGCACGACCTGGTCCGCCGTCAGGTTGGGGCGGGGCACGAAGCTGACCAGTTCGTTGCCACGCTGGTCATTGACGTCGAACTGGAGGATGGCGCCGCGGAACGCGTCGTGCTCGCGCATCTGTTGTTCGATCTCGTCGCGTACCGCCGTTGCCGAGGCCCGGTTGGCGGCGAGGACCTGGAGCACGCAGTTCGGTTGGTGGCCGTGAAATTCCGACGAGCCGCGCACCGCGATCACGACCGGTTCGCCGGTTGGTGACGTGGTCCGTACCAGCCCCAACTGCACCGCCTCGGTCACCGAGTCGGGTCCGGTGGCGACCGTCGTGTAGTCCACCGCGCCCAGCTGGAACGCGTAGCCCTGGCCGGCGGCGGACAGCATGTCCACCACGTCCTGGTGCCCGCGCCCCGAGCCGGCGACGCCGAACCACGCGGCGTCCGGGCTGTGCGCGGCGAGATACGCGTCGATCCCGCGTTGCACGTTCACGTGTTCCCAATTGCCGAAGTTCGTGGCCACGTTCGGCACCTGCGCCAATGGACAGCCGATGTGGTCGGTGATCATGGCCACCAGCGCCGATCCCGCGCTGGACGTGACCAGATGACGCGTGTTCTCCAGCAGGTTGGCCAGCGCCGCGGCGAGCCGCTGTGCGCCGGCGAGATCCGGCTGGGTTTCGTCGGTGATGTCGGGCATGTCCCCAGCCTGCCATCGCGCCGGTCCACTGTCCGGACGTCGGCCATATTCGCTGGCGCCCATATTCACTGGCACACTGACCGCGTGCATGACTTCGACGTGCTGGTGCTGGGGTCAGGCCCCGGTGGACAGAAGGCCGCGATCGCCACGGCCAAACTCGGCAAGCGGGCCGCGGTGGTCGAGCGGCGGGACATGATCGGCGGGGTGTGCATCAACACCGGCACCATCCCGTCGAAGACGTTGCGCGAGGCGGTGCTCTACCTGACCGGGTTGAACCAGCGCGAGATGTACGGCGCGAGCTACCGGGTCAAGGAGGACATCACCGTCGCCGACCTGTTGAGCCGCACGCAGCACGTGATCGGCCGGGAGATCGAGGTGATCAGGAGCCAGCTCGGCCGCAACCACGTGGCGATCCTGCCTGGCATGGGCCGCTTCCTGGACGAGCACACGGTCGAGGTGCTCGACGGCACCGGCCGCGAGACGAAGGTGACCGCCGAGAAGATCGTCATCGCCACCGGCACGCAGCCTGCCCGGCCGTCGACGGTCGCCTTCGACGAGCGGACCATCATCGACTCGGACGGAATCCTGGCGCTGGAACGGGTTCCGCAGTCGATGGTCGTCGTCGGCGCCGGGGTCATCGGCATCGAGTACGCGTCGATGTTCGCGGCGTTGGGCTGCAAGGTGACCGTGGTGGAGTCACGGGACCGGATGCTGGAGTTCTGCGACCTCGAAGTCGTCGAGGCGCTGAAGTACCACTTGCGTGATCTTGCCGTCACGTTCCGGTTCCGCGAGACGGTCGCCGCGGTCGAACGGCACACGCACGGCGCGATCGCGGTGCTGGCGAGCGGCAAGAAGATTCCGGCCGAGGTCGTCATGTACTCCGCGGGGCGGCAGGGCATGACGAACAGCCTCGGCCTGGAGAACGCCGGCCTCGCGGCGGACAAGCGCGGCCGGGTGCCGGTGGACGAGTTCTTCCGGACCGCGAAGCCGCACATCTACGCGGTCGGCGACGTGATCGGCTTCCCCGCGCTGGCGTCCACGTCCATGGAACAGGGCAGGCTGGCCGCCTACCACGCGTGCGGCGAGCCGGTGTCGCCGATGTCCACGCAGGCGCCGATCGGCATCTACACGATTCCGGAGATCAGCTTCATCGGCAAGACCGAAGATCAGCTCACCGAGGAGCGGATTCCGTTCGAGGTCGGCGTTTCGCGGTACCGGGAGTTGGCGCGCGGGCAGATCATCGGCGATTCCTATGGTGTGCTGAAGCTTCTGGTGTCGCCGGAGGACCGGTCACTGCTCGGCGTGCACGTCTTCGGCACGGGGGCGACGGAGTTGGTACACATCGGACAGGCCGTGATGGGTTGCGGCGGCACGGTGGACTACCTGGTGGACGCGGTGTTCAACTATCCGACCCTGGCCGAGTCGTACAAGGTCGCCGCACTGGACGCGACCAACAAGATGCGCGAGATCATCAGCATCGGCGACTGACCGACCAGCACCGCAGGCTGATGGGTACAGCAGTGCGGCCGACCCGGATTCGGTTCACCAGCTGAACATCTGAACAGTCTCAGCTGTGCTTTCGGGGTCGGCCATGCCACGACGCCGGTCAATCGACCGGTGTCGGTTCGACGAGCGTGGAAATCAGAGATCAGTCGACCGGAGCCGGCTCCGGCTCGTCCTCGGGCTCGTCCTGTCGCACGATCGGGCCGAGTACGCGGATCGCGGTGGCAGGCGCGGGGTGAAACCCGGCGCCACGCATCAATCCAGCGACCTGGCCGACTCGGGCCGAGCTGACCAGAGACGGTCGTACCTCGCACACCTTGAGCGCAGTCCATTCGGACCAGTCGGGAACAAGCACGTCCATGTCGAAGAGCTCCCCAAAATGGGTGATGGAAGGGATTGGCATCAACAAATATCGTGCGACGAGCTGAAGCGAGTTCGTTGGCTCCCTGTCATTAAGTTGAACATCTGGTGTCCGTGTCGCCCGCACGCCACCGCACCGCCATACCTCGACGGAATTAAGTTGAGCGGGTCACTCGCGCAAGACCAGCGGCGGGTCGACCGAGCCCGGCTGGGCCGGGTACCCCGGGACACCATCGTCTGATTCCGGCGAGCGCAGCCGAGTCTACGCCCATCCCGCCGACCCTGTACCGGTACCGGCCCGATCAGGCGAAGGCGTTGGGGCAAACGTGGTCCGCCGACCCGCCTGCGTGACGAAACAGCAGGTCAGCCCCCTGGATAGGGTGATTTGTGCATCCGAACTGATAAGGCTAAGTTTACTGTCTGTGGCGGAAATCGAGCCCACCGACGCCGACCTGGTACGGGCCGGCTGTGATCTTCGAGTGGCGCTGGGGCGGATCGTGCGCCGGCTGCGTCAGGACCGCGACCCCGGCGAGCCGACGATGTCCGAGGTATCCGTGCTGGCCCAACTCGACCGGCACGGTGCGGCAACGCCCGGCGTGCTGGCCGACCGGGAGCGGGTGCGGCCGCAGGCCATGGGCGCCACGCTGGCGGTGCTGGAGCGCCGCGGCCTTGTCGAGCGCGCCACCGACCCCACCGACGGCCGCCGCGTTGTGTTGTCCATCACCGACGCGGGCCGTCGCGTCCTGGTGGACCGCCGTTCGCGCAACGCGGAACGCATGGCGTCCGCGCTGGCGCACGGATTCAGCCCGGCCGAACAGCGCAGGCTGATCGCGATCATCCCGCTCCTGGAGCGGATGGCGGATCTGATGTGATGTGTCTGCCGGAAATCCTTGCCGGACAACAAAAGGAGCAACTTATGAAGGACGCGATCCAGGCCGGCACCGTCACCATCACCGGGCACGGCGGTGACGAGATCGAGGCCTACCTCTCGCGTCCGCTCGGGGACACCCCGCGCGGCGGAGTAGTCGTGATCCACCACATGCCCGGCTACGACATCCAGACGAAGGAGATCGTCCGCCGGTTCGCGGCGGAGGGCTACGCGTCCATCTGTCCGAACCTGTACTCCCGCGAGGCACCCGGCGCGAGCCCGGACGACGCGGCCGCGGCGGCACGGGCCAACGGCGGCGTGCCGGACGAGCGGCTGGTCGGCGACGTGGACGGTGGCGCCCAATACCTCAACTCACTGGAGGGCGCCAACGGCCGGATCGGCGTGATCGGCTACTGCTCCGGCGGCCGGCAGTCGTTCCTGGCGGCATGTTCGCTGCGGCTGGACGCTGCGGTGGACTGCTATGGCGCCTTCATCGTCAACACGCCGCCGGATGGCGCGCCGCTGAAAGTTACGCCGCTGCTGGGGATCGCGGACCAGCTGTCGTGCCCGCTGCTCGGCCTGTTCGGCGCGGACGACTCGTACCCGGCCCCCGACGAGACCGCGGCGCTGTCCGCGGAGCTGGACCGGGTGGGCAAGCCACACGAGTTCCACACGTTCGACGGCGCGGGCCACGCGTTCTTCGCGGTCAACCGGCCCAACTACCGGCCGGAGGCCGCGGTGGCCGGCTGGGAACGCATTCTCGAGTTCTACGGCAAGAACCTAGCCAGCTGAAGGAGACCGTATGTGCACGTACCAGACCGAGAAGGTCGAACTGGTCGGCAGCGGCAAGGGCGCGAGCGGCTGGTTCGGCGTGAGCCACGCCACCGTCTACGTGGACCATCCGGTGCACGCGCAGTTCGCCCACACGCTCAACATCGACTTCATCAACCCGTCGCTCGGCCCGTCCGCGCGCGTCGCGGTGGAGCTGACCGAGGAGGCGGCGCTGGCGCTCGTCGAGGCCATCCAGCGGTCCATCGCGTCGGCACCGGCCGGCCTGGCCTCCGAGCACCAGTCCGTCGGCGCCCACTGAACGAAGGTTGGTGGGTGCCCGCGGGCACCCACCAACGTCAGCCGACCGCGGTGCCGCAGGATGCGCAGAACCGGGCGCCGGACGGGAGTTCCGCGCCACACGCCGTGCAGTGCACCGCGGGCGCGGCAAGTGGCTGCCCACAGCTCATGCAGAACTTCGAGCCGGCCGGATTGTTGGCCTGGCAGTTGGCACACCCGACGGGCGGCACGCCCGGCGGGGGCGTCGGGGCCGGTGTGGCGCCGATCGGCAGGGCGCCCTGCTGGGCGGGCTGGCCTGCCGGTGGTGGGCCGGTGTAGCCACCGGGGGCACCACCGGCGAAACCGGCGGGCGGCGGTGCGGCCGGCAGACCGGGTTGCGCCACCGCGGCGCCGCCCATTCCCAGGCCCGCGGCCAGGAACGCGCCGCCGACCGCGCCGCCGCCCTGCGCCATGCCCTGGCCGGCACCCAGTGCCATCTCGCCCGCCGCGTACTGGTTGAAGCCGCCCGCCAGCCGGGAGTAGCTGGTGTCCTTGGCCAAACCCTTGAGTTGGGCGGCGTCCTCCGGCGCGAGGTTCACGTCGAAGTTGCCCATCCGGGTGAGTGCGACGCCGTAGGCGGACAACTGTTCGTTGGCCTTGGCGATCACGGTCTGCTCGATCTCCGGCGTGTAGGCCGACAGGCCCAGGATCGGCCAGCCGTTGCGCACGATCTGGTTGGTGATGTCCGTGCGCATCACCTTCAGCAGTTGGTCGCTCACCCAGCCGCTCACTCGGTCGTTGTTCGTGACGTCGACGGTGGACAGCAGGTTGGTGATCAGCCGGATCGGGTCGACGACGCGCAACGCGTAGTCGCCGAACACCCGCAGGGTCACGATCAGCCCGGTCTGGCTGTCCTGCACATCGTCGATCCGGCCGCCGAACGTGAAGCCGGTGTATTCGCGGCTGCCGACGAAGTACAGCTCGGCCCGGTAGGCGTTGCCGCCGGTGGCGAGGTCGACCAGGGCGCCGAGGCCGGGGAGTTCGTTCGCGTCGATCTGGTGGCGGCCCGGCCCCATGGTCTGCACGACCTGGCCGGTGTTCACGAACAGCGCCACCTCGTCGGCGTTGACGATGGCCCGGGTGTACCGCCTGATGTTGACGTCCGGCCACTTGTAGACCAGTTGTCCTTTTCGGTCGTCCGGTACCGCGATGAATTCTCGGCTGAACAGTGCCACCGTTGCCTCCACGACCTCCCGTTTGGGCCAAACCCTACCGGGCGGCGCACGGCGTTGACGGGAAGTCGGCACTACGGGGCAGCTGCGCTGCTAGCTTCTACGCACCGAGCGGGCCGGTTGGGGTGCCGTGAAGTGGGAATGGAGAACGCTGTGGATCGGATCGAATGCCACTGGTGTCGTGGCCAGAATCCGCCGGGCAACACCAGCTGCCTGACCTGTGGGGCGCCGCTGGACGAGCGGGACCGGGTCTCCGACTCGGGCTGGCGCGAGGCCCCGCGACTGCGTGACATGACCGAGTTCCGCTTCGCCAACAGCACCTGCCAGGTCGAGGGCGAGCTGGTGCCGGTGGCCGAACTCAACCTGGCCCAGGGCGACGCGGTGTTCTTCGAGCACCACGTGATGCTGTGGAAGGACGAGCACGCGCCGATCTCCGCGCTGAACACAGGCGGCGGCTTCAAGCGGGCGCTGGGCGGGATGCCGTTCGTGGTGACCGTGGCGCAGGGCCCCGGCCGGGTGGCGTTCTCCCGTGACGCGCCGGGCGAACTGGTCGTGCTGCCGCTGCATCCCGGCATGGAACTGGACGTGCGCGAGCACGCGTTCCTGGTGGCGTCCGGCAACATCAACTACTCGTTCGTCCGGATCAAGGGCCTCGCCAACGTGCTGCACGGCGGCGGCGGCATGTTCATGGACCGGTTCGTCACGGCCGGCTCGCCGGGGCTGCTTATGTTGCACGGCTACGGAAACGTCTTCGAACGCATGCTGCGGCCGGGGGAGAAGATCCTGGTCGAGCCGGGCGGCTGGCTCTACAAGGACTCCGCGGTGCAGATGCAGGCGGTCCAGCAGAAGCTGCGCACGGGTCTCATGCGGCACGGCATGTACCTGGCCGAGATGACCGGTCCGGGTCGCGTCGGCATCCAGTCGATGTACGTCCACCACCACTCGGAGTGAGGGCCTGATGACCGCGCCGGCCTTCCACTGCCGCTACTGCCGCCAACTGTCCGACCCGACCGCGACGGCCTGCCCGCGCTGCGGCGCGCCGATCGACGTCCGCGCCCACATCAGCGCGTCCGGCTGGCAGAAACAGCCCGCGACCAGGGACATGGCCCGCATCCAGTTCGGCCAGTCCCGTCTGCAGATCGAGGGCACCTACGTGCCCGTCGCCGACTTCGCGCTCACCGGCGACGACTACATCTACTTCTCGCACCACTCGCTGCTGTGGGCCGACCCGAACGCCCAGCTCACCAACATGAGCCTGGCTGGCGGCTGGACCCGGATGATGGCCGGCATGCCGCTGATCATGGTGGAGGGCCGGGGCCCGGGACACATCGCGCTGTCGGACAACCACGCGGGCGATCTCGTGGTGCTGCCGCTGGAACACGGGCAGCGGATGTGGGTGCGCGAGCACCGGTTCCTGGCCGCGACCGGGAACGTCAAGTACACCTGGGAGTCTTCACCCGTCTGGTACGTCACGGGATCGGGCGACGAGCGCGAGACGCACTACCCGATGGGCATGTACGGCGACATCTTCGGCGCGCAGGGCGCACCGGGGCTGTTGCTGCTGCACTCGCCGGGCAACACGTTCGTGCGGGACCTGGCACCGCGCGAGACGCTGTTGGTGCAGCCGAGCGCGCTGCTGTACCGGGACCTGTCGGTGAACATGCACCTGCACCTGGAGTACCCGCATTCGCAGGGCCTGTTCACCTGGCGCCGCAGCTACAACTACCGGAGCATGTGGCTGCGGCTGATCGGGCCCGGCCGGGTCGCGGTGCAGTCGGTCTACCAGCGGCCGGAGAACTCCTCGCCGATCACGTCGCATTCCTATGCGACGTCCCGTAGTTGGTGACGTCCGTCGGGTCGACGGCACTCGCCGTGAGGTCGCGGACCTGCTCCGACGCCAGTTCGTCGCGAGCAGTGCCCGCGAGCAGCCGGGCCACCGCACTGTCGGCGGCCACGGCGTTGCGCTCGGATTGCAGTGCCGCCAACCGATCCGCGTAGGCCGACAGGGCGCTCACCCGGTCCACCAGTGCGTCCCAGCTGCGCCGCAGCGCGGCCGCGTGTTGCTCGTCGGGCTGATCGCCCAGCTTGCGCCGCAGCACCGCGAGCTGGAATGCCTGTTCGTCGATTTCGTCCAGTTCGGTGACCAGGTCCAGCCGGATCCGGTGGTCGTCGAGGTCGTCCGATGCCCATGCGGTGCTGCGCGCGATCCGAGCCACGGTGTCCACGGCGACGAAGACGAGCCTGCGTTCCTGGGACTGCGCCCACGGCCCGAGCCAGGCCTGTCGTGACCGCCACGACGGGGTGATCTCGTTGCGGGGCAACGAACGTCGCGACAGGCGCCACGCGACGACCATGCCGGCCCCGCCGAGACCGAGCATCCCGACGATGGCGACCATGACCGCCAGCAGCACCCCCGTGGTCAGTGCCACGACCGTGGCCACCCCGGCCAGCACCAGCATGCCCACCAACGCCAACAGGGCGGGTGCCACGATGACGTGGGCGAACCGGCGGGCGTCCACGGCGATGCCGTCCAAGCCGCCGCCGGTGCCGGGTTGGTGCGGGAGAGCCGCCTCGGTCGGCGGGCCGGGCGGGAGGTCGGTGTGCAGTTCCGCGGGTTTCATGGACAGGCCGCCGTGCTCGGCGAGCGACGCGACCTCGGCCAACACCGCCGCCCTCGGATCCGCTGTCACGACGACTCCCCGTAGTGTGAATAGTTCGAGATTATCCATCCTATCCGGTGTGGTACTCATGGATTCATGACCAGTTTACGGCGCCACCTCAACTGGGTCACCCTCGTCGCCACCATCCTGACGGCGGCCGTCGCGGCGCCCGTGAACCAATCGGTCACGCTGACCCCGCAACAGGAGGCGGGCCAGCGGATCATCTACTCCTACACCGGCCTCACCCCGCCCGCCGCCCTGATCCAGCGCATCGAGGCCGGGCAGGCGGCCGGCGTGATCTTCTTCGGTGACAACATCTCCAGCGACAACCAGATCAGCTCCGTGGTCGGCCAGTTGCGGCAGGCCGCGGCGCAGAGCCCGGTGCACGCGCCGCTGCTGCTGATGACCGACCAGGAGGGCGGCCAGGTCCGGCGCCTACCGGGCAGCCCGGTGCAGTCGGAGAAGCAGATCGGCCAGTCGGCCGATGCCGTGACCGTGGCAGGCCAGGCCGGGCACGACGCGGGCGAGAACCTGCGGTCCGTCGGCATGAACGTGAACCTCGCGCCCGTACTGGACGTCTACTACCAGGCCGGCAACTTCATCGACGAGTTCCAGCGCTCGTACAGCAACGACGCGGCCACCGTGTCGAGCCTGGGCCAGGCGTTCGTCGGCAACCAGCAGCCGGTGGGCGTGGCGGCCACGGCCAAACACTTCCCCGGCCTGGGCGCGGCCACCACGAGCCAGAACACGGACGCGCAGCCGGTGACGCTGAACGTGTCGCTGTCGGGCCTGCGCGCGAAGGACGAGGCGCCCTACCCGGCGGCGATCGCGGCCGGCGTCAAGCTGATCATGGTGTCCTGGGCGACCTACCCGGCGCTGGACGCCGGCCGTCCCGCCGGCCTGTCGTCCGCCGTGGTGCAGGGCGAACTGCGCGACCGCCTCGGCTTCCAGGGCGTCACCGTCACCGACGCCATCGAAGCGGGCGGCCTCAAGGCGTTCGGCGGCGACGGGAACCGGTCGGTGCTCGCGGCGCAGGCCGGGATGGACCTGATCCTGTGTGCGGACGGCACCGTGACGCAGGGCGACAACGTGAACGCGGCCCTGGTCGACGCGATGCGGTCCGGCCGGCTCGGCCAGTCCTCGTTCACGGCGGCCGTCGACCGCGTGACCGCCCTGCGCGACACGCTGCCCTGAGCAGCGACGAAGCAGAGCCTGAGCTGGTACACCCGCTCCGAATCGAGAGCACTGCTCTACATTCCGAGCACCCGGTCGAAGCTACTGCCCGAGGTACTCCCTGGCGAGCTTCTTCGGGGCGCGGAGCAGCCACGCCTCGACGATCAGTTCTTCGAGTTCCGACACCGGAATCCGGTCCAGGCGCACCAGAATCGCCGCGTAG
>DASXXM010000560.1:0-22571 GCA_036503065.1 Pseudonocardiaceae bacterium | reverse complement strand
ACCGTTCGCACCGGCGAACAGGCCGTTCTCCAGGTCCGCCATCACCCACGGGCCGGCGCCGATGCACTGGCCAGGTACGACGAACCCGAACCAGCACAGCTTGCCGAAGTACACCGCGCCCATGTGACCGTTGCCGTTGTCCCGGGCGTTGGACTCGGCGTTGCCGTAGTCGAAGCAACAGCCGCTGTTCACATGGCCGCCCGCGGCCACCATGTACTCACCCTGCGACTGGCTGCCAGTGGCGATGCCGTTGGTGGCGTCGTTGCGGTATCCGGTGCCGGGTGCGACGAACACCCCGTAGACCTTGTTTCCACCGGCCATGACCGGCAACGCCTTCGCGTCGGCCAGGTTGTCCGGGCCACCGGCCGCCCCACCTGCGGGCGCGTCGGTGAGGTGGTTGTTCCGGCCGGACTGGTCGTAGATGATCGTGATCGCGCACGAGGTGTTCGCGCAGAACGAATCCTGCGCCGCGGCGTTGGCGAACCCGCCCGCACTCAGGGTGCCGATGTCGGCCGTCGCGCCGTCCGACGAGCGCCGGACCTGATACAACCGGCCACTGTACGCGCCGAACAAGGCTCGCGTAGTGCTGTGCGCGGCGACACACGGCGTGCCGCCCGCGGCATAGATATCACAGGGTCCGGTCCCCGCGGCGGAAGCGCTTTGCTGGCCCACGCTGAGCTGGCCCACAATCACGGCGGCGACCAGCGTGAGCAGAAAAATGGCGCGTTTGAACAACAACTTGGTCCTACTCATGTGGTTCCTCTTTCTGAAGGGCCGGTCAGCCGAGCATGAAGTCCTGGTTGGTGCCGGTCGCGTTCTTGCACGGCCACTGGTCGAGCTGC
This sequence comes from Pseudonocardiaceae bacterium, assembly GCA_036503065.1. Taxonomy (GTDB): domain Bacteria; phylum Actinomycetota; class Actinomycetes; order Mycobacteriales; family Pseudonocardiaceae; genus DATEPR01. The sequence goes on along the minus strand of DASXXM010000560.1, from coordinate 21,729 downwards.
TGGCCCATGGCACTGCTGGCGCCGGTCACGTCCAGGCACAGGCCACTGTTCTGGTTGCGGAATTCGTACGAGCCGTCGGACTGTCGCAACGGCTGCCATAGGCTGCCGGCAGCGCCGTTCGCGGGCTCCGCAACGATGTCCGGGGTGCCCTGCGCGGTGGAGTTGTTGGCGACGGCCACATCCTGGCCGGAGTTCTGCGCCTGCAGTTCGCCTGCGCCGCCGGCGACCGGCACGAACTGGAAGTGCTGGTTGGCCTGTCCGTTGCAGGTCCACTGGTCGATCGCCGCGCCGGCATTCGAGGTGTTGCCGAGTACGTCGAGGCACAGGTTGTCGTTGGCGACGGCGAACTGGTGGAAGCCGCTGGGGAACCCGCCGCCCGACGATGCCGGCGTCAGGTAGACGGCGAACGCGTCATGCGTTGCCTGGAAGGTGAACGGCACGGTGATCGAGCCGCCCGATGAGCTGACGTTCTGGTCGAGCACCACCTGCGGCGCGGACAGCGGTGCCTGATCGGGGATGCGGTCCACGGTGACGTGCACGCTGCCACCGCCGGCGAGCCAGGGTAGGGATGACAGACCGCTGAAGGTCACGGACGCGGCGCCGGTGAACCCGTTGGAGTCGCCGATGATCGCCACCGCGCGCTTGGCGGCGGCGTCCTCGGCGGCCGAGATCGCCGTCGAGCCGACCTGGCCGGAGGTGTTCACCAGCGTTCCGGTCAGGTCGGCGTAGTCGCGAAGCGCCCACCAGTTGCCGGTCGGCTGCCAGGTGCCCCCGCTCTGGGTCAGGACACCGGTCAGGTTCGGGGTAACGCAGCAGACCCAGTTGCCGCGCATCGCGTTGGTGTAGCCGGACTGCGCGAAGCGCGCCAGATACCACGCGGTCACCCCGGCGGTCTGCCGGTCGGCCGGTTGGTACTCGTTCGAGGACAGCGGCACCGGGCCGATCCCAGCCGTGGCCAGGTCGCTGTTGAGGGTCTGCGCGACGGTGACCGGGTCGTCGACGTCGCCCTCGTTGTGGTTGCTGATCATGTCCGGTACCGTCCCGGCCGCCTTGACGTGCGCGAGCCAGGTCTGCCACTCGCCCGGGCTGCGCTGCGGGGTGAACCCGAACGACGGCCCGACGATCTGCGCTCCCGGTGCGATGCGGCGGATCTCCCGGAAGGCGGTGTCCCACATCTGGAAGTACTGGGTGCTGTTCACGCCCCGCGTCCAGAACACCGAGATGTCCGGCTCGTTGTCGATGTCGTAGGCGAACTTCAGCCCGGTAGCCTGCAACGCGCCCACCGTGGCGTCGATGAAGCTGATCCAGTTCGAGCAGTTGCCGTTGTCGCACGGGTACATCGTGTTCGAGGGCTGTCCACCGTTCAGGCCGTAGATGTCGGTGACCAGCACCTGGTACTGCGCGTGGTACGGCGGTTGGGTGAGCCGCCTCGCCTCCTCGATGATCGAGTTGAGGTCGGCCTTGGTGGCGGCGCCGTTCTGGTAGCCGTCCCTGATCCAGCCGCCGGAGAACCATCCGCCGCCGCGGAACGCGTTGATGCCCAACGGTTGGATGAACTGGTCCGCCGGCTGGGTGCCGTCTTCGGTGAAGCCGTAGAGAAACCCCTCCCCCACGCCGGTCGACGGCCCGCGTGTCGAGGAAAGGTCCACACTCAGCGATTCCCCGGCGGCCGCGTGGCCGGCGGCGGGCACCAACAGCGCCCATGCCAGCGTCAGGGCCGCTCCAGCGGTCAGCAGCAGTCGACCGGGTCCGATTCTCGTCCTCATCGGATCTCCTGCGTTCGGCGCCACCGCACCGTGGCGCGCTCGAATGGCCAGCGCTCCTGGAGGGCATCGAATCGATTCGATGAGCTGGCTCGATCCGGATGTTACGACCGAGGACAAGGACGGTCAATGACATGTTACGTACTCTTGTGCCACAACCTGTTGCTTACAGTGCGATTCATTGTGAAACAAGATGTAAGTTTCTGAGTGGACCCGTTTTTTGCCCAAGCGGACAACAGGTCCGGCGCGGGTCAGCCGAAGACGCGCCGTTGGATCTCGCGGCGATAGTCCTCGAGGGTCTTGTCGAGGTGGACGGCGGCGGCATGGGCCGCGGCCTCCGGGTCGCCGTCGCGGATCGCCTGGTAGATCGCGGCATGCTCCTCGATCGCTTCCGCCGCGTGGCCGCCGACCGTGCCGTGCAGCCCGATCGTGCTGGACTGGCGTTGCAGGCGGCGGGCCTCGCGTACCGCGACGACGAGGAACGGATTGTGGGACGCGGTGGCGATGCCGAGGTGGAAGTCGTCGTCGCCACGGTCGAACAACGTGTTCTGTCCGGTGCGGTGCCCCTGGCGGCAGGTCTCGGCGGCGGTCTCGATGGCGCGCAGTTCGACGGGGGTGGCCCTGGTCGCGGCGAGCCGACTGGCGGCGGTCTCCTGCACCCGGCGGAACTCGAAGAGCATGTAGACGTGGTCGAGGTCGGTGGGCAGGAAGAAGCTTCCCCACTGCGTCGAGCCCAGCATGCCGGCGTCGTCGGCGACATAGAGACCGCGGCCCTTGTGGGCCCGGATCCGACCGAGCGCGGAGAGGATCTTGACGGCCTCCCGCACCACCGTTCGGCTGGTGCCCAGCCGCGCGGCCAACTCGTTCTCGGTCGGCATGCGGTCGCCGGGACGCAGGCCTGACTCGGCGATGAGCTGGAGGATCCGCTCGGCGGCCAGTTCGTAGCCGGGTCGGTACACGCTCCGGTCCGGCGCGGACGTCCTGGTTATCACCGGTACGGCGGCGCCGTCCACCGACGTGCCTGCTTCGTCATGGGCCATACCGAAGGGTATCGCTGCGCCTGCCCACGCACCCAGGGGTCATTAGGTCTCTCTCTGGACACGATTAGTATGACTTATCGCCCTTCACATCGACATGATCTTGAAGTTGATCGGTCTTATCTCTTGACTTGCGAGCCCTCCAGGGGCTCTGATTGGCCGGAGAACCGGGAAGCTGCGCCCCATCGCGGAGTAGAGCTTCGATCGCAGCCGCGAGATGAGTCGGACACATATCAGGACTTCGCCCGCTGCGCAGGCGTGTGGGCGCCACAGCGTAGTGGAGTCGGGCATGACAGCGAAGGTGCGCACCACCAGCAGGTGGACCACGGTACTGGCGGGCGCCGCCGCACTGGTACTGATGGTCGCGGCGTGCGGGAACAGTGGTGGGACCACCACCGCGCGGGGCGGGTTCCAGCCCGTTGCGCAGACCGGTGGCGCGATCACGGTATGGGTCGATTCGACGCGCCTCGCCGCCGCGCAGCTCTACCAGAAGGAACATCCCGGGGTGCCGATGAAGATCGTCACCTACGACGGCGACGCCAACGGCTCGAACTACCTGCAGACCAAGGTGAGCCTGTTCAACCGGACCCGGAGCGGCTGGCCGGACATCGTCTTCAGCTCGCAGAACAACGAGGTCTCCTGGGCGGTACCGGCGGGTTTCACCGCCCCACTGAACAAGAACCTGGTCCCGGCGGCCCTGCTGGCCGGATGGGCGCCCGGCGCCAACAACCCGTGCACGGTCGACGGCACGCTCTACTGCCTGCGCAACGACCTGTCCCAGACCGTGCTCTGGTACAACGCGACCCTGATGACGCAGTGGGGCTACCAGGTCCCCACCACCTGGGAGCAGTACCAGGCGCTCGGGCAGAAGGTAGCCGTCGAGCATCCCGGCTACCTGGTCGGCGCCGCGGGCGACACCTTCACCCCGGAGATCTACCTGTGGGCCGCCAAGTGCGGCGCCAACCACATCACCGGTCCCAAGGCGGTCACCGTGAACACGACCGGTCCGGACTGCACCCGGATGGCGGCGCTGCTGGACACACTGATCAAGAACCACACCCTGTCCACCAGCAGCGTGTTCAGTTCGGACTTCGACAAGAACGACGCCGGCAAGATCCTCATGATGCCCGGCCCGTCGTGGTACGGCGGCTCCCTGTTCCAGGGCACGTTCAAGGTCCCCGCCGGCCAGGTCGCGGTCGCCCCGATGCCGCAGTGGTCGGGCGAGGCCACACCGTCGGTCGGCAACGTCGGCGGCGGCACCTGGCTGGTGTCCGCGCACAGCACCAACCTCAAGGCCGCCATCGCGTTCCTGACCTGGGTGACCACATCGGACGACTACCAGGCCAAGATCGCACCCGGCTATCCGGCCTACGCGCCGGCAGCCACGGCTTGGCTGGCCAACCAGGCCGCCACCGGGTACTACGCGAATGACATCGCCAGGCCCCTACAGGCCGCGGCCGGCCAGGTGTGGTCCGGCTGGGGCTACGGCCAGTTCAGCCAGGAGGCGATCTGGGCGGCCACCATCACGCCGGGGCTGACCGCCGGAAAGACGATCGTCTCGATGCTGCCCGCCTGGCACGACGCGGTCGTGAACTACGCACGCACCGACGGGTACCAGGTCAGCCAGTGAACGCGCCGGCGGCACCAACCGTGCGCCGGACGCCGTGGCCCGGCCGTGCCGGCCATGGTTTCGTCGCAGGCTACGTGGTGCTGCTGATCGCCTTCGGCGTCGTACCGACCGGGTACGCGATCTATTTCGCCTTCACCGATGCCGGCAACACCTTCGTGGGCCTGTCGAACTTCGTCGCGGCAGCAGGTGACTTCCGGTTTGTCTGGGCCGTCGAGCACGTCGCGCTGTACCTGGTGTGCTGGCTCGCCGCACTGGTGGTGTTCGTGGTCGGGCTCGCGCTGCTGCTGCACCGGATGCGTGCGCGGCCGGTCAGCAGGGCGCTTCGTTTTCTGTACTACGTACCGGGGGCACTGGCCGGGGCGGCGAGCGTCCTTGTCTGGCTGTTCCTGCTCGACCCCACGGTCAGTCCGGTGAGCTTCCTGCTGCGCGCGTTCGGTTTCGACACGTTCGGCCAGGTGATCGCACCCGGCCACCTGCCGGTTCTGTTCACCTTCATCGCGTTCTGGACCGGCGCAGGCGGCTGGATCGTGGTGATGTACGGGGCACTGAACAACATCTCCGTCGACGTGCTCGAAGCGGCCCGGATCGACGGGGCCGGCGCCTGGCAGACCGCTCGGCGCATCCAGATTCCCCTGCTGCGCAAGTGGATCGTCTACATGGTGATCCTCTCCTTCGCGGGCGGCACCCAACTGTTCGTCGAGCCGCAACTGCTCTCCCAGGCCAGCGTCGGGGTCGCCGGCCGGGACTACTCGCTCAACCAGCTCTCCTACGACTTCGCGTTCCAGAACGACAACATCAACACCGCCGCCGCCATCTCGGTCGAGCTGCTGTTGGTCGGACTGGTCGTCGCGGCCGTGTTCGTGGTCCGATCGGGGTTCTTCGATGCCGACTGACATCCTGACCGCCGACGCTCCAGTCCGGCCGGCGGCAACACGCCCGTCCGGATCCGCGCGCCGCAGGCTGCCGAATCCGCTGTCCACCGTGGTCCTCGCGCTGTTCCTGCTGTTCTTCGTGCTCCCGGTGCTCTGGCTGGTGCTGGCCACCACCAAGACCGACGACCAGCTTGTGCACGGCAACCCGCTGTCGATCGGATCCTGGCATGCGCTGCGGGCCAACTGGGACGCGCTGACCGCGTTCCAGGGCGACACGATCTTCCTGTGGCTGCGTAACTCCGCGCTGTACTCGTGCCTCGCGCTCGCCATCACCCTGTGCGTGGCGATCCCCGCCGGATACGCGCTCGCGATGACCGAGTTCCGCGGCCGGCGCACCCTGCTGGTGCTCACCCTCGTCGTGATGCTCATGCCGAACGCGACCCTGGTGGTGCCGCTGTTCCTCGAGGTCAACGCGGTCGGCCTGATCGGCTCGATGTGGTCGATCGTGCTGCCCTACTCGTTCTATCCGTTCGGCGTGTACCTGGCCTACATCTTCTTCAGCACCGCGCTGCCCACCGAACTGTTGGCGGCCGCGCGACTGGACGGCTGCTCGGAGTTCGGGGTGTTCCGCCGTATCGCGCTGCCGCTGGCCACCCCGGTGGTCGCGCTGGTCGGGTTCTTCAGTTTCGTGGCCAACTGGACCAACTACTTCCTGCCCTACGTCCTGTTGCCCGGCAGCGACCAGTTCCCGGTGCAGGTGGGTCTCGGCACGCTGCTGGACAACGTCCCCCAGTTCAACCCGACCGTCGGCGCGCTCGCGGTCCAGCGCCCGGAGCTGGCGCTGGCCACGCTGCTGGCGATCATCCCGGTGCTGGTCGTCTTCCTGTTCTCCCAACGATTCCTGGTCGCCGGCATGCTGGCCGGCGCCACCAAGGAGTGATGGATGCCACCCGTCATCAGGGCCTCGGTGCCGCTGCTCGAACCACCGGGCTGGGCGATCGCGCAACGCCAACTGTTCACCCTGCTCGACCACGCCTGGCGCCAGTTCGAACACGACTTCACCGGACCGGACGGACGCCTGGCCTACGGCGGTCGGCTCACCTCGCGCGACGGCGTGGACGACTTCTACGAGACGTTCTTCAACTGGCCCCAGCTCTACCTGCTCGGCGGCGCCGACGACCTGCTCACCGCGGCGGAGCGGCATTGGGAAGGAGTCACCCGGCAGCTCACCGAACTCGGCATGCTCCACGACGAGTACGAGCGCGGCTACGACTGGTTCCACCAGAGCGAGAGCCTGCTGCTGTTCTACTTCCTGTGCATGGCCGCGCCCGACAGGTGGACCGGGCGGGCGCTGCGCTTCGCGGACCTCTACGTCGACCCGGCATACGGCAACTACGACCCAACGCACCGCATCATCCGCCGCCCGCACAACGGTAGCGACCCGACGCGGGTGGGGCTGTTCGACGGCGCGGCATATCCCTGGTTGGCGGCCGAAGCGCGAATGTACGGCTTCCCGCTGGACTGGCTGCCCTCAACTCGCTCCGGCGAGCCCGGTCCCGATCCGCGGCTGGGCGAACAGATGCGGCGCCGGATGGGCGTCGGGGACACCGCGGTCAACCTGGCCGCGTCGAGTCTGGTCCGGAACGCCTTGATGCTGACCGGGGATGCGCGCTACCGGGACTGGATCGCCGAGTACGTCGGCGCGTGGCGCGAACGGGCCGCGGCCAACGGCGGTGTACTGCCCGACAACGTCGCTCCGGACGGCACGGTCGGCGGGCTGCTGGCGGGCCGCTGGTACGGCGGACACTACGGCTGGTCATGGCCGCACGGCTGGTACGCCATCGGACCGGCCGCGACAGCCGGGGCACTGGCCGCGGCGACCGCCACCGGTGACGACTCCTTCCTGGACATGATCCGGTCCACAGTGGACGAAATCGTCGCGCGGGGCAAGGTCATGGCCTTCACCGAGGCGGACTCCAGCCTCCAGTCCAGGTGGCTCGCCCAACTGGGCGATCAGATCCACACGCCCACCCTGCACGTGCCGTTCCGGTACGCCGATCAGGGCTGGTTCGACTACAACCCGATGCCGCTGTCGGTTCCCCTGGCGTTGTGGCATCACAGCGGATCGGCCGCCGACCGCGAGCGCATCGAGCGACTGCGCACGGCCGACGGCCATGACTGGCGGGACGTGCGAGCGTTCCGCGGCAAGGAAGAGGCCGGCCACGAGGAGCCCTGGTTCGCCTTCCTGGCCGGGGACCACCCCGGCTACCCGGAGCGGATCCTGGCCGCCGCGGCGGCCCAGGTACGGCACCGCCTGGCCCGCATGGACCGTCACCGCGGCCAGGACGTGGCCGAGGCGGACATCCACCTCTGGCAGCAGTCCAACCCGGTGGTCACCGAGGCACTGGTCCAGCTCACCTGGGGCGGCCCGCAGGTCAGCTACAACGGCGGCCTGCAACAGGCACGCGTGCGCTACTACGACGCCCAGGCCCGGCGACCCGGCCTGCCGCCCGCGGTGGCCGCCCTCGTCCGGAGCATCGATCCCGAAGCGACGGTCGTCGAGTTGATCAATCTCGATCCGTGGTCGGCGCGTTCCGTTGTGGTCCAGGCCGGGGCGTTCGCGGAGGACACCATCCGCATCGCGGGCCACACCGTCTGCACCGACCCGTCCTGGATCGGCGATCTCTACGACTACGGACACGGCGAACCGGCGGTGCTGTCGGCGATCACCCGCGTCGACGGGCCGTGGCTGCGCGTGGACCTGCCTCGCTCCACCCAGGTCCTCCTGACGCTACGCCTGGACCTGCGCACCAGAACTCCGACGTACAGCACCCCGTTCACCCAGAGAGAGGACGGACATGCGTAACAGCACACGATCAGCCATGACCGTGCTGGCCGTGGCGGCCGGCACGGCGATCGCGGCGATGGTGGCCGTGACTCCGGCTCAGGCCGCGAGCACCCCGGTCACCACGATCGTCGTCACCCCGAGCGGAAACGACCAGGCCGTGGGCGACCTCGCCCATCCGGTCGCCACCCTCGCCAAGGCCCAGGAACTGGCACGCAGCGCGGCCGGCCAATCCGACGTGGTCGTCGACCTCACGGGCGGCACCTACCGTCCGTCCGCGCCGCTGGAGTTCACCAGCGCGGACTCCGGACGCAACGGCCACACCGTCACCTGGCAGGCGATGCCCGGCCAGACACCGCTCGTGTCCGGCGCGCAGCCGGTGACCGGATGGACGCTGCACGACTCGGCCGCGAACATCTGGGCGGCGGCCGTGCCCACGGGAATCGACTCGCGCCAACTCTATGTGGACGGCACGCTCGCACCACGCGCGGCGATGACGATCTCGCGCAGCGACGTCACCATCACCACCAGCGGCATGACCATCACGAACTCCGCGCTCAACTTCCTGGCGACGCTGCCCGAGCAGAACCGCATCGAGGTGGAGAGCCAGGACTCGTTCACCGACCGGTACGCACCCGTCCAGAGCATCAACGGCACCACCGTCACCATGCAACAACCCGCGTGGAACAACAACAACTGGGGCTACGACACGCTCGCCCACCCCTTCGCGGGCGGCCAGCTACAGTTGGAGAACTCCCTCGCGTTCGTGAAGAATGCCGGACAGTGGTTCCTGGACCCGCAGGCCGGGCAGCTCTACTACAAGGCGGCCGCCGGCCAGTCACCCGTGGGGCACGACGTCGAACTGCCGCGGATGACATCGCTGGTCCACATCAACGGCAGCCTCGCCAACCCGATCACCAACATCTCGATGCGGGGCATGACCTTCGAGTACACCACCTGGCTGCAGCCGGGCACCTCGGTCGGTTACGCGGACGAGCAGAACGGCGCCTTCATCGGGGAAGCCTGGCAGCAACCGTCGGACTTCCTGACCAGCTGCCAGTCGGGCTGCACGCTGTTCGAGGCCGCGCGCAACAGTTGGCGGCAGGTCCCCGCCGCGGTACAGGTCTCCGCGGCCAACGGCGTCACCTTCGCCAACGACACCTTCACCCACCTCGGCCAGGTGGGACTGGGCATCGGCAATGACACGAACGCCAACGCGTCCGGCATCGGCCTCGGCGCGTCCAACGTCACCGTCGACCACAACGTCTTCACCGACGACTCCGGTGCCGGCATCGTGGTCGGCGGCGTGCAGCCCGACGCACACCACCCGTCCAATCCCGCGATGACCAACCAGAACATCACGATCACCAACAACCTGGTGACCAAGGTGGCCGAGGACTACAAGGAGATGTCCGGCATCCTGTCCACCTACGTCACGCACGCCGTCATCTCGCACAACGAGGTGTCCAACCTCGGTTACGACGGCATCGACGTCGGCTGGGGCTGGGGCGCCAACGATCCCGGCGGCAGCCAGGACTACCGCAACCGCGGTCTCTACAACTTCCAGCCGGTCTACACGACGCCGACCACGCTCAAGAACACCGTGATCAGCTTCAACCTCGTGCACGGCACCAAGAAGGTGTTCCACGACGGCGGCAGCATCTACAACCTGTCGCTGAACCCCGGAAGCTCGATCGACCACAACTACATCTTCGACAACCAGCACACGGTCGGCCTGTACCTGGACGAGGGTTCTCGCTCACTGTCGTTGACGAACAACGTCATCCAGGACACCGGTGTCTGGGCCTTCACCAACGCCAACCCCAACAACAACACCAACGACAGCACCTTCGCAAACAACTGGCTCAACGGCGGCGCGACCCAGGTGGCGACCGGCCCACCACACAACAACGTCCTGAGCAACAACGTCCAGGTCAGCGGCACGAACTGGCCATCGGGCGCCCAGCAGGTCATCCAGCAGGTCGGTGTGACGCCCAGCGGCGGGACGACCGGCGGTGAGGTACACGCCGTGGGCGCCGCCAGGTGCCTCGACGTGCCCGGCAGCAGCACCACTCCCGGCACGCAGCTGCAGATCCGGGACTGCAACGGTGGCTCGAACCAGATCTGGACCCATACCTCGGCCAACCAGTTGACTGTCTTCAGTGGCAGCAGCCAGCTGTGCCTCGACGCGTTCAACAACCAGACCACACCCGGCACCAAGGTCGACACCTGGACGTGCAACGGCGGGGCCAACCAGCAGTGGACCATCAACGCCAACGGCACCATCACCGGTACGCAGTCCGGCCTGTGCCTGGACGTCACCGGTGCGGCCACCGCCAACGGCACCCTGGTCGAACTGTGGACCTGCAACGGTGGCACCAACCAGCAATGGACCCTCGGATAGCGTTTCTGCGGTGTCCCGTGGCCGGCAGCGCCACGCCGGCCACGGGACACATTGAAATTTTCGTTTCCCACAACAGATGTTGTTGACAGTCTAGTGCGTCGCGTGTGAGCGAATGGCGACGCACGGATCGCCCATGCGCGAAAGTCGGCTATAAATCCCCATTCGGCTACAGAATTCGGCCACGAACGTGGTCACTCGTTCGATTGTCGACACCGCGTCGATCCGCGCCACTTGACAGGGTATGGCATCTCGGGTTGATGTTATCGCTAACAACAGCGAATCATGCTCACCGGAGAACGGGGAGAAACGTGAAGAACAGCGCGCTCACTGTGCGCCGGCACCGGTCCACGGGCGGCGGCGTGCACCGGATACTCGTCGCGGCGGCGGTCGTCCTCAGTGCCATGGTCGGCGTCGGTGTCGCGGCCGGACCGGCACGGGCAGCGACATCAATGCCCTGCGATATCTACGCGGCCGGGGGCACACCGTGCGTCACGGCGCACAGTACCGTCCGGGCGCTTTTCGCGTCCTACAACGGGCCGCTGTACCAGGTGCAGCGGGCGTCCGATCACAGTTTCGCCGATATCGGCCTGATGTCGGCGGGTGGCTTTGCCAACGCGGCCGCGCAGGTCTCGTTCTGCTCGGGTACCGCGTGCACGATCACGAAGATCTACGACCAGACCATGAACCACAACGACCTGCCGATCTCGTGGGGCGGCTTCTGGAAAGGGCCCGGTCCCAACGGCTCGGATATCGGAGCCAACGCGATGGCGCTGCCGGTGACCGTGGCCGGGCACCCGGCGTTCGGCGTCCAGGTCACCCCCGGTGTCGGCTACCGGATCGACAACGCCAGGAGCGTGCCGACCGGCGCCCAGCCCGAGGGGATCTACATGGTGACCTCGTCCAACAGCGTGGGCCAGTTCTGCTGCTATGACTACGGCAGCGGCGAGACGTCGCACACCGACACCGGCAACGCCACCATGAACGCGATCGAGTGGGGCACCGCGTGCTGGTTCGGCGGATGCACCGGGAGCGGCCCGTGGGTGGAGGCCGACCTGGAGAACGGCATGTACAGCAGTAACACCGGTCCGAACAACCCGGGCAACCCCGGTGTGCACTTCCCGTTCGTCACCGCCATGGAGAAGAACAACGGCGTTTCCAACTTCACGCTGAAATACGGCAACGCCAACAGCGGTGGCCTGACCACCGCGTGGTCGGGTCCGCTGCCCAACAACTACTCGCCGATGAAGCTGCAACCCTCGATCGTGCTGGGCACCGGCGGCGACAACAGCAACAACGCTCCCGGGGAGTTCTTCGAGGGAGCCGTGACGGCCGGCTTCCCGTCGGACGCCACCGAGAACGCGGTGCAGGCCGACCTCAGCACCGCCGGGTACAGCACCAGTAGCGTCGGGAGCAGCACCGGCGCGCTCCATGCGATGGGTGCGGGCAGGTGCCTGGACGTGCCGAACTCCTCGACGACGGCGGGCACGCAGGTCCAGATCTGGGACTGCTCGGCCGCCACCAACCAGACCTTCACCCACACCGCGTCGAACCAGCTGAGCGTCTACAACGGCGCCGACTGCCTGGACGCCAACGGCCAGGGCACCACCGCCGGCACCAAGGTGATCATCTGGCCGTGCAACGGCCAGACCAACCAGCAGTGGAACGTGAACTCCAACGGCACGATCACCGGCGTGCAGTCCGGACTCTGCCTGGACGTCAGCGGCGCCGGCACCGCCAACGGCACCCTGGTCCAACTGTGGACCTGCACCGGCGGCAGCAACCAGCAGTGGACCCTCCACTAACGACGGCAGTCACCATGTCCCGTGGCCGGACCATCCACCGGCCGGCCACGGGACTTTCCCACCATCGCAGCGTCATCCGCAGGAGAGGTCTCGGTCATGTCCGCACTGGAGTTCAACCGTCGCAGGCTGCTTGCCACTGCAGGAGTCGTCGGCGCCGCCGCGGCCGGCGGCATGCTGAGGGCCGGCACCGTCTGGGCCACCAGTGGTCCACAGACCTACACCCCGGCCTGGACGTCGGTCGACCAGCACCCACCGGCACCGGAATGGTTCCAGGACGCCAAATTCGGCATCTACTACCACTGGGGAATGCTCAGCGTCCCCGCGTTCGGCAATGAGTGGTACCCCCGCAACATGTGGATCAGCGGGTCGGCCGAGAACCAGCACCACATCGCCACCTACGGCGATCCGAACGCGTGGCCGACCCAGAACTTCATCCTCGGCGCCAACGACAAGTCCGGACGGTTCATAAAGTTCGCGCCGAAGCTGGTGTCCGCAGGTGGCAACTGGGACCCCAACGTGTGGGCGCAACTGTTCCACGACGCGGGCGCCAAGTTCGCCGGGCCGGTGGCCGAGCACCACGACGGCTTCTCGATGTGGAACAGCCAGGCCAACGAATGGAACTCCGTCAAGACCGGCCCGGGCCTGGACCTGCTGCAGATCCACGCGAACGCGATCCGGTCCAAGGGCCTGAAGCTGCTCACGGCGCTGCACCACGCCTACCACTTCAACGGCTACTACGACCACGTACCAACCCAGTCCACCGACTCACTGCGCAGACTGTACGGCCAGAACGGCGCCACCGCGGAGAACCAGCTCTGGCTCGCCAAGATCACCGAGGTGATGAACGGTTACCAGCCCGACATCATCTGGCAGGACTTCGACCTGAGCCTGGTCGGAGAGTCGCAGCGGCTGAACTTCCTCGCGAACTACTACAACCAGGCGGTGGCCCTGAACAAGGACGTGGTCGCCACCTACAAGGACGGGTTCGACAGCCTGGGCGAGGTCTTCGACTTCGAACGTGGCGGCCCGGGCGGCATCCAGACCCCGTACTGGCTGACCGACGACAGCGTCTCACCCGCCACCTGGGGCTTCATCAGCAACATCACCTATTTCACGACCCAGGCCATGGTGCACGCATTGATCGACCGGGTCGCCAAGGGCGGCAACATGCTGCTCAACATCGCCCCGATGGCCGACGGCACCATCCCCGCCGCCCAACAGTCCCTCCTGCTGGGCATCGGTGACTACCTCGGCCGGTTCGGCGAGTCCGTCTACGCCACGCGATTGTGGTCGACGTTCGGCGAGGGCCCGACGGCGATGGGCGGCGGTTCGTTCTCGGGTCCGAAGGCCGGCACGCCGCAGGACGTCCGGTTCACCCGCAGCAAGGACAACACCGTGCTGTACGCCACCGCGCTGGGCTGGCAGGGCGGCACGATGACGGTCCAGACGCTCAACGCCAACCAGTTCAGCATCAGTAGCCTCGTCTCGGCCCAGTTGCTGGACAACACCGCCGGCACCTACGTCAACCTGCCCAAGCCCAGCCAGGACGCCGCCGGCCTGCACTTCGCGATGCCCTCGGCCAACCCGCCGTTCACCGCCCTGGCCTACGTGGTCAAGATGACGTTCTCCGGCCAGATCCCCGTCCTGAACGCGGCCCCGGTGCCGACCGGCTGGGCGAAGATCGCCAACGTCACCAGTGGCCTGGTCCTGGACGGCGGCGGGAGCGTCGCGTCCGGATCGAACCTCAAGCAGTGGACCTGGGACGGCAGCGCCAATCTCCAGTGGCAGTTGGTGCCGCTGGGCGGCGGCTGGTACCGCATCGTCAACAACACCAACGGCATGGTCGCCGACAGTTGGGGTGACACCGCCAACGGTGCCCCCGCACGGGAAGCAGCGTGGAACGGCGGCAACAACCAGCAGTGGCGGCTGAACAGCACCGGCAACGGCCGCTTCCAGATCATCAACCGCGGCACCGGCACAGCACTGGACGGCGCCGGCAGCACCACGGTCGGCTCGACCGCCGTCCTGTGGACACCGAACAACAGCACCAACAACCAGTGGACGATCACCGCCGTCTGACGTCGGCGGCGCAAACCTCATCGTCGAATCAACCAACGGAGGTTGAGGACAGCTATGGGAAACACCTCGATCAGGCCACCGGGCGCGCGACCGCGCGGTTTCCCCGTGGCCGCCGCACTCGCACTGGTGGCAGCCACGATCGCGGCGACCACGATGGCCATGCCCGCGCACGCGGCAACCACGCTGCGTGGGCTCGCCGAGGCCAAAGGCCGCTATATCGGTACCGAGCTGACCGGGGGTGATCTGGGCGTTGGCGGCGAGACCAGCATTGCCGGCGCCCAGTTCGACATGGTCACCCCCGGCAACGAGATGAAGTGGGACACCACGGAACCGTCGAACGGGTCCTTCAATTTCGGACCGGGCGACCAGATCGTGTCCTTCGCCCAGGCACACGGCATGCGGGTGCGCGGTCACAACCTGGTCTGGCATTCCCAACTGCCGTCCTGGGTGAGCAACCTGCCCGCCAACCAGGTGCAGGGCGCGATGGAAACCCACATCACCACCGAGGCCACGCACTACAAGGGCAAGATCTTCGCGTGGGACGTGGTCAACGAACCGTTCAACGAGAACGGCTCGTTGCGGCAGGACGCGTTCACCAACGCCATGGGCGCAGGCTACCTCGCCGACGCGCTGCGCACGGCGCACGCCGCCGACCCGAACGCCAAGCTGTACCTCAACGACTTCAACATCGAGGGCGAGAACGCCAAGAGCAACGCGATGTTCTCGCTGGCCCAACAGTTGCTGTCGCAGGGCGTGCCGCTGGGCGGCATCGGCCTGGAAAGCCACTTCATCCTGGGCCAGGTGCCCTCGGACATGCAGGCGAACATGCAGCGCTTCGCCAACCTCGGCCTGGACGTCGCGGTCACCGAACTCGACGACCGCATCCAACTGCCGGCCAGCGGCGGCAACCTGCAACAGCAGGCCACCGACTTCGGCCGGGTCGTCTCGGACTGCCTTGCGGTCTCCCGCTGTGTTGGGGTCTCGCAGTGGGGTGTCGACGACGCCCATTCCTGGATCCCGGGCGCTTTCCCCGGTTTCGGCGCGGCGACCATGTACGACAACAACGACCAGCCCAAGCCCGCCTTCAATGCCGCGGCGTCGGCTCTGGGCGGCTCCGGCAGCGGCGGCGGCACGGGCGGCGCGGTGCATGCTGTCGGCGCCGGTAGGTGCCTTGACGTCACCGGCGCCAGCACCACTCCGGGTACCCTGCTCCAGATCTGGGACTGCAGCGGCGGAACCAACCAACAATGGACGCACTCGGGCAACCAGCTCACCGTCTACGGTGGCAGCAACACCCTCTGCCTTGACGCTTTCGGCCAGGGCACGAGTCCTGGCACCAAGGTGGATGTCTGGACCTGCAACGGCCAAGCCAACCAACAATGGCAACTCAACGCCAACGGATCCATCACCGGCGTCCAGTCCGGACTGTGCCTGGACGTCTCCGGCGCCGGCACCGCCAACGGCACCCCGGTGCAGCTGTGGACCTGCAGCGGCCAACCCAACCAGCGATGGACCATCGGTTAGCGCAATCCTGCCGGTGGGACGGTCCTGTGACGCCACAGGACCGTCCTACCGGGACGAATGCCGGACCGCGACCGGGCCCGTGCTGCTCCGCAGCGAGATGGGGGGTACCAGCAGCTTCTGTTTGGGCGGGGCGTCGGGCTCCGCGATGTGTTCGATGAGGAATTCCACGGCTGTCGCCCCCATGTCCATCGCCGGCACGTCGGCCGCGGTGAGTTGGGGGTGGAACTGCTCCGCCCAGTGCCGCGCGACGACTCCGGTGATGGAGAACTGGCCGGGAATCGCCAGGCCCGCGCGCTCGATCGCCCGCTGGACCCCGGGCAGCGCCGCCTCGTTGATCGTGGCGACCGCGGTGATGTCGGGATGGGCACGCACGATCTCCTCGACGCAGGCCTCGCCGGCCTGGGCGTCGTCGGCGCAGCAGAACTCGGCGCCCAGGACGCCGCGCCGGCCGACGGCCTCCGCGAAACCTTCACGCGCCCGGTGCCCAGGGCCGTAACCGGCCGCGACGAGTTCGGTGGCACGGTTGATCAACGCGATGTGGCGGTGGCCGAGGTCCGCCAGGTGGTCGACGCAGCGGCCGATGAGGGTCGCGTAGTCCACGTCGACCCAGCACATTCCGTACGGCCGGCCGGTGCGCCCGATCGTGACGAAGGGCATGCCGGCACTCTGCGCCCTGGTGACGCGGGGATCGTCAAGACGGATCTCCATCAGGATCACCCCGTCCACCCGACGTCCGACGACGATCCGTTCGAAGGAACGGTCGTGCTCGCCGCCGGAGGGCGACAGCAGCACGTCAAGGTCCGCACGGCCGGCGGCATCCATGACGCTGGCCACGAACTCGAGCTGCATGAAGGTCAGCCGTCCCGCGGCCGGAGGTATCACCAGCCCGAGCGCGCGGGTGCGGCCTTCCTTGAGCGCGCGCGCCGCGGCGTTGGGGCGATAGCCCGACTCGTCGATGACATCCTGGATGCGCCGCCGGGTCGACTCGGAGACCGCACGCTTGCCGGACAGCGCATACGACACCGTGCTGCGCGACACCCCCGAGCGACGGGCGATCTCCCCGATGTTCATCGATCTCCCTGGCGCTGGTCGACCGCGAGCACAGTCGAACCGATTCGTCTGATGCAGCGCAGTGTAGCCATCGCGCCATCACCTGGGCAATCCGGTCGCGATGTGCATTGACCGCCACCGGAGCCGGGCTCTATGGTCTGTCGAACCGATTGCGCGAATCGATTCGATCGAGGGACCATGAACAACAGCACCCGGCCATGGCGTGTGGCGACCATCGGACTGGCACTCGCGCTGGCCGGTGCCGCGAGCGCCTGCTCGTCCACCTCGGCGCCCGCCGCGTCGGGCACCTACACCGTCTGGGATCCGTACCCGCAGTTCGACAACGGTTCGGCCTGGGTGCGGCTGCTGGAACGGTGCGGCACGGACAGCGGGGTCACCGTCCAACGGACCGCGTTCGACACCACCGGCCTCACCGGCAAGGTGCTGCTGGCCGCACAGCAGGGCAACGCGCCGGACGTACTGATCGTGGACAACCCGGTGGTCTCCACACTCGCCCAGGCCGGGGTCCTCACCGACACCGGCACCACGAAGGCCGACACGTCGGCGGTCGAAGCCAACCTGCTGGCCGCGGGACAGTTGAACGGGAAGACCTACGGCATCCCGATCGGGGCCAACACGCTCGCCCTTTACTACAACACGAGCATCCTGCAGGCCGCCGGGGTGGCGCCGGCGTCGATAACGGACTGGGCCGCGCTGACCGCGGCGCTGGCGAAGGTCAAGGCAGCGGGCAAGAAGGGCATCGCCTTGTCGGCCATCGGCACCGAGGAGGGCAGCTTCCAGTTCCTGCCCTGGTTCTGGGGCGCCGGCGCGAACCTGACCGACCTGTCCTCGCCGCGAGCCGTCGACGCGCTGGCGCTGTGGACCGGCTGGCTCAAGAACGGTTACGCGCCCAACTCGGCGATCAACGACACGCAGACCACGAGCTGGCAGGAGTTCGCCACCGGCCAGTTCGCCTTCGCCGAGAACGGCACCTGGCAACTGGACAACGCCAAGAAGGCCGGCTTCCCGTACGGGATCATCCCGATCCCCGCGATGAACGGCGGCACCGCACCCGCCCCGACCGGCGGCGAGTTCGTGACCGTGCCGGCGCGGTCGGACACCGCACGCTACGCGACCGACCAGAAGCTGGTCGCCTGCCTGACGAAAGCCGACAACGCCTACGCCACCGACACCACGCTCACCTATGTCGGGGCGAGCGAAACCGTGCAGCACAAGCAAGTCGCCACCACCCCGGATCTCGCCACCTGGATAACCGCGGTACATGCCGCCAAGGGCCGCACCAGCGACAACCTGGGCACGAAGTACCCGAAGATCTCCCAGCAGCTCTGGACAGCCGTGCAGGCCGCCCTGTCCGGTTCCGCCAGCCCGCAGAACGCCCTGGCGGCTGCCCAGAAGGCGGCCGGCTGACCAACACCATGAACAACGCGACACGCACGATTCCCGGGGACGCACGCACCCGTCTCCCGGACACCGAGCAACGCCGCCCGCCGCGTCCCGTGCGGCCGCGCTCGACGCAGTGGGCGGCCTGGGCGTTCCTCGCGCCGGTCACGGTGTATCTCGGGCTGTTCTACGCCTATCCGTTGTACGAGAACCTCGACCTGAGCCTGCGCGACTACGACGTCGCGTCGTTCGTGCACGGCGGCGCTCCGTTCGCGGGCCTCGGCAACTATCGAACGGTCCTGGACTCCCCCACCTTCCTGCCCGCCCTGCTGCACACGGTGATCTTCACCGGGGCGTCGCTGGTCTGCCAGTTCGCCGCCGGTATGGCGTTGGCGGTGTTCTTCCACCAGCACTTCCGCCTGTCGGTGACGCTGCGGGCGCTGTTCCTGGTGCCCTGGCTGCTGCCGCTGATCGTGTCGGCGTCGACCTGGTCGTGGCTGCTCAACAGCGACTCCGGCGTGGTCGACTACGGACTCCACCTGCTGGGCATCGGGCCGGTGGACTGGCTGACCTCACCACGCTGGTCCCTGATCGCGGTGATCATCGCGAACGTCTGGATCGGGATCCCGTTCAACCTGGTGCTGCTCTACAGCGGCCTGCAAGCCATCCCGACCACCCTCTACGAGGCCGCCGCCATCGACGGTGCCGGCCGGTGGCAGCGCTTGCGCCACATCACGTTGCCGCTGCTGCGTCCCGTCGCCGCGATCACCCTCCTGCTCGGGCTGATCTACACCCTGAAGGTCATCGACATCATCTGGATCATGACACGAGGTGGGCCGGTCGACTCCTCCACCACGTTGGCCACCTGGTCCTACCGTCTCGGGTTCGGCAACCTGCTGCCCGAGTTCGGGCCGGGCGCCGCGGTGGGCAACCTGCTGGTCGTCATCGCCCTGGCCTTCGGCCTGATCTACATCCGCGCCCAGCGTGCGGCGCGGGCGGCCTGATGCGTACCCGGACGTGGTGGCAGACCGTCGTCGGCCTGCTGCTGACCGCCCTGATGCTGTTCCCGGTCTACTGGATGATCAACGAATCCCTCACCCGCGACACGGACATGCGCAGGAGCCCGCCGAACTGGTTCCCGTTGCACGGGACGCTTGTCGGGTACCGCGCCGTGATCGACCAACAGCTACCGTATCTGGGTACCAGCCTGCTGGTCGGCCTGGCCACCGTCGCCCTCACCATCGCGCTGTCCGCGCCCGCCGGATACTCACTGGCCAAGCTGCGCCCCCGAGGCGGCCAGGTGCTCGGTTTCGTGCTGCTGGTCGCCCAGATGATCCCCGGGATCATCATGGCGATGGGCTTCTACGCGATCCTGCTGGCCACCCGGCTGATCAACACCCTGCCGGGCCTCGTCGTCGCCGACTCCACGATCGCGGTGCCCTTCGGGGTGCTGGTGTTCACCGCGTTCATGTCCGGCATCCCGGAGGAACTCATGCAGGCCGCCAGGACCGACGGCGCCGGCTCGCTGCGCACGTTCTGGTCCATCGTGCTGCCGATGAGCCGCAACGCGACCGTCACCGTCTCGCTGTTCACGTTTCTGTGGGCCTGGTCCGACTTCGTCTTCGCCAGCACGCTCGACGCGGGCGGTGCCCACCAGCCGATCACCCTGGGCATCTACCACTACATCGGCAACAACAACCAGCAGTGGAACGCCATCATGGCCACTGCCGTCGTGGCTTCGATTCCCGCGACCGCGCTGCTGGTCCTCGCCCAGCGCTATGTCGCCGCGGGCGTCACCGCGGGAGCCGTCAAGGACTGACCGACGCGCGCCGTCACACCCCACCGTCCGCGCACCAGACGAAAGCCGGATCCCCATGACGGACCCACATTTCAACGTGCGGGACATTCCCTTCAGCTACCACGAATCCTGGTTCGGCATATCCCCCGTGACGGGCCTTGGCCGCACCGAGGAGGACCTGCACCTGGTCTCGCACCAGACGGGCATGCACGCCGTCCTCGCATTGCGCCCGCTCACCCGCCGCGGTGGCCGGGCCGACGCACGCGTCGACGCGTGCCCGTCGATGTTGAGCTGGATCGACGGCCCCGCACGGATCGACCTGGTCTACGCGGCCGCGGACACCGTACGGCTGCGCGGCGACGGCCTGGGCCTGCGCATCGCCGCGGACGCACCGGTACTGACCCCGTTCAGCGGCACCTACCTGTACCGCGACCCGGTGGACGGAGCCCACGTGTTCACCAGTTACGAGACCGGACGCAGATACCGGGTCACCGTGCTCTCGGGATCGATCGCCGAAGCCACCGGAACACAGGCATTGGGCAGCGCCCCGCGAAGCGTGGCGATCATGCCGGACACACAACCTTGGGAACTCGTGCTGGAGGAGTACGAAACCGGACGACGGCCCTATGTCGCGAACCAGACCTTCGAGCAGACGGCCGACGCGGCCTCGGCCTCGTTCGCCGATTTCCTCGACGCGGTCGCACCCTGGCGCGGTGCGCGCACCCCGGCCGCCGGCCTCGCCGCGTACGTGCTGTGGTCGGCAACGGTGCGACCGGCCGGACTGCTCGCCCGGCCCGCCATCCTGATGTCGAAACACTGGATGGACAAGGTGTGGAGCTGGGACCACTGCTTCAACGCCCTGGCCGTCGCCGCCGGCCGTCCGCGCCTCGCCTGGGATCAGTACCGGTTGGTGTTCGATCACCAGGACGGCGCGGGTGCGCTGCCGGACTCGGTCACCCATTCCGAAGTGCTCTACAACTTCGTCAAACCGCCCATCCACGGCTGGACATCGAATGCGCTGCGCCACACGCTGCCCGAGTTGTCGAGGGCGGAGGTCACCGAGACCTACCGCGGCCTGGAACGCTGGACCCGGTACTGGTTGGAGTGCCGACGGGCACCGGGCAGCGAACTGGCCCACTACCACCACGGCAACGACAGCGGCTGGGACAACGCCAGCACCTTCGACGAGGGGGGCGTCGTGGAGAGCGCCGACCTGGCGGCCTTTCTGGTCCTGCAGATGCGCGAACTCGGCGCCCTGGCCCAATTCGCCGACGCACCGCACGCCGCGCGGCACTGGCTCGACCTGGCCGACCGCATGCTCCGGGCGATGATCGAACGGCTGTGGACGGGCAATCGGTTCGCGGCCCACGTGCTCGAATCCGGTCACACCCGGACCAGCGACAGCCTCCTGGAGTTGATGCCGATCGTGCTGGGCGAACTGCTCCCCCGGCACATCCATACCGCGCTGGCCGAACAGATCCGCGAACATCTGACACCGCACGGCCTGGCGACCGAGCTACCCGG
>DASXXM010000559.1:0-1973 GCA_036503065.1 Pseudonocardiaceae bacterium | reverse complement strand
GTTTCGGTGTGCCACTGGTGTTCCGCGTCGGCGACGAGCACCGTGCCGTCCGCGAACTCGACCTCGAAGCACGGGCGGTCGGTCATGATGCCGGTGGTGGCGACCACCCGGGTCGGGCGGCCGTCCGCGCCCATCAGCTCGTCGCCGACCGAGACCTCGCCCATGGTGGTCCAGCCGTGTGGCGTGGGCAGGGGGGTGTCCAGGGCGAGCGCCTTGCCGACACCGGGCCGCGCCGCGACGATGATCATCTGGCCGGGGTGCAGGCCGTTGGTCATCTCGTCCAGATCGGTGAAACCCGTTGGCACGCCGAGGGCCGAGCCGCCGCGGGAGGCGATGGCGTCGATCTCGTCCATGGTGGGCTGGAGCAGCTCTTCGAGCGAGACGTAGTCCTCGCTCATGCGCCGCTCCGTCACCTCGTAGATGGCGGCCTGGGCGCGGTCGACCACCTCGTCGATCTCGGCGCCCTCCGCGCCGTTGTAGCCCATCTGCACGATCCGGGTGCCGGCCTCGACCAGCCTGCGCAGCACCGCCTTCTCGGCCACGATCTCCGCGTAGTACCCGGCGTTGGCGGCGGTCGGCACGGTGGCGATCAACGTGTGCAGGTAGGGCGCGCCGCCGACGCGGCCCAGTTCGCCGCGCCGTTCGAGCTCGGCCGAGACGGTGATCGGGTCGGCGGGCTCGCCGCGGCCGTAGAGGTCCAGCACGCAGTCGTAGACGGCCTGGTGGGCCGGGCGGTAGAAGTCGTTGGGGGTGAGGACCTCGACCACGTCCGCGATGGCGTCCTTGCTCAGCATCATCCCGCCGAGCACGGACTGTTCCGCGGCCAGATCCTGCGGCGGCTGCTTCTCGTACGGGCCGGACACCGTGCCCCGGTCGTCGGTCAGCGCCACTGTGCCCGCACCCCCTCGGTCCGTTCGATCGTATGTTCGAATCGTATCCCGGAACACCGACTCCGGCAGGCTTCGCGGGGTCGACACGCACAGCGATCAACAGGCACGGTGCCCGACGCTAGGGCCAGCCGAATGGCGCAGGCAAACCCGCCTGTGGGCTACCTGGGGACAGCCTGTTGACAACATCACCCACCTTGACCACAGGCGGGTACAGGTTTGTGGACAGCCTGTGGATAACTGAAGTCGACAAACCGGTAAACGCAGGTAACACGGCCTCATCGGCCTGTGGAAGAAACTACGTCCGGCGTGTCGTCGTGTCGCGCGCATCGGCGTGTCGGCGCGGGACGACCCAGCGGATCATCCACAGGGCCCCACTGCTCCAGCCGAGTGACGGCAGTGCGGCCGTTCGGGAACCCGAACGGCCGCACTGCCGTGTTATTGCGCGCGTGCCGGTTCAGCTGGTCGCGGTGACCTCGAGGTCGAACGCGGCCGTCACGTCCGGGTGCAGTCGGACGTTGACCGCGTGCTTGCCGGTCGTCTTGATGTGACCGCGCAGCTCGATGACCCGCTTGTCCAACGTGGGCCCGCCGGCCGCCTTGATCGCGTTGACCACGTCGGCCGGGGTGACCGAGCCGAACAGCTTGCCGGACGTGCCGGCGCTCTTCGCGGCCAGCCGGACGGCGGCCAGGCTCTCGATCCTGGACTTGATCTCCTTGGCGTGGTCGAGGTCGCGAATGCGTCGACCCTCCTGCGCCCTGCGGATCGTGGCGACCTGCTTCTCCGCCCCACGGGTGGCCACGATCGCCAGCCCGCGTGGCAGCAGGAAGTTGCGGCCGTAGCCGTCCTTGACCTCGACGATGTCACCGGGACCGCCGAGGCCGCTCACATCTGTGGTGAGGATGAGCTTCATGATCTGGTGCTCCTGGCTCGGCGGATCAGCGTGCGGTCGATGTGTAGGGCAGCAGGGCGACCTCGCGCGCGTTCTTCACCGCGATCGCGATGTCGCGCTGGTGCTGGCTGCAGTTGCCGGTCACCCGACGGGCACGGATCTTGCCCCGGTCGGAGATGTACTTCCGGAGGAGG
>DASXXM010000558.1:0-8792 GCA_036503065.1 Pseudonocardiaceae bacterium | reverse complement strand
CACGACCGGCGCCGGCAGGCCGCGGACGGGACGGCCGCGCGGGTCCAGCAGACCCGTCTGACGGGCCAGGCCCTCGCCGTCCTTCACCACGCGGACCACGTACCGGGTGCCCTTGCGCAGGCCGCCGGACGTGATCACGTGGACGTCCGCGAGGTGACCGAACAACTCGTGGATCTCCCTGCGCAGCAACCGCGCCACCGAACCGGTGTCGACCTCGGCCTCGACCACCACCCGGCCCGCCACGATGTGCAGGCCGCCCGCGAACCGCAGCAGTGACGCGATCTCCGCGCGACGGCAGCACGTCTTGCTCACCGCAAGCCGGCTCAGCTCGTCCTTGACCTCAGCGGTCATGGCCACCGGTGTCTCCTCCCCGATCCCGATCAAGATCCAAACCCCGAACTCGCCCTCGAGTTCGGCCCACCCCTCGGTCCCCGCCGTCGTCCCGGCCGGCGGGTAGCCCGATCGCCTGGCGGAACGCCTCCGCCAGAGCCGCCGGATCGTGTCGTTCCGGCGCGCCGGGCACGGCTACCCGCGACAGGTAGGCGCGTGCCCCGACCGCACCCGCCGACCGGATCAACCGGTCCGGCGTCGGCACGGAATCGATGTCGGCGATCACCGCGTCCACCCGCAGCCGTGGTGCGTGTTGGCAGAGTACGTCCAGATGCTGCTCGGTGGAGAATCCGGCCGTCTCCCCCGGCTGGGGCACCAGATTGAGCACGACCACCTTCCGTGCGGTCGTGGTGACCAGCGCCTCGTGCAGTTCCGGCACCAGCAGATGTGGCAGCACGCTGGTGAACCATGATCCCGGGCCCAACAACACGACGTCCGCGCCGAGCACCGCGGCGACCGCGTCGGGGCACGCCTTGGGTGTTTCGTCCGGGTGGCCGGCCGGGTGCAGCCGGATGCGTTGTACCCGACCGGGTGTCGTGGCGACCGCAACCTGGCCGCGAATCCGTCGCACCGCGGCCGGGTCGTGGTCCAGACCGATCACGTCCGCCTCGATGTCCAGCGGCTGGTTGCTCATCGGCAGGATGCGGCCCGAGGTGCCGAGCAGCCGGGCGGCGAAGTCCAGCGCCACCACCGGGTCGCCCAGCACCTCGAGCAGACCCGCCAGCACGAGGTTGCCCACGGCGTGCCCGGCCAGGGCGCCGTCGCCGCCGAACCGGTGGGCGAAGACCTCCGCCCACGGGCCGTCGGTGGCCAGCGCGAGCATCGCCTTGCGCAGGTCGCCGGGCGGCAGGCCACCGAGTTCGCGGCGCAGCCGGCCGGACGAGCCGCCGTCGTCGGCGACGGTCACGATCGCCGTGATGTCCGGGGTCATCGTGCGCAGCGCGGTTAACGTCGCGTGCAGGCCGTGGCCACCGCCCAACGCGACGATCCGAAGACTCACTCGCGCCCCAGGTCCCGGTGCACCACCTTGACCGTCATCCGGTCCTCCGTGGACAGCCGGCCTGCCAGCTCCTCCGAGATGGCCACGCTGCGGTGCTTGCCGCCGGTGCAGCCGATGGCCAGCGTCAGGTACCGCTTGCCCTCGCGCAGGTAGCCCGCGCCGATCAGCCGGAGCAGTTCGTGGTAGCGGTCCAGGAACTCTTCGGCCCCCTCCTGGGACAGCACGTAGTTGCGCACGTCCGTGTCGAGGCCGGTCTGTTCGCGCAGTTCCGGGATCCAGAACGGGTTGGGCAGGAACCGGACGTCCATCACCAGGTCGGCGTCCATCGGCAGGCCGTACTTGTAGCCGAAGGACAGCACGGTGACCCGGGTGCGGGTGCTGGCCTCGCTGCCGAACGCGTCCTCGATCTTGGCCCGCAGCTCGTGCACGGACAGCGCCGTGGTGTCCAGCACGAGGTCGGCTTGTTCGCGCAGCGGGGTCAGCAGGTGGCGTTCCGCCTCGATGCCGTCCGCGAGGCGGCCGTCGCCCTGCATCGGGTGGGTGCGGCGGACCTGCTCGAACCGGCGGATCAGCGCGGCGTCGGTGGCCTCGAGGAACAGCACCCTCGGTTTGTAGCCGCGCGCGTCCAGGTCCTTGATCACGGCCGCGAGGTCGTCGGTGAACGCGCGGCTGCGCACGTCCATCACCACGGCCACCCTGGTGATCGCGCCACGAGCCTGCGCGCCCAGCTCGACCATGGTGGCGACCAGTTCCGGTGGCAGGTTGTCCACCACGAACCAGCCGAGATCCTCAAGACACTTGGCCGCCGTGCTGCGACCCGCGCCCGACAGTCCGGTGACCACGGCCACCTCGACCCCGGACGCCGGCCCCCCGGCCGCCTGGCCGGCCTCGTCAGTCACTGCTACCGCCTCCCACAGGTTCCTTGGCTTCTTTTCCAGCTGACAGAATCGAATGCACCGCGGTCGCGGTGTGCCGGCCGACACCCGGCACCTCGCTGATCTCGTCCACAGTGGCCGAAGCGAGCCGTTTCAGCGACCCGAAGTGCTTCAGCAGCGCGGTCCGGCGGGCCGCACCGAGGCCGGGCACCTCGTCCAGCGCGGACAGGGTCATCCGTTTGGAGCGCCGCTGCCGGTGGTACGTGATCGCGAACCGGTGTGCCTCGTCGCGGACGCGTTGCAGCAGATACAGCGCTTCGCTGGTGCGAGGCAGGATAGCGGGGTCCGGGTCGCCGGGCAGCCACACCTCCTCCAACCGCTTGGCAAGGCCGATCACGGCGACGTCCGTGATGCCCAGTTCGGCCAGCACGTCCGATGCCGCCTCGACCTGAGGCGCGCCGCCGTCCACCACGTACAGGTTGGGCGGGTAGGCGAACTTGCGCGGCCGACCGGTGGTCGGGTCGATGCCACCGCGCACTTCCGGTGTGTCGTGCGCGGTCTCCTGCTGGTAGCGGGTGAACCGGCGACGGGTCACCTCGGCGATCGAACCGACGTCGCCGCCGTCGGCGCCCTCGCGGATGGCGAAGCGGCGATACTCGGACTTGCGGGCCAACCCGTCCTCGAAGACCACCAGCGACGCCACGACGTCGCTGCCCTGCACGTGGCTGACGTCGACGCACTCGATCCGCAGCGGCGCGGTGTCCAGGCCGAGCGCGTCCTGCAGTTCCTGCAGGGCGGCGGACCGGGCGGTCAGGTCGCCCGCCCGGCGCAGCTTGTGCTGGGCGAACGCCTCGGCCGCGTTGCGGGCCACGGTTTCCATCAACGCCCGCTTGTCGCCGCGCTGCGGCACGCGCAGGTGCACCCGCGAGCCGCGCAGGCCGGTCAGCCAGTCCTCGAGGGCGTCGGCGTCCGACGGCAGCGCCGGCACCAGGACCTCGCGCGGCACCGGGCTGCCGCCCGCGTCGGCCTGTTCGGCCAGGGCGGCCTGCTCGCCGTAGAACTGGGTGACGAACTGGGCGACCAGGCCGGCCGCACCCGGCTCGTCGACCTCGGCGTCGGCAATCCGGTCGATCACCCAGCCGCGTTGGCCGCGCACCCGGCCGCCGCGCACGTGGAACACCTGGACGGCGGCGGCCAGTTCGTCCTCGGCGAACGCGACGACGTCGGCGTCGGTGCCGTCGCCCAGCACGACCGCCTGCTTCTCCAGCGCCCTGCGCAGCGCGCCGATGTTGTCCCGCAGCCGGGCCGCCCGCTCGAACTCCAACTCGTCGGACGCGGCCCGCATCTGGCGTTCCAGGCGGCGCACCATCGCGTCGGTCCGGCCGGCCAGGAAGTCGCAGAAGTCCAGCACGATGTCCCGGTGCTCGTCCTCGGTCACCCGGCCGACGCACGGCGCGGAGCACTTGTCGATGTAGCCGAGCAGGCAGGGGCGGCCGATCTGGCCGTGCCGCTTGAACACACCCGCCGAGCAGGTGCGGGCCGGGAAGACGCGCAGCAACAGGTCGAGGGTCTCCCGGATGGCCCAGGCGTGCGCGTAGGGGCCGAAGTAGCGCACGCCCTTGCGGCGCGGGCCGCGGTAGACGTGCAGCCTCGGGTAGGACTCGTGCAGCGTGACGGCGAGGACCGGGTAGGACTTGTCGTCCCGGTAGCGGACGTTGAACCGGGGGTCGAACTCCTTGATCCAGTTGTACTCCAGCTGGAGCGCCTCGACCTCGGTGGATACCACGGTCCACTCGACCGAACCGGCGGTCGTCACCATCTGGCGGGTGCGCGGGTGCAGCCCGGAGAGGTCGGCGAAGTAGGAGTTCAGCCGGCTGCGCAGGCTCTTGGCCTTGCCGACGTAGATCACCCGGCGACTCGGGTCGCGGAACCGGTACACGCCGGGCGCGTCGGGAATGGTGCCTGGTGCGGGTCGATAGGTCGACGGGTCGGCCACCCGTCAAGCCTACGTCCCTGGTGTGACAGTCCGGCGCGGGATGGCAGGCTGACCAGATGGACGTATCGGCACTGATCACCGCCCTGCACGACCAGGGGCTGCTGCTCGGCGACGCGGCCGACCGGGCCGGGCTCGCGGCCACGGTGCCGACGTGCCCCGGTTGGACCGTGCGCGACCTGTTATTGCACGTCGGCGGCGTGCACCGCTGGGCGGCGCTGGTGGTCGGCGAGGGGCGGGACGCGCCGCCGGACGCCGACCAGCCCTACGACGTCGTGGCCGGGCTTCCCGCGGACGACGTCCTGCTGGACTGGTACCGCGACGGGCACGCCGAGTTGGAGCACACGCTGCGGGCCGCACCGCCCGACCTGGCGTGCTGGGCGTTTCTGCCGGCGCCGTCGCCGCTGGCGTTCTGGGCACGGCGGCAGGCGCACGAGACCACGGTGCACCGGGTGGACGCGGATCGGGCGACCGGACCCGGAGTGTCCGCGCCGGTGCCCCCGGACCTGGCCGACGACGGTGTGGACGAGTTGCTGACGGGCTTCCTGTCCGGTCGCGGCAGGCGGTTACGGGCGAAGACGGATCGCACGCTGCACGTGCACGCGACGGACACGAACTCGCATTGGCAGGTCTGGATCGGGCCGTCCGCGCCCAAGGCGTCGCGGGTGGTGGGCGACGAGGCCGCCGACAGCACCGTGCGCGGGCCTGCTGAGCAGTTGTACCTGGCGCTGTGGAACCGGCTGCCGTGGGACGGATTGGCGGTGACAGGTGACTCGACCGCGGCTGCGGTAGCCGAGTTGTGGTCGTCCGGGGTGCACATCCGCTGGTCCTAGGCCAACACGACGTCGGCGCCCTTGATGGTGATCGGCACCGTGGTGAGGCCGCGCGGCGCCGGGCCGCGTTCCAGTGCGCCGGTGGTCGCGTCGAACTGGCTGCCGTGGGCGGGGCAGGTGATCACGTTGCCCTGGGGTGGGCTGACCTTCGCGCCGGCGTGTGGGCACGTCGGGTCGAACGCCCTGATCTCGCCTGCCGACGGCTGGGTCAGCAGGATCAGGCCGTTGGTGCCAGCATCGGCGAGCAGGCCGCCGCCCGCCGGGACGTCGCTCACCTTGGCCAGCACCGTGCCCGGCTTCGCGGAGCCCGCGCCGCCGAC
Organism: Pseudonocardiaceae bacterium; assembly: GCA_036503065.1. Classification (GTDB taxonomy): domain Bacteria; phylum Actinomycetota; class Actinomycetes; order Mycobacteriales; family Pseudonocardiaceae; genus DATEPR01. The sequence continues at coordinate 3,381 of DASXXM010000558.1, read as the reverse complement.
CCGATCCGGGGTACAGGCGGCCAGCGCGCCGCCCGCCGCGCCGAGTGCCAGACCGCAGAGCACCTGTCGCCGATTCAGAGCAGTGCTCACTGTTCAGATCACCTGTTGCGCTTTCAGATCAGTGCTCACAATTGAGATCATGTGTTGGAGCACTGCTCTCGATTCGGAGCAGTGCTCTCTATTCGGATCACCCGTTCTGCTTTCGGAGCAGTGCTCTCAGTTCGCGGATGGCGGCCACGGCGCGTTCGCCGTCGGCCGCCTGGATCGCGACCACCGGCACGTACTCGTCGTGCGGGAGTTCCAGTCGGGCCCATGGCGCGCCGTCCGGGAAGCTGACCGCCCGGATCATGGGCCACGGGACCTTCTGGCCGAACAGAACGTTGCGCACCTCGACGCCGTCCGCGTCGGCGACCAGCCGGGGCCGGACGAGCAGCAGCACCGCGCACCCGAGCACGACGCCGATGCCGGCGATGGACACCTGGTCGGACAGGCCGAACCGGACACCGGTCGAACCGCTCTTGAGCAGCACCGCGACCACGACGAAGATCACCACCAGCGCGACCGCCACCGGAATGGCGATACGGCGCACCTTGTGCGGGCGGACCACCAGGGTGTCACCGGTCACGATCATCCAAAGCCTCGTTCCGTCCACGGCTGCCGCAGCCCGCGCAGCACCAGCGCCGCCTCCAACGCGGCGACGCATGCCTCGAAACCCTTGTCCTCAAAGGAATCCGGGGCGCCGCACCGGTCAAGGGCCTGCTGCTCCGTGTCGCACGTCAGCACGCCGTTGCCGACCGGTGTCGACTCGTCCAGCGCCACCCTGGCCAGCCCCGAGGTCAACGCGTCGCAGACGTACTCGAAGTGCGGTGTGCCGCCGCGAATCACCGCGCCGAGTGCGACCACGGCGTCGTGGTGCTTGGCCAGCGCCTGCGCGACCACCGGCAGTTCCACCGAGCCGGCCACCCGGACCACGGTGGGTTCCTCGATACCGGCCTGCTCCGCCGCGACCAGCGCCCGGCTGAGCAGGGAATCCGTGATCTTGCCGTGCCAGCGCGTCGCCACGATGCCCAGCCGCAGACCAACGCAGTCCGAAGGGACTTCGGCGTCGGGTCGCCCCTCACCGCTCACGCTCTACTCCTCTTGCTACTACTGGTTCGGGAACGGGTCCAGTTCCAGGTCGTGTCCCATCCGGTCCCGCTTGGTCCGCAGGTAGTGCAGGTTCTCCGGGTTCGGCGAGATGGGCAGCGGCACGCGGTCCACCACGCGCAGGCCGTAGCCTTCCAGACCGACCCGCTTGGCCGGGTTGTTGGTCAGCAGGCGCATGGACCGGACGCCGAGATCGCCCAGGATCTGCGCGCCGGTGCCGTAGTCGCGGGCGTCCGCCGGCACACCGAGCGCCAGGTTCGCGTCCACGGTGTCGTGGCCGTCGTCCTGGAGTTGGTACGCCTGGAGCTTGTGCAGCAGGCCGATGCCGCGGCCCTCGTGCCCGCGCACGTACAGCACGACACCCCGGCCCTCCGCGGCCACCATGGCCATCGCCGCGTCGAGCTGCGGGCCGCAGTCGCAGCGCAGGGAGCCGAACACGTCGCCGGTCAGGCACTCCGAGTGCACGCGCACCAGGATGTCCTCGCCGTTGCCGATCTCGCCGTAGACCAGCGCGATGTGCTCGATGCCGTCCAGCAGGCTGTCGTAGCCGACCGCGCGGAACGTGCCGTGCGCGGTGGGGATGCGGGCGTCGGCGACCCGTACCACCTGCTTCTCGGTGCGCCGCCGGTAGGCGATCAGGTCGGCGATGGTGATCAGTTCGAGGTCGTGGTCGGCGGCGAAGACCTGGAGCTCGTCGCGGCGCGCCATGTCGCCCTCGTCCTTCTGGCTGACCAGTTCGCACAGCACGCCCGCCGGTCGCAGGCCGGCCAGCCGCGCCAGGTCGACGGCGGCCTCGGTGTGGCCGGGCCTGCGCAGCACGCCGCCTTCCTTCGCGCGCAACGGAACCACGTGCCCCGGCCGGTTGAAGTCGGCGGGCTTCGATGTCGGGTCGGCCAGCAGCCGGATGGTGTGCGCGCGGTCGGTCGCGGAGATGCCGGTGCTCACGCCTTCCGCCGCGTCGACGGTCACGGTGTACGCGGTGCCGCGCCGATCCTGGTTGGTGTGGTACATCGGCGGCAGATCGAGTCGGTCGCAGATGGACTCGGGCATCGGCACGCAGACGTAGCCGGACGTGTAGCGGACCATGAACGCGAGCAGTTCCGGCGTCGCCATCTGCGCCGCGAAGATCAGATCGCCCTCGTTCTCCCGGTCCTCGTCGTCGACGACCACCACGGCCTTGCCGGCCGCGATGTCCGCGACGGCCCGCTCGATACCCGCAAAGTCAGTCACCGGTGTCCTCGCCTCCCCCGCCATTGTCCTCCCGCACCCGCGCCAGGTGTGGGCCGGCCAGCCGCTCGACGTACTTCGCCAGGACATCGACTTCGAGGTTGACCAGGTCTCCAGTCTCCCGGTCGCCGAGCGTCGTGAGGGAGAGTGTGGTCGGAATCAGAGCAACGCTGAAGTGGTCGGCGCCGACATCGACCACCGTCAGGGACACCCCGTCCACCGCGATGGAACCCTTCTCCACCACGTACCTCGCCAGCCGTTCCGGCAGCGCGAACCTGGTCAGTCCGACCTCGTCGCGGGACAGGAACACGCCAGTGCCGTCCACGTGCCCCTGCATGATGTGCCCGCCGAGGCGCTCCCCGACGGCCGTCGCGCGTTCCAGGTTGACCCGGTCGCCGACGTGCACCTTGGCCATGCTCGACCGTTGCAGTGTCTCGTGCACCACATCGACGGTGAACCGCCCGCCCGCCACGTCGACCACGGTCAGGCAGACCCCGCTGACCGCGATCGAGTCACCGTGTTTCGCGTCGGCCGTCACCACCGCGCCTGCCACGGTCAGCCGGGCCGCGTAGGGCAACTGCTCGACGGCCACGATCTCGCCGCGCTCCTCCACGATCCCCGTGAACACCCCGACCCCCTCCTCCTCATCCGTCCCGCCTGTCAACCCCGCACCGGCACGGCGGAGATCCGCACGTCCGTCCCCACCATCGTGGCCTCTTCGACCGTGAATTGGTGTGCCGCGGTGACGGTCGACACGCCCGCGTCGGCCAACGCGAGCGGTCCGGCGCCGAGCAGCTTCGGCGCCACGTAGGCCAGCACGCGGTCGATCATGCCGGCCGCCAGGAACGCGCCGGCCAGCCGGGGGCCGCCTTCCAGCAGCACGTCGACCACACCGCGCCCGGCGAGCTCGGCCAGGACCGCGACCGGGTCGCGGGTGCGCAGGTGCAGGGTCGGCGCCGCGTCGTCCAGGACGTGGGCGCCGGGCGGGAGGTCGCCGGTGCCGACCAC
>DASXXM010000557.1:0-18533 GCA_036503065.1 Pseudonocardiaceae bacterium | reverse complement strand
GACGTGACCGAGGCGGAGCTGATCAGCCGGTGTCGCGCCGAACTGGCCGGTTACAAGGTGCCCAAGGAGATCCGGTTCGTCGGCGCGCTGCCACACTCGGCGGTCGGCAAGCTGTTGCGCCGGAGCCTGCGAGAGGAGTTGGAATGAACATCGACCTGACCGGTCGCCGCGCACTGGTGACCGGGGCGGCCAGCGGCATCGGTGCGGCCTGCGCGCACGCGCTGGCCGACGTCGGCGCCCACGTGATCGTCGCCGACCGGAACCCCGATGGCGCGCGGTCGGTCGCGGCGGCCGTCGGCGGCGAGCCGTGGGTGGTCGACCTGACCGACCTCGACGCGCTGGGTTCGCTGGCACTGGAGGTCGACGTCCTGGTCAACAATGCCGGCATCCAGCACGTCGCGCCGATCGAGAAGTTCCCGCCGGAGATGTTCCACCGGATCATGACGCTGATGGTGGAGGCACCGTTCCTGCTGGTCAGGGCCGCGCTGCCGCACATGTACCGGCAGGAGTACGGCCGGATCATCAACATCAGCTCGGTACACGGCCTGCGGGCGTCGCCGTTCAAGTCGGCCTACACGGCGGCCAAGCACGGCCTGGAGGGCCTGTCCAAGGCGATCGCGCTGGAGGGCGGGCCGCACGGCGTCACCAGCAACTGCGTCAGCCCCGGCTACGTGCGCACACCCCTGGTCGAGCGGCAGGTCGCGGACCTGGCCACGACGCACGGCATCCCGGCGGCGGACGTCCCGTCGCAGGTGATGCTGGCCAACAACGCGATCAAGCAACTCATCGAGCCGCACGAGGTCGCCGACCTCGTGACGTGGCTGACCGGCCCGGCCGCCCGAATGGCGACCGGCACCACCTTCACCATGGACGGCGGCTGGAGCGCGAGATAGCCGACCTGTGGGCCTTTGTGGACGGTGCGCGCTAGGCGGCCTCGGCCAGCGCGATGGTGGCCTCTGTCGGGGCGATGTCCTCGAGGCGGCGCTGGTGGGTCTCCGGGGCCGCGAAGCCGAACAGGATCACCGCCAGCAGCAGCGGTATCGCGCCGATCAGTGCCGTGACGGCCAGCGACGGTGTGTGCACCGCCGTGATGACCAGTGCCAGCACCAGGACGCCGCCCGCCTTCGTCATGCCGGCGGTGAGGCCCGTGCCGCGGGAACGTACCCGGGTGGGGTAGATCTCCGACGCGTACGCGGTGACCACGGCGACCACCGAGCTGATGCCGGCCAGCGGGATCACCAGCAGCAGCGACAGCAGCGTTCGGTTGTGCACCAACGAATCGCCGAACACCGCGAACACGCCGACCGCCAGCGCCGTCAGCGTGCACAGCAGGATGATCGTCCTGCGGCTGCTCCAGAAGCCGTACAGCAACGCGACCACCGCGGTCAGCGGCAGGCCGAGCAGAGCCGAGTTGCGCAGCACGTAGTCGCTGGTCACGGCGGTCAGGCCGAGGTGCTGGAGGTTGGTCGGCACCCAGAACTGGAACCCGTACGTGAGCAGCCCGACCGCGACCGCCAGCAGGGTGATCGCCACCGTGGGGCCGACGAACGGGCGGCGAAACAGCAGCCGGTAGGTCTGGCGGTCATCGTGCGCGACAACGGGCTCCGGCACGATGGCGGCGCCGTACTTCTTCATCACCGCCTCGGCCGCGCTGCGTTGGCCGGTGGCCAGCAGGTAGCGCGGCGACTCCGGGATCCACCGGTTGAGCCCGATCAGCAGCAACCCGGTCGGCAGGCCGATCAGCCACAGGATGCGCCAACTGAACTCCGGGGTCAGCGCGCCGGCCAGCCAACTGGTGATCACGTACGCGCCGGCCACGTCGCCGCCGATCAGCACGATCAGCCAGCCCCGGTGGCGGGCCGGGATGGTCTCGGCGATCAGCGCGAACGCGATCGGCAGCATGCCGCCCGCGCCGATGCCCATCGCGAAGCACATGGCGATGTTCCAACCGAAGCCGGGCATCGCGCCGCAGATCGACGTGGACACGAACAGGATGCCGGCGAACAGGATCGACGCGCGCCTGCCGATCCGGTCGCCGACCCAGCCCCAGAGGAACGAGCCGATCACGGTGCCGGTGATGCCGGCCAGCGGCAGCCAGGTCACCGGGATGTGCCCGAGCGGGTTCACCGCCGACTTCAGGCCGTACTCCTTGGCGACGCCCGGCGCCACGAAGGACAGCGAGGTCGGCTTCATCACGTCGATGGTGATCGCCAGCGCCATCGCGATCAGCAGCGCCACGTGCGGCCAGCGCAGCTTGGCGTCATCCAGCGCGCGCACCCGGAGCTGGCCGACCTGCCGCCGGATCGCGGCCGAACCGCGCGGCACCAGCCCGTAGAGCGACAGGATCAACCCGGCCACGATCAGGACCATGCCGATGATCATCGGTGGGTCCGGCGTCATGCCGGCCATCCGGTAGCCCATGTCCCGGGCGCCCAGGTACATCGGCAGGTGCAGACCCACGCCGACGACGCAGGCCACCACCCCGAGCCAGAAGGCGACCGGGTGCTGGAAATGGCGTAACCGGGTCGGCTGGTCAGCTGCTACGCGTGCCACGTTCGGATCCTTTCCACACCGATGTCCGACGGCCGTGCCACCCGCCCGCCGGTGAGCAGGGCAAACGTGGCTGGGCTCGCCAGGTAAGTCTTGACGAGCCCAGCCGCGAACAGTTCTTTCAGGGTGCTGTGGTGCGCGCTCAGCCGCCGAGTTCCTGCTCGGCCAACTTTGTACCGGCCACGCGTGCGGCCACCTTGGCGAACGCGGTGTCCCGTGATGTCGAGACGTCGTCGGCGAAGGGCGCGAAGCCGCAGTCGTCGCAGGTGCCCAGCCGGTCGAGCGGCAGGTACTGGGCCGCCTCGAGTACCCGGTCCCGAACCTCCTCCGCGGTCTCCACGCGTGGGTTGATCGGATCGGTCACGCCGACGAAGATCCGCTGGTCGTCGTGGGAGTTGTCGCGGATGATCGCCAGCACCCGAGCCCTGTCGGCCTCGCTGGCGAGCTGAACGTAGAAGCGGCCGGCGTGCAGGTTGAACAGGTCCGGCAGCAACTCCGCGTAGTCGACGTCGAGGCTGTGCACGGAATCCTGGTCGCCACCCGGGCAGGTATGTACGCCGATCCGTGCACGATCCGCTGCGGAGAATCTATCCAGTACAGAATTATTCAACTCGATGAACGATCGAAGAATGCCCTTAGTCGGATCGAGCTTGATGGACAACCGTCCTTCGGTGAAGTCCAACTGAACCGAATCCGCACCGGCATCAAGGCACTGGCGGATGTCGGTCTCGCTCTGTTCGGCCAGATCGGCCAGGAACTGTTCCTGCGAATAGCCGGCAATACCGTCCTGCGGATAGAGCAGGCTGAGCGCGGAGGGCGCGATCACCGCCTGCTTGACCGGCCGGTTGGCCAGCTTGCGCGCCTTGTCCAGATACGACACGGCGAAGGTGCCGTACCGGAACGGGCCCGCGGTCAGCCTGGGCAGCTGTCGGGTGTGGCCGTCGGCGAACGGGATGACGACGCCGTCGGGCGCGAGCTCGAGCCCGTCGGACAGCGGATAGGTGGCGAAACTGGGTTTTGCCTGCTCTCCATCGGTCACCACGGGCGAACCGACGACCTCGAACCGCTCGATGGTCTCGGCGACGGCCTGGTCCTGCCGCGCTTCGAGCGCGACCTGGTCCAGTGCGCCGGCCGCGTGCTGGCTCATCGCCTTCAGAAGGTACTGCGGCCGTGGCATGCTGCCGATCGGCTCGGTGGGAATGGTCATCGCGGACGGTCCTCCAGGCGCTGGGTCACGGTCGTCAACTGATCGGCGGGATCGACCCTCAAAGACAAGCAGGGCGAACGCAAAGCATGGCGGCGCGATCGTGTCGGGCCGACACGCCAGTTCTGCCGCTGCACACCGTACCTGGGAGGTATGCTGCCGGAAAGAAATTCCGCCGGACCATGGCAGGATCAGGCACGTCGACCACAGTGGAACAAATCGGCTCGGTAACCCTCGGCCGCTTGCGCTCGGCCGGTAAGGCCGCACCGCCCGCAGCCGACGATTCCAGGTTTTGACAAACAAAATTGTCGGTGGGACGGTAAACGCATGCTGGAAGTGGCAGTGATCGATGACCCGGCCGCGGCCGAGGTCTCGCTGGATCCGGTACGGGCCCGGTTACTGGCCGAGCTGGCCGAGCCTGGTTCGGCGACCATGCTGGCCGCCAAGGTCGGCCTGCCGAGACAGAAGGTGAACTACCACCTGCGGGCGCTGGAGCGGCACGGCTTGGTCGAACTCGTCGAAGAACGGCGCAAGGGCAACGTCAACGAGCGCCTGTTGCAGGCGACGGCCCGGTCGTACGTGATCTCCCCGGCCGCGCTCTCGGCCGTCGCGCCCGACCCGGACCGCGCACCCGACCGCCTGTCCGCCCGCTGGCTGCTCGCCCTTGCCGCGCGGCTGGTCCGGGAGGTCGGAATCCTCATCGCCAGCGCCACCCGCGTCGGCCAGCCGCTGGCCACGTTCGCCCTGGACAGCGAGGTGCGGTTCGCCACAGCCGCCGACCGGGCCGCCTTCGTCACCGAGATGACCAGTGCCGTCACCTCACTGGTCAGCAAGTACCACGACGAGGTGACCCCGGGCGGCCGCGCGCACCGGGTCGTCGTCGCCGTCCACCCCAGCCTCACGAAGGTGGCATCGGGCACGACCACCACGACCGAGCCGAGGGAGCACTGACGTGCCGCACGAGTTCGAGGTCCACGAGGAGATCCTGCTGAAGGCGACGCCGGAGGAGGTCTGGGAGGCGATCACGACCGGCCCCGGCGTCGACTCGTGGTTCATGGGGCGCTCCGAGTTCGAGCCGGGCGTGGGCGGCCGGTACCGGACCACGTTGGGCGGCTTCACCGAGGAGGGCACCGTCACCGCGTGGGAACCGGGCCGCCGGTTCGCGCGCCGGGACGACGATGGGCCCGGCGGCGAGTTCATGGCGTTGGAGTACCTGATCGAGGCCCGTGACCAGGGCAGCACGCTGCTGCGGATGGTGCACAACGGCATGCTCGGCGACGACTGGGAGGCCCAGTACGACGCGGTGCGCAAGGGCGACGGCATGTACCTGCGCAAGCTGGCCACCTACCTGGCGCACTTCGCAGGCCGGACGTCGACGTACAACATGTTCCTGCCCGGCCCCCGGGTCCTCGACCATGACCGGGTGTGGGCGGCGTTCACGGCGGCGGCCGGCCTGTCCGGCACCGTCGCCACTGACGCGCGGGCGCGGATCGCGGTCGACGGCCTGCCGCCTGCCGACGGTGTGGTGGCGTTCGCCGACGCGCCCGACTGGCTGAGCGTGCGCACCGACGATGGCATCCACCTGTTCATCCACGGCTACCGCGACACCGTGACGATCGAGTACCACAGCTTCGCGCCGGACGTCGACGGTGACGAAGTCGAGAAGGCCTGGCAGTACTGGCTGGACCGGTCGTTCGCCTAACGGTTTGGTAACCCCTAACGGCGTGGTAACCGCAGGTCAGGACCACGGCAGTCGTCCCGGCGACTGCCGTACGTCCATGTGGACCGTCGCTCTCAGCGACTAGATCAAACCTTTCGGCGACTTGGGCCGTACGGAACATGTGCCCGTGATGGGCAGATCCGCGACTGATCCAGGTCGGCAGGAAGGAACACCATGCTACGTAGGATTTCGGTGCGAACACTGGGATTCGGCGTCTCGCTCGCCGCTGTCGCGTTGGTCGCGGCCGCATGTGGCGGCAGCTCGACACCGGCGGCCAGTGGCAGCACGACCACAACCGCCGCCGCGCCGACGACAACGTCGGCGCCGGCGACCTCGGCCGCGACGGGCGCGGGGACGGTCATCAAGACAGCCAGCGGCGCCGCCGGCATCTGGCTCACCGACCAGACCGGCAAGACGCTGTACATCTACACCAAGGACACGGGCACGACATCCACGTGCTACGCAGCCTGCGCGACGAACTGGCCGCCGTTCACCGCCACCGGTTCGGTGACCGTGAACGGCCAGTTCCTGGACGCGAGCCTGGTCGGCTCGACCAAGCGGACCGACGGCACGACGCAGGTGACGTACGGCGGCAAGCCGCTGTACTACTTCGCGGCCGACGCCGCGGCCGGCGACGTCAAGGGCCAGGGCGTCGGCGGCGTCTGGTACCTGCTCGGTCCGAAGGCGAACATCATGAAGTGACGCTCTGAACGACGTGGCCCTGCCGCCCCTTATGCGCGGCAGGGCCCCGCGCGCCGGCGCCGGCTGTGGCGGTTGCCATGCGGAACAGCAGGGCTCCCAGGTACTTCCGGTCCTGCGACGAGGTTGTCGCGCCGTCCGATGGACCGCGCCGGGCATGCCGTTGTGTCGCAGCAGAAGCCGTTGCGGGCCGCCATCGACGACGACATCCGGATAGTCCACAGTGGCCTGTTGATCGAGGTGTCCGAGCTCATTGCGGGGGATGCGGCCTGCGTGGACGGGCGGCTGCCCTCCTACCGGAGTCGGTCGTGGTCGGGTTTGGGGTCGCGGCAGGCGACGGTCTCGTAGGTGCGTGCCTGGTCCGGGTCGCCGTTGTGATCCGTGACGTTCCCGCACGACGGCGTGGCGCGATGTGCTTGGATGGCTCACGCCGAACTCGCGACAAGGACCACGGACTATCGATACCAGCGAACACCTCATCGACGCCGGCGAGAACCCGGTGCCACGCCCCGCGGCCGACCCTGCTGCCGGCGGCGCTGAGGCCGAAGCCGAACTGCTGGCAGCCCCCGAGCCCGACGACGACGACCTGGACACCGATCGGCCGGGCCGTTGGCGCCGGATCCAGGACTGGGCCGCCGACCGGCAGAACGCGCTCGCTGCCGCCTTCGTGTACCTGGCCGGTTCGCTCATCGTCACCCGGCACCTGTGGCCGCACCCGGGCAGTCTGCTCAATGCGGCGAACGCGGGCGACCAGATGAAGTTCGAGTGGATGCTCGGCGAGGCAGCCCGTAGCCTCCTGCATCCGCACAACCCGTTCTTCTCCACCACCATGGGCGTGGGCGCGGTCAACGGCGGCACGAACCTGATCGCCAACACCTCGATCCTGCTGTTCGGCTACCTGTTCTCCCCCATCACCCTGCTCTTCGGCGCCGGCCTGAGCTACCTGCTGATCATCGCCGGGAACATCGTGGCGACTGCGGTCGTGTGGCGCTGGTTCTTCCGCCGCCACGTCACCACCTCGGAGCCTGCCGCCTTCGTCGGCGGCCTGTTTCTCGGATTCTCGCCGGCGATGATGAGCCATTCGCTCGGCCACCCGAACCTGACCGCGCAGTGGCTGATCCCGGTCATGCTGCACATCATCCTGAGCCTGCACCGCAGCCAGCACCGGGTGCGCGACGGAGTGATCCTCGGTGTCCTGGTCTTCGCACAGTTCTTCATGGCGGAGGAGCCACTGCTCCTGCTTGCCATCTCACTCGTGGTCTTCCTGCTCGGCTGCGCCATCTTCGCGCCGCGCCTGGTCCAACTTCACTGGCGTGGCATGGCGATCGGCGGCCTGGCCGCGCTGGGCACCTGCGTCGTGCTGCTGGCCTATCCGCTCTACTTCCAGTTCAACGGCCCACTTTCGTCCGTTGGCGTGCCGTTCAGCGTGCCCTACTTCTCCCAGGACCTGGCCGGCTACCTACAGTTCCCCAACCAGAGCCTGGGCGGGGACCTGGCCGCCGCCGTGTTCGCGCCCGGTGCGACCGAACAGGCCGCGCTCTTCGGCGGCCCACTGATCGTGCTGGTTCTCGTGGCCTGCTTCGCCTTCGCCGACCGGATCGCGGTCAGAGCCAGCCTGTTGTGCGCGTTCGTGCTGGTGGCACTGTCGCTCGGCCCGAGTGTGCACGTCAGCGGCAATCCGTCCACACTGCCCGCGCTGTGGGCGAGCCTGCAGAACCTGCCGGTGTTCCAGGACTCACTGCCGGTGCGGATGGCGATGGCGCTCACGCCGTTCGTCGGCTACCTGCTGGTGATCATCGTCGAACAGGCGACCCGGGTGCCCAGGGCGGCGTGGCGCATGCCTTGTTACGCAGTCATTGCCGCCGTCCTGATCCCGCTCACGCCCCGCCCGATCGTTGCGCAGGCGGCGGAGCCGACGCCCTCGTTCTTCACCCAGGGCGAATACAAGAACTGCATCAGCGGCGGCCGGTCACTGGTGACCGTGCCATCGGACGACTGGACGCCGCTGCTGTGGACGGCGTCGCTGACCGACGACGTGCCGCTGGCCCAATCCCCCTTCGTCTACCCCGATGGCGCCCCCGACAAGAAGGCGGTCTTCGGCTCGTCGGGCCGGGAGATCTTCGCCGTGCTCGGACAGGTGCAGAGCACCGGCACCCAGGTCCCGGTCACCGACGAACTGCGCGCCGCCGTGCACAGCGACCTCCAGTACTGGTCCGCCGGTTGCGTTCTGCTCATCCACAGCGCGAACAAGTACAGCGCACTCAGGGAAGAGCTCGACAGCCTGCTCGGGCACGCGACCGGCTACGACAACGTGGACGTGTGGCGCGCGCAGTCGTAGGCGTTGCCGATTACGGCAGTGGGTAGCGTTCGGTGTCCAGGTCGGCCAGCAGGTCGCCGTGTTCCTCGAGACGCCTTCGTACGTCGGCGGCCGTGAACACCAACTCGTCGGCCCGCTGGCACGCGTGCACCTCGGCCCAGGTCAGCGGCGTTGACACGGTGGGCTCCTGCCGGGCGCGCAGCGAGTAGGCCGCGATCGTGGTCTTGGCCTGGTGGTTCTGGGACCAGTCGATGTAGACGCGGCCGGGGCGGGCCTGTTTGGCCATCGTCCCGACGACCAGGTCGGGGTGGCTGCGCGCGAGCCGAAGGCACATCTGTTTGGCGTACTCGGAGGTGTCCGGCACGGCATCGACGGTCACCGGCACGTAGAGCTGCATGCCCTTGGACCCGCTGGTCTTGGCCCAGGCCGGCAGGCCGTCCTCGGCCAGCGCGTCGTGCAGCAGTTCGGCCACCCGGCAGCAGGCCACGATGTCCGCGGGCGGTCCGGGGTCCAGGTCGAACACCATCAGGTCGGGCAGGCCACGGCCGCCGTCCGCGCCCATGGTCCACTGCGGCACGTGCAGTTCCAGGGCGGCCAGGTTGGCGGCCCACACGAGTCCGGGCAGGTCCTCCAGCAGCACGTACTCGGTCTCGGTCGGCCCGGTCGGGTCGCTCTGGGCGTGCCTGGTGGGCAGCATGACGCTGCGAATCCAGCTGGGCGCGTGCCGGGCGGCGTGCTTCTCGTAGAACCCTTCGCCGCCCGCGCCGTCCGGGTAGCGACGCAGTGTGAGCGGCCGGCCGGCCAGTCGTGGCAGCAGGTAGGGCGCGACCGCGACGTAGTAGTCGATGACCTCGCCCTTGGTGAACCCGACCTGCGGATACAGGTCCTTGTCGAGGTTCGACAGCCGCAACACCCGGCCGTCCACCGACACCGAAACCGTCGCCACCGCTGGCCCTTTCGCGCCGCACGTGCCCCATCGGCAGAGAGCAAACTTGGCACTGCCGCTGACCTGCGACGCAGCGTACCGTCGATCATAGGAGAATACCCATGGTCGGGGTGCTGTGACGGGGCCGGAGGTGCGGTAATGGTGATGCGGTCGATGTGGAAGGGCACGGTGGCCTTCGGGCTGGTGTCCATCCCGGTGCACCTGTATTCCGCCACGGAGAGCCACAACGTCAGCTTCCGGCAGGTCCACCGGGAGGACGGCGGCCGCGTCCAGTACCGGCGGGTGTGCTCGATCGACGGCGAGGAGGTCCCGTACGCGGACATCGCCAAGGGCTACGAGACCGAGGAGGGCGAGATGATCGTCCTCACCGACGACGACCTCGCCGACCTGCCGCTGCCATCGCAGCGCGGCATCGAGGTGGTCGAGTTCGTGCCGCTGGAGGCGATCGACCCGATCGTGTACGACCGGAGCTACTACATCGAGCCGCAGAAGATCGCCGTCAAGCCGTACATGCTGCTGCGCGACGCGCTGCACAAGTCCGGCCAGGTCGCGATCGCCCAGGTCGTGCTGCGGCAGCGGGAAACCCTCGCGATCCTGCGGGTGTACCAGGACGTGCTGGTGCTGACCACCACGCTGTGGCCGGACGAGGTCCGCAAGCCGGACTTCGCCTTCCTGCGCGACGCGGCGCCACAGGTGAAACCGCAGGAACTGAACATGGCGGGCTCGTTGATCGACTCGATGTCCGACACGGTCTTCGACCCGGACAAGTACCACGACCACTACCAGGAAGCCCTGCAGGAACTGATCGACGCGAAGCTCGAGGGCCGGGAGCTCACCCCGAAGGCCGAGGAGCCGGAAGAGCAGCCGGCCGACCTGATGTCAGCGCTGATGGCCAGCGTCACGGCGGCGAAGAAGACCAGGGAAGCGGCCGCGGAAGAGAGCGGCTGACACTCCGGACGCTTCGCGCCGGCAGTGGCGTCGTGTCACAGGTTGGGCCGGACCGCTGCCCCCGCCTCGGTGCCGTGAACGTCATGGTGCTGGTAGCGCCAGCGTGACGGAGGTGGACCATGAGGACCATGAGTTACTCGGACTCTCGCGCGCGGTACGCCGAGACCTTGGACGCCGTGGCCAACGATCACGAAGAAGTTGAAGCACGGCTTCCAGGGCTACTGGTCGCGACGGATCAATGACGAGCATCGGCTGATCTACAAGATCGAAGAAAACGAAATACGGATCGCCGCCTGCCGCTACCACCACGGCAAATAGCGTCAGGCCGAACACCGCGACTACGTCCTCAGGCCGACCCTGCTCGACGCTTCGCGTCTTCGCCGGGTCGGCCGTCGTTTCTTCTGGGACGGCCCCAGACCCCGGTCAGGTCATCCGGTGAAACCGCGGAAGATCGACGTGAACTGGTACTGCGACTGGGAAAGGCCGCTGCATGCCGGGCTGACGCCGCCTGCGCAGCCGCCGTTGTCCCGGCCGACCGACCAGAACGACACGAACGCGATGTGGTTGCTGTTGGCCCAGCCGATGAACGTGCTGGCGTCGGCGATGCTGAACACCGGGCCGGTGTCGTTGTCGCCGATCATCACCGTGCCGCCGAACATCCTGTCGAGCTGTGCGGTGCTCAGATTCGGCCAGATCACGGCCATCTGCTTCAGGGTGCTCTGCGCGGCCAGGATGACGGCCTGGCCGAACTCCTCGCCGCTGGACGCGAAGTCCATCAGCATCGGGTTCACGATGCCGACCTGCACGCCGTCGGCGACCGCGTTGCTCAGCACGTCCGTGCCCAGCGCCGGGGTCAGGCCGAAGCTATCCGCCTGGATCTCCAGCGTGTAGCGCACCGTCGTGCCGGGACGGTCGTGCTGCACCTGCGCGATGGCCTTGTTCATGGTGTCGATCGGCACCGACGCCTCGATGTCGAAGTCGAGGTGGTGCACGCCGAGCGTGTCCATGACCTTCTCGATCGCCGACGTGAGCGCGGACTGGCTGCCACAGGTCTGGTTCAGGTAGGGGCCCTGCGCGCCGCCGAACGACACCGCGATGTCGCCGCCCATCGCCCGCAGTGCGCCGATCTGGCTCATGATGCCGGGATCGGTCAACGCGATCGTGCCGCCCCAGGACGGATCGCAACCCGTGCTGTCACCCAGGATGAACGCGAGGGTGAAGTACTTCTGCCCGGTCGCCGCGGCCACATCCTGCAACAGCGGTGTACCTCGGGTGATGTCGATGTACGGACCGAATCCCGGTTCCGGACCGGCGCTCCCGCCGCCGCCGGCGGCCGTCGTGGTCGCGGTCACCGATGCCGACCTGGCTGACTCGCCGGCACTGTTGGTCGCGGTCACGGTGAACGTGAACGACGTGGAAGCGGCGAGTCCCGTGATCGTCGCCGACGTGCCGGTCACGGAGCTGACCCTGGTGCCGTTCTGGTAGACGTTGTACCCGGTCGCGCCGGTCGACGCGGTCCAGGACAGCGACGCGGACGATGACGTCGTGCCGGTCACGCCGAGACCGGTCGGCGCGGCCGGCACCGTGGTGCCGCCGCCGCTCCCGGGTGGCCCCGCCAGCGACAGGTCGTCGGCGAAGTACGTGGGCTGGCCGTACTAGCCGTGCACGAAGATCGTCACGGTCCTGGTCGACGCGCCGGTGGTGAACGTCGTGGACAACTGCTGCCACGTCGACGCGCCCTGGGAGAACGTGCTGGTGTCCGACGTGCCGGTGCCGGTGTCGCCGAGGAAGACGTAGCCACCCTGCACGAAGCCGGTCAGCGTGTACGACGAACTCGGCGCCACCGACACGACCTGCGAACACTGCGCGAAGTCCTGGCCGGCCGGCGTGCCGGACAGCGCGTCGGCCCCGGTGTGGACGGGTGTGGTGACGGCGGCTGTGCCCGATGTGCATGTCCAGCCGGCGAGCCCGGACTCGAAGCCCGGGTTGGCGAGCAGATTGGTGGCGGCGGCGGCCGTGGTGGCGCTGGCCCACGTCAGTGCGATGGCGATGGCGCCGGCGAGCAGCCGGCGGGCCCGTACCGTCATGCGAACCTCCCGGTACTTTCGTTATCTTGACGGTGGACTAGACCACTAGCGCTGTCAAGGTCTAGACCACCGTCACGCATTAACGGCTCGGGCCCGCCGGAACGGTTCAGACCAGGTCAATCCGTTGCGCCACGATCGGATACCCGGCCTTGGCGAATGCCGCCGCCATCGGCGTGTTCGTCACGTCGGTCCCCGCGATGACCCGGTCGGCGCCGTTGTCCACCAGCAGGTGCGTCGCCTCGACCAACAGGTCGTACGCGTACCCGTGACCACGTTGTTCCGGCACGACGCCGATATAGCCGATGACCGGATCTGCGTAGTTGCGGCTGGGCACGGCCAGCCCGACCAGTTCGCCGTCCTGCCGGTACGCCAGTCGCCACCAGTCCCGCGGGCTGGGCATCCAGTGCAGGATGTCCAGGTCCTCCTTTGCCGCGGCCTCGATGCCGTGCTCGGCGATGGTCCGCGCGCTGTGCGCGTCGAGCGTGCCCTGGTGAATGCGCCGGAACACGTCGAGGATGGCCGCGTCGTCCGGCTCCGGCCGGTAGACCAGCCGACCGGGTCGTGCGGGCAGCCCGCACGACGTTGTCCAGCGGTATCGGTAGCGCTCGACGAGCAGCCGGAGCCCGGCTGCCGTCGCGGCCGCGACGCGCGATTCGACCGCGTGCCGCACGGCCGGCTCGGTGCGCCAGTCGGCCGGCACCGGGATCGAGTACTCCGACCGCAGTGGCGCGGTGCGCAGCAGTTGGACGGCGGCCTCGGCATCGGTGAAGTCGAACCAGTCCAGGTTGATCGGGGTGTCGTCGTCCGGTCCGGCCCACCACGCGGCCCGCGCCACCACGGTGTCGCCGCGCAGGGCGATCCACGTCCAGTCGAGTCGGTAGTGGCCGTCGGCGTAGGTCTGGCCGGACGCGGCGCGGCCGACGAGTCCGGGATCGGGCAGGGAGTCGAACAGGTGCTGCTCGCCCGCGGCAAGCGGGCGGATGACCAGGTCGGTCATGCCGATATTCCTTCCGGGAGAAGCGCTCCCGGTCAGATCCTCGGCGACCTCATGGCGAGGCGGGAGCGCATGACTGTGGTGATCACCGCACCCACCTCCTTCCGCTTGCGTCGAGGGCGTTGGCACACGGTATTGGTCGCCGAAATGATCAGGCAACCGATTTATCCGGGCAGCAGCAGGTTGACGTCGCCGAACTCGTGCCACAGGTAGCCGCCGTCGATGGCCGCGGCATAGCAGCGGTCCAACAGTGCCGGTGGCGCGATCGCGGCGAGCAGGTCCAGGTGCGACGCGCGCGGCTCGTGGAACCCGGTGAGCAGCCCGTCCACCGCACGCACCCCGCGTGCCGGGGTCACGATCAGTTCCGTCCAGCCCGCCGCCGCCCGCACGACGTTCCCGTCGACGGCGCTTTCCAGCGCCCGCACCACGGTCGTGCCGACCGCGATCACCCGGCCGCCCGCGGCCCTGGCCTGGTTGACGAGCCGGGCCGTCGTCGCCGGCACCGCGAACCGTTCCGGGTAGGGCCGTTCGTGTGCCTCCGGCGATGCCACGCCGGTGTGCAGCAGCACCGGCGCGAACTGCACGCCTGCCGCGACCAACAGCGTGACGAGCCGGTCGGTGAACGGTCGGCCCGCGCTGGGCATCTCGGCGCTGCCCGGCTGCGTCGCGAACACGGTCTGGTAGGCCGACAACGGCCACTGGCGCGGCACGTACCCGTACCGGATCGGCATACCGTGCCGGCGCAGGAAGTCCGGCACCGAGCCGGTGGTTCGCAATCCGGCGATCCACAGCCGCTCCCGCGAATACCGTTGCCGCAGAACAAGTTCCGCGCCGCCGGGCAACCCGTAACGCTGACCGGGCGTGCCGCCGGGATACGGCACGGTCGTCTTGTTCGTGGCACGCCGCAGTTCGACCAGCCAGTCGCCGTCGGGACGTTGGGTGGACAGGTGCAACGTCAGGCCGGTGCCGGGGATCGGCACGGCGGCCGGCACGGTCGCGGACGTGTTCACCACCAACACATCCCCGGCCCGCAGCAGACCGGGCAGCTCGGCGAACCGATGGTGGCTCACCTCGTCGCCCGCCCCGACCAGCAGCCGCACGTCGGCCCGGGACGCACCGCGTACCTCGGCCGGCTCGTGCGCCTCAAGCCGGCTGGGCAGTTCGAAGTCCAGCGCTGAGAAGTCGAGCGCCGTCATGTCGACACCAGCAGGTCCGCCAACCGGATCCGGCCTGACTCCGGCCGGTTGGCCAGCAACCGCAGGAACGCCGGCACCACGGTCGCCGGCAGCGGCCGGTCGGTGATGTCCTCGCCGGGAAACGCCTCCTGGTGCATCCGGGTCCGCAGGTCCCCCGGATCCACCGCCCACACCCGCAACGCCGGGTGTTCGGCCGCGAGTACCCGGCTGACCTGCTCGATCGCCGCCTTGGCCGAGCCGTATCCACCCCAGCCGGGATACGGCTCGACAGCGGCGTCCGACGTGACGTTGACGATCGCGCCGACTCGGCCCAACACCAGTTGAGCCAATGCCACCGGTGCGAACACGTTCACCTCGTAGACCGACCGCAGCGCGCCGAGCGGGTAGTCGGCGAGGCCCGGCTGTGGGCTCGGGCCCAGGATGCCCGCGTTGTTCACCAGCAGGTCCGCGCCGCCGAGCCGGTCCGCGGCGGTCACCAGGTCGGCCCGGTGCGCCGGGTCGGTGACGTCGCCGGGCACGGCGAGCGCGCCGGTCGCCGCGCCCACTTCGGCCAGTGCCTCCCGGTCCCGGCCGTCGATGACGAGTTGCCAGCCTGCGCCGGCCAGTCCGGTGGCCAGCGCGCGGCCCAGGCCGCGGGACGCCCCGGTGATGATGGCGACGGACATCCCGCCACCTCCGTTCCCAAAAGTTGATCGACGACCTCGACGCTAGGCGCGGCAGGCGCGCGGCTCATCGGGCGCGGGTCGTTGGTCGTATAGGCCTTTGGACCTACGACCGTCGTACGGGCCGCCGAACAGCGCGAACGTGGGTACCGTTCGGGGTATGGCCGGCTTCGACGGCACGGAGTTGCGCGAGGTGAGCGCCGCGGTACTCGCGGTGGCCTCGCGCGTGTCCGTGCGCGAGGTGCTCGGCACGATCCTGGTCTCGGCTCGCAGGCTGCTCGACGCGCGTTACGCCGCGCTCGGTGTGCCGGACGCCAACGGCTCGTTCGCCGAGTTCCTCGCCGACGGGATCACCGACGAGCAGTGGCGCGCGATCGGCCCGGTGCCACGCCAGCACGGGCTGCTCGGTGTGCTGCTGCGCGAACCGAACCCGGTGCGGCTGGACGACATCAGGACGCATCCCCGGTTCGGCTGGTGGCCGGCAGCGCATCCGGTGCTGACCGATTTCATCGGGATGCCCATCACCGACGGCGACGAGATCCTGGGTGAGCTGTTCCTGGCGAACAAGCGCACGCCGGGCGGTTTCACCGCGCAGGACCAGGAACTGCTGCGACTGCTGGCCGCGCACGCCGCGATCGCGCTGGTCAACGCCCGGCTCTACGAGCGCAGCAGCGAACTGTCCATTATGGAGGAACGCAACCGGATCGCGCGCGAGTTGCACGACGCGGTCACCCAGAAGCTGTTCAGCCTGCGCCTGACCGCCGACGCGGCGGCCACCCTGCTGGACCGCGACCCGGCCCGCGCCGCCGCGGCACTGGCCACGGTGCGACAGCTGGCCGCGGAGGCCACCGGCGAACTGCGTGCCGTGATGGTCGGGCTGCGGCCGGTCGACCTTGCCGGCGACGGCCTTGACGTGGCGCTGCGCAAGCAGGCCGACCTGCTCGACCGGGTGCATCGCGCGTCGGTGCGGTTCACGGGCGAACCGGTGGCCGGGCTGAGCGCCGCCCGGCAGGAGGCGGCGTACCGGATCGCGCAGGAGGCGTTGCACAACGCGCTGCGCCACGCCAACCCGACCACGGTGCGGATCTCGTTGGCCGGCCAGGACGGCACGGCGCGGTTGGAGATCAGCGACGACGGCGACGGCTTCGACGCGGACGCGGCCCCGCACACCGCCGCGTCCCAGCGCCTTGGCCTGCTGTCGATGCGCGAACGGGCGCACGCCGTTGGCGGGCGACTGTCCGTCGAATCCCGGCCCGGCGGCGGCGCCACGGTGCGACTGGTGGTGCCGACCGATGGCTGAGCCGATCCGGGTGCTCGTGGTGGATGACCACCCCGTTGTGCGGCAAGGAATCCGCACATTCCTCGACCTGCAGGACGACCTCACCGTGGTGGGCGAGGCCGCGGACGGAGCGTCCTGCGTCGTAGCCGCGCAGGAGTACCGGCCCGACGTCATCCTACTCGACCTGCGCATGCCCGGCACGGACGGTGTGGCGGCCCTGCGGGAGTTGCGGCGCACCGGGAATCCGGCTCGGGTGCTGGTCATCACCAGTTTCACCGAGCCCGCCGCCGTGCTGCCGGCGGTCCGGGCCGGGGCCGCGGGCTACGTCTACAAGGACGTCGATCCACCCGCCCTGGTCGCGGCCATCCGCGCCGTGCATGCCGGACATGTGTTGCTGCATCCAGACGTGGCGCGCCTGTTGTCCACCGGCGACGACCGGTCCGCGGGCGTGCGACTGACCGCGCGGGAACGCGAGGTGCTGGCCGAACTCGCGCACGGCAGATCCAACCGTGAGATCGCCCGGGTATTCGCGGTATCCGAGAAAACTGTTAAAAGCCATGTCAGTGCAATCCTGAGCAAACTCGGGGTGCAGGACCGTACCCAGGCAGCACTACACGCCGTGCGCAACGGCATGGCGGGCACCTGAGTCCATTTGGCGTATGACCTGACCATGCCGCCGATCCGGAATCCGGCTCGTGCGCAGATCAAGTCGTTGCCGGTGGATTAGGCCGGCAGACGGCTTGTCATCGGCGGGTATCCGCCAGAACTGTCGCCGGGCCGTCGCCGAAACGGTGTCCGGCGCCGTCGATCCAATTCTGGTGGCCGGCACCTAAGTACGGTTCGTCATTGGCCGATCCGTGGGGAAGGCCTTACCGTTCGATTGCAGGCACAACAACCGGGAGGCGAGGCGTCATGCCCTGCTCGAATCGCGTCGGTCCGTGGGCCGACAGCAGTTTCTGGTTCCAGAGACCACCCATTGTCGTGCGGTCACGCTAGTCGATCGCACGCCCACGCCGCACCGATATGGCGGCTGACCAGCAGCGAACCGTTGCCTGACACCAACGGCGGGTGATGCGCCGTTCGCTGCCGGCCCGATCGGGACGTGCGTCTTACGCTCGCTGATTCGTCTCGTAGCAACGAAGCGCGAGCTTGCGCCACCCCAGTGCCGTGGTGGCGTGCGATCTGGATCCGGACGCGCCGAGGACTGTTTCCGGCGTGTGTCGAGGCCGTTTCCATTCGACCAGATCTTTGGGGATGCCAACATGAGCACCACGCAGGGTGTTAATCGCAAATCGACCACTACAGAACCGTCTGGTGAAAAAATAACCGGATCGGCTACTACTTCGTCTGAATCTGGAATGGATCCAATTCCGGCGCCGGAACATTTGTTGGCCCGGCTCGCGAACAATCCGCTTGACTGGCTGAGCGGTGTGGCCGGCAAATTAGGTATGCCGCTGCTGCGGACCGTGCTGGCGCTTGTTTACGTGTGGTTCGGCGTGCTCAAGGTGATCGGCCACTCGGACGTGTTCAGCCTGGTACAGGCCACGATCCCGTGGTTCGACGCACACTGGTTCGTGCCGCTGCTGGGGTCGATCGAGATCCTCATCGCCATCGGTCTGGTCGTCCCCCGGGCGCGACGCATCGCGTTGGTCGGCGTTGTGGCCCACCTGACCGGCACGTTCCTGACCTTCATCGACGCGCCGAGTTGGATGATGCACAACGGGAACCTGCTGCTGCTCAACATGGACGGCGAGTTCGTGCTGAAGAACCTGGTTCTGATCAGCGCCGCCGTGGTGCTGCTCGGCGCGACCGCGACATCGTCGTCCATCCGCCTCGGCGGAATCCGGCTCAACCTGCGCCGGCAGCCCTCGGCTGGCTCGGAGTCGGTCGCGCCATAGGGAGGCACACCCTGGGCGGTGACCGGAGAGCCG
>DASXXM010000556.1:0-4959 GCA_036503065.1 Pseudonocardiaceae bacterium | reverse complement strand
GACCTGCGGCTGAACCCGGACCAGACGGTGGTCTGGGAGGACGGCGTGCTGGAGGACCGGGACGTGCCGCTGGCCCGGCTGGTGCCGGCCGGGGTGGACCGGCGCGGCCAGCCGACCAGGGCCCGGATCGTGGTCTACCGCAGGCCGCTCGAGGTGCGTGCCCGGGACGGCGCCGACCTGGCCGATCTGGTGCACGACGTGCTGGTCGAGCAGGTCGCGGCGTACCTGGGGCTGGATCCGGACGTGGTCGAGGGCGACTAGCGCCGGCCGGGTATCGCGGTCAGCGCGGCGAACAGGAGCACGGCCGCCTGCACCAGGAGCAGCACGTCCCGGATCGCGCCGGGCACGTAGATCCGCACGTCGGCGGCCTGGGTCGGCACGGACACGGCGACCAGGTGGCCCCATGCCCGCACGATCGGCGCCTGCTGGCCGTCGACGGTGGCCTGCCAGGCGTCCTCGTCCTCGGCGGCCAGCACCAGCAGCCGCCCGAGCCCGCCCTCGGACGCCCGCACCGCCACGTCCGGCGGCGCCGCGTCGACCGGCGTGATACCGGCCACGCCCAGCGTGGTCGAGGGCTGGGCGCCGGTCACGGCCTGCTTGGCCAGTGCGGGTGAGATCAGCATGGCCGCGCCGCCCGCCGGTTGCAGCCGGACCACCGGGCGGCCGTCGGACGTGGCACTGACCGGCGACGCCAGATTCCCGGCGGCCCTGGTGAACCGGGCCGCGGCGGCCCGGTCGGGCAGGACGACGAACAGGACGCCGGCCGTCGCGGCCTCGGCGATCGCCTGCTTCGGTGCGGCAGAGCGCAGCGCGCTGTCCCAGCCGGCCAGCCGTTGCGCCGAACCGGGCACCGCGGCCAGGTCGTCGTCGCCGAACGCGGGCAGCCGTCGACCGGCCTGCCGGGTCGGCTGGCCGTCGGCGGCCAGCACGAGCACCGACCGGCCGGTGTCGGCCAGTTCGGCGGACAACGCGGGCGCGAGCGTGGGCGCGTTGTCGCGCAGCGGGCCCGCGTGGCCGACCAGGACGTCGCCGACGGCCAGCGTGAGCACCGCCAGCGCCCCGAGGCCCGCCAGCACCCGCACGGCCGCCTTGGCGTTGAACGCGCGGTCCGTGCGGCAGGCGCCCAGCAGGGCCCACAGCAGCCCGCAGCCGACGACGATCATCGGCGCCCCGGTCCAGTACGACCCGGCCACCAGGCCGACCGCCACCGCGCCGAGCACGACGACGGCCAGCCCGGGCAGCGCGGCCCGGCGCGGCCGCAGCACGACGCCGACCACGACCGCCGCCAGCACGACCAGTCCGGTGACCGCGCTGCTGCCCGGTCCACCCGGATCGAGCAGCAGCAGGTTGGCCGGGCCGGCCACGGGCACCGCACCGGACACGCCGGACAGCAGCACCGACGGATGTGCCAGCACAACGGCTGGCCACGGCACCAGCAACGCCAGCGGCAGCAGGACGATCGCGAACAACGCCGCCACCCTGCGCCGCCCGTCGCCGTGGCCGCCGGGCACGAGCACGAACCCGACCAACGCGAACGCCACCACCAGGGCATGCACCAGCGGGGCGAACGCGCCGAGGACAGCCAGCCCCAACGCCGACCCGGCCGCCCCGGACAGCCAGGACCGGCCGGACGGGTTCAGCACGGCCACGACGCCGGCCAGCACCGGCGGCAGCAGCAGGTGGACGACGACCACGTCCAGCCGCCCCTGCGCCACCGCGGCCGTGGCCGGCGGCAGCAGTGCGTAGCCCGCGGCGACCAGCGCGCGTACCCAACGACGCACCGGCAGCCCGCGGGTGGCCGCGTAGGCGAGCACACCGGCCAGCGGCGCGTCGCCGAGCAGGAGCACGGCCAACGCGGTCGGCGGGCCGCCGACCGGCCACAGCACGGTGCCGAGCACGCCGAGCACGGCCAGTGTCGCCGGTGCGGGCGCCGCGGTGCCGCCGGCAACGGGATGCCACGACGCCAGGTAGTCCGACCAGGTGGCGCCCAGCCCCTGTGCCGGCAGCAGCCCGCCACCGGCCAGGTGCGTGCCGAAGCGGCCCGCATTGGTGGCCAGCGTGACCAGCAGCAGGCCGACCACCAGCAGCACGGGTGGCGCGAGCAGCAACTGGGCGGCGATCCGGCCCCGACCGACCTCGACCAGCACCAGCTCCGGCCGAACCGGACCGGTGCCGTCGCGCGGCGCAGGCGACGGCCGTGGCGCCGGCCTCGGCTTCGCGGCCAGTGGCACCGCGACGGCCACCGCAGGCCGGCGCAGGCCCGCGGTGCGGCGGGAACCGTGCCGACGGCGGCCGAGCGCGCCGGCCGGCAGCGCGTCCGGACCGACCGGGCGCGGCGCGGCGGGCTGACCGGGCGGGAGCCAGACCGATTGCGCGTCCGGCAACCGGCCGAGCGCGCCGGCCGGCAGTACGTCCGAACGCAGTGCGTCCGAACCGACGCCGGCAGGCTGCGGCCCGCCGAGCGCGGCGTCGGCGGCGGCCCGGTGGCGTACCCAGTTGGCGATGCCGCCGCGCAGCAGGTTGCGCAGCCGGGTGGTCCGGCTGGTGAGCAGCCCGCGTACGGGCCTGCCGCTGGCGCGCCGCGCCCGTGCGGCGCGCAGGCCGGCCCGGCCGCCGAGCAGGTAGCCGATCGCGGCGAGTTCGGCACGTGCGTCGGACAGCCTGCGCAGCAGGGTGAAGCCGATGGCGCGCAGCAGGCACAGCACCACCAGCCTGGGCAGGCCGACCAGGAAGCCCGTTGTGGTGCAGTTGACCAGCAGGGTGCGCAGGCCGTGCGCCCGGTCCGCGGCCCGCACGGAACCGCGCAGCGCGTCGGCCGGGCGCAGTCCCCTGGTGACCGCGCGGGCGTGCCGCAGCCGGGCCGCCGGCACGCACAGCGCCACCCGGCCGGTCCGGTTCAGCCGCCAGCCGAAGTCGAGATCGTCACGCAGCAGCGGCAGGGCCGGGTCGTAGCCGCCGAGTTCGTCCCAGGCCGCCCGACGGATCAGGGCCCCGGCCGACGAGACCGCGAGCACTTCGGTGCTCTGGGTGAAGCTGTTGTGTGACAACGTTTCGAACTGACGCCAGTCCGGTTCGGTCGGTCCGATGCCGGTCTGGCGGTGGCCGGACGCGTCCGTGGACAGTCCCGCCTCGACGACCAGCCGGGGATCGGACCAGTCCAACGCCAGCGGCCCGAGCAGGCCGACCGACGGCGACACGTCGGCCGAGGACAGCAACACGCCGAGACAGTCCGGTTCGGGCGCACAGTCGTCGTGCAGCAACCAGATCCACCGGCCGGGATCACCCCAGCGCAGCACCGCGGCGGCCACACCGGCCTGCACGGCCGCGCCGAACCCGGTGTCCCGCGCGAGGGTGAGCACGCCGGCAAGTACCGGGTCCCGGCCATCGGCCGCCTCGGCCAGGATGGCGGGCGTGCGATCGGTGGAACCGGTGTCCACCGCGAGGACGTGCCGGGGCTGCGGTGCGAGCCTGCGGAGCGCCGACAGGGCGGGCCGCAACCACCGTTCCCCGTCGTGGCATACCAGCACGGCGAGAACCGGCTCGGTCCGTGCCCGAAAGGGCATCGGTTTCGACACTATCGACCCACCCCGATCGGGTGAGTCATGGGACGGGGAGACATCCGCCCTCCCGTCAGCTCCGGTGCCGCACACAACCGACCACGGCACCGTGAGTGTTGCGGTGAGTCCGAACTCACCGCAACGGGATACCCATGCGCTAAACCGCGCGCTTCTTCAGTTTTCGCCGTTCGCGTTCGGACAGCCCGCCCCAGATGCCGAACCGCTCGTCGTGCGCCAGCGCGTACTCAAGACACTCCGACCGCACATCGCAGCCCTGGCAGATCCGCTTGGCCTCCCTGGTCGAGCCGCCCTTCTCCGGGAAGAACGCCTCAGGGTCGGTCTGGGCACACAGCGCGCGGTCCTGCCACTCCGGTTCCTCTGCCTCGTCGAAAAGATCGATCAACACGCCCAACCGCTCTGTTGGCGTGTCGTCTTCCCACTCCTCATACCGTTCGTCGGTTAGCTCCCACATTTCCCCGTCCGCCCTCCTCACCTTCCGCACTCCCCTTGGCGGACGCCACTCGTCTGCCCCTCAGCCAACGACGAATGACACCGATGTGATTACACCTGTGTCATGCCAGGCGGTCAAGCCGAGTGCACACGTCAGGGGGACACCAGTACCGATGCAGTACACCCGTTGTCACCCGGCACGGACCCGTTGTATGCACCCGGGAGGCAGGACCGGCGGACGGCCGGCGGACGGACACGGCAGACTGGCAAGGTGAATCGAACCGGGGTCCGGCCCAGCCCGATCTTCCTGATCATTCTCGCGGTCGCCGTGGCCAGCGGCGTGCTCGTCACGCTGAACTCGCAGACCGCGGTCGATGCCGGCACCCTGATGCTGGTGCTGGGCGGTTGGGGCACCTCGCTGGCACTGCACGAGTTCAGTCACGCGATCGTGGCGTACCGGGGCGGCGACCGCGCGGTGCGGAACAAGGGCTACCTGACCCTGGACATCCGTCGGTACACCGATCCGGTCTTCAGCATCGTGGTGCCGCTGCTGTTTCTGGCCTTCGGCGGCATCCCGTTGCCCGGTGGCGCGGTGTGGATCGACCACAGGGCGCTGCGCTCGCGGAAGATCGAGTCGCTGGTCTCGCTGGTCGGCCCACTGTCCAATCTGGTGCTGGGCGTCGCGCTGATCTGGGTCGACCGGGAACTGGTGACGAACCTGTTCCTGGCCGCCGGGCTGATGTACCTGGCAATGCTCCAGATCCTGGCGTTCTTCATCAACATCCTGCCGATTCCAGGCATGGACGGCTGGGGCGCGATCGAGCCGTGGCTGTCGTTCGAGGCGCGACGGTTCGGCGCGACGGTGCGGCCGTGGGCCCCGATGGTGTTGTTCGTGCTGCTGGTCGGGGTGCGCCCGGTCAGCCAGGCGGTCTTCGACTTCATCTTCCAACTG
>DASXXM010000555.1:0-8332 GCA_036503065.1 Pseudonocardiaceae bacterium | reverse complement strand
GAGCAGCCGTTCCAGGGTGCCGCCGGAGCGTTCCCGCACCATCGCCACGCTCGTCACCAGGAACATGATCAGCAGCGGGAACGTGGCCAACAGGGCCGGTGCCAACGATCCGAACACCTCCGGCTGTGCGGAGAACACCTCCTTGAACAGCCACAGAAGTACGCACGGTAGGACAACTACCAGCGCGATCGTGCGCGGGTCGCGGCGCAACTGGGCCAGCACCCTGCCGGCCGTGGCCAGCGTCAGGCCGAGGTTCATCGCAGCACCAGGTTCAGGAAGGCGTCGTCCAGGTCCGCCGCGTCGGTCGCGGACAACAGGCCGGCCGGCGTGTCGTCGGCGATCAGCTTGCCGTCCCGCAGCAGCAGCAGGCGGTCGCAGTGGGCGGCCTCGTCCAGGACGTGACTGCTCACCACCAGTGTGCTGCCGAGCTCGTGTGCCTCGGTGCGGAACAGGGCCCACAGGTCGCGGCGCAGCACCGGGTCGAGGCCGACGGTCGGCTCGTCCAGCAGCAGCAACGGCGGCCTGCTCACCAGCGCGCAGGCCAGTGAGACCCGGTTGACCTGGCCACCGGACAGCGCCCGCACCGGCCGGTCCGCGTAGTCGGCGAGGTCGACCCTGGCCAGCGCGTCGAGTGCGGCGGCCCGGCCGACTCCGTACAGCGTGCCGTAGTAGCGGATGTTCTGTAGTGCGGTGAGGTCCGCGTACACCGACGCGATCTGGGTGGTGTAGCCGATCTTCTTGCGCAGTGCTCGGTCGCCCGCAGGGCGGCCGAGCACGGTGACCGTGCCCGATGTGCGGCGCTGCGCACCCACCAGGACCCGCAGCAGAGTGGTCTTGCCGCTGCCGCTCGGACCCAGCAGGCCGGTCACCGAGCCGGTGGGAACGGCCAGGTCAAGGTGGTCGAGGACGGTGTTGCCCCGGCGACGGACGACCAGCCCGTGGATATCGATCGCGGCCATGCGGACTCCTTATTTCAACAGTAGATGAAATATAGGGGCGATGACGGCACCGGTCAACCGGGCGGCACAATATGGGCATGGCAGGACGCGACACCTTGGGCAGCACCGACGGCACCCGCGCCGACAACGGGCCACGCCGGCCTCGGCGTCGCGCCGGCCTCGGCGCGGTAACCCCGACCCGCGAGGAATTCCGCGCACTCGCCGCCGACCGCAGGGTGATCCCGGTGGTTCGGCGGCTGCTGGCCGATGACGAGACCCCGCTGGGGGTCTATCGCAAGCTGGCCGGCAACCGACCCAACACGTTCCTGTTCGAGTCGGCGGAGAACGGCCAGTCCTGGTCGCGCTGGTCGTTCGTTGGCGTGCGCAGCGCCGCCGCGCTGACCGCCATCGACGGCGAGGCCGCGTGGACCGGGCAGCCGCCGGTCGGCCTGCCATCGGGCGGTGATCCGCTCGAGGCGCTGCGGGAGACCGTCCGGCTCCTGCACACCGACCCGCTGCCGGGGATGCCGCCGTTGACCGGGGGCATGGTCGGCTACCTGTCCTACGACTCGGTCCGCAGGCTGGAACGACTGCCGGAACTGGCCGTGGACGACCTCCAGGTGCCGGAACTGGTCATGCTGCTGGCCACCGACCTGGCGGCACTCGACCACCATGAGGGCACGATCACGCTGATCGCGAACGCGGTCAACTGGGACGACTCGCCCGAGCGCGTGGACGCCGCCTACGACGACGCCGTGGCCCGGCTGGACGAGATGACCCGGCAACTCTGCACCAGCGCCACACCCACGGTGGCCGTGTTCGACCGGCCGAAGCCGGACTTCCGGCGCCGCCGCACCCCGGCCGAGCACCATGCCGCGGTGAACGCGGCAAAGGAGGCGATCCGGGCCGGCGAGGCGTTCCAGGTCGTTGTCTCCCAACGGTTCGAGATGGACGCGACGGCCGACGCGCTGGACGTCTACCGTGTGCTGCGGACCACCAACCCCAGCCCCTACATGTACCTGCTCCGGCTGCCGGGGTTCGACATCGTCGGGTGCAGTCCGGAGTCTTTGGTCACGGTCCGGGACGGCAGGGCGACGACACACCCGATCGCCGGCACCCGGTGGCGCGGCGTCGACCCCGAGGAGGACGCCCTGCTGGAGAAGGACCTGCTCGCCGACGAGAAGGAGCGGGCCGAACACCTGATGCTGGTCGACCTCGGCCGCAACGACCTTGGCCGGGTCTGCAAGCCGGGCACGGTGCGGGTGGTCGACTTCTTCCGGGTGGAGCGCTACAGCCACGTCATGCACATCGTGTCCACGGTCACCGGGGAGCTGGCGGACGGGAAGACCGCGTTCGACGCGGTGACCGCCTGCTTCCCGGCCGGCACGCTGTCCGGCGCGCCGAAACCCCGGGCGATGGAACTCATCGAGGAGTTGGAACCGACCCGCCGCGGCCCGTACGGCGGGGTGGTCGGCTACCTGGACTTCGCCGGCGACGCGGACACCGCCATCACCATCCGGACCGCGATGCTGCGCGACGGCATCGCCTACGTGCAGGCGGGCGGCGGCATCGTGGCCGATTCCGATCCGGCCGCGGAGGACGACGAGACGCTGAACAAGGCGCGTGCGGTGCTGTCCGCCATCGCCAGTGCCGCCACGATGAGTTCGCCGGTCGACTGGCCGAACGGAACAGCACGTGGCTGACCGCCCGGCCCGACCCGGTCTCCGTCCGTTGTGGACGGTGCTGGTACTGCTCGCGCTCGCCGCGGGCGCGCTGTGGCTGTCGTCGCGGCTGACCTGGTCGTGGTCGCGGCAGCCGACACCGTTGCGCGGCGTCCAGGTGCTCAGCGTCGACGGTGCGGGCGTGTCGTCCGCGCTGGTGCCGCTCGCGGTGCTCGCGCTGGCGGCGGCCGCGGCCGTGCTGGCCGTCGGCGGCTGGGCGCGGCGGCTGGTCGGGCTGTTGGTCGGCGTGGCGGGCGTGGCCGCGGTCGTGGCCGGCACGACGGGCCTGTCCGCCGTGTTCGCAGCGCATCCGATTGGTTACCCGCGGTTGCAGATCCTGTTCGGGCACGGTCTCGCGATGCTCGCCGGGCTGCTGTTGGTGGCGGCGTCGGCGCTGGTCGTCCGCAACGCGGCGCGGCTGCCCAGAATGGGTGGCGGCTACCAGACGCCGGCCGCGGCGAAGCGTCGGCGCGACCCGGATACCGAGCTCTGGCAGGCATTGTCGGAGGGTCGCGACCCGACCGCGCACGAATGACGCGGCCCGGCCCGCGAGCGGCGCGAGCCGTGCCGGACGCCCTGCCCTGCCGGTAGCGCAACCCAGCACCAATCGATGGGTTGGCCGGGGTTAGCATCATTTCGGCGGGAAGGGGAATGGCGTGAACCACTGGGTCAAGCCGGTGCGACAGGGCGGCAGCTGCGGAGCGAGCCGATGAGCCCCACCGTTCTCGAGTCGATCGTCGAAGGCGTCCGTGAGGACTTGGCGGTCCGCGAGGCGGCGTTGCCGTTCGACGAACTGAAGGCACTCGCCGCGAAGGCGAAGCCGCCGCTGGACGTGATGGCGGCGTTGCGGGCACCGGGGATCGGTGTCGTCGCCGAGGTCAAGCGGCGCAGCCCGTCCAAGGGCCCGCTGGCCGAGATCCCGGAGCCGGCCGTGTTGGCCAGGGACTACGCCGACGGCGGCGCGCGAGTGATCAGCGTGCTGACCGAACAGCGCAGGTTCGGCGGCTCACTGGCCGACCTGGACGCGGTTCGGGCCGCGGTGGACATTCCGGTGCTGTGCAAGGATTTCATCGTCAGTCCCTACCAGGTGCACGAGGCACGGCTGCACGGCGCGGACCTGGTCCTGCTGATCGTGGCGGCGCTGGAGCAGAACACGTTGGCCGCGCTGCTGGACCGGGTCGAGTCGTTGGGCATGACCGCGCTGGTCGAGGTGCACAACGCCGAGGAGGCCGACCGCGCCCTCGAGGTGGGCGCGGGCGTGATCGGCGTGAACGCGCGCAACCTGCACACCCTCGAGGTCGACCGGGACGTGTTCGCGCGGCTCGCGCCCGGCCTGCCGTTCGAGACGCTGAAGATCGCCGAGTCCGGCGTGCGCGGGCCTGCCGACCTGATGGCCTACGCTGGCTACGGCGCGGACGCGGTGCTGGTCGGCGAGGGCCTGGTGACCAGCCCGGATCCCAAGACCGCCGTGGTCCAGCTCGTCACGGCGGGTTCGCATCCAGCCTGTCCGAGGCCATCACGGTGACCGGTACCGCGTCGAGCGGGCAGGCGCACGACCACACCCACGAACCGGACCGGCGCGGCTACTTCGGTGATTTCGGCGGCCGGTTCATGCCGGAAGCCCTGATCGCCGCGCTGGACGAGGTGGCGGCCGAGTACGACAAGGCACGGATCGATCCGGAGTTCCTGGACGAGTTCGACCGGCTGCTGCGCGAGTACGCGGGCCGCCCGTCGCTGCTGACCGACGTGCCCCGGTTCAGCGAACACGCCGGTGGCGCCCGGATCCTGCTCAAGCGCGAGGACCTCAACCACACCGGCTCGCACAAGATCAACAACGTGCTGGGCCAGGCGCTGCTCACCAAGCGGATGGGCAAGACCCGGCTGATCGCGGAGACCGGCGCGGGCCAGCACGGCGTGGCCACCGCGACCGCCGCCGCACTGATGGGCTTCGACTGCACCATCTACATGGGCGAGGTCGACACCCGGCGCCAGGCGCTGAACGTGGCCAGGATGCGGCTGCTCGGCGCCGAGGTCATCCCGGTCACGACTGGTTCACGCACCCTGAAGGACGCGATCAACGAGGCGTTCCGCGACTGGGTGGCCAACGCCGACAACACCCACTACCTGCTCGGCACGGCCGCGGGCGCGCACCCGTTCCCGTTGATGGTGCGCAACTTCCACCGGATCATCGGCATTGAGGCCCGCGCCCAGATACTGGCGCGGGTCGGCCGCCTGCCGGACGTGGTGGCGGCCTGCGTCGGCGGCGGCTCGAACGCGATCGGCATCTTCCACGGCTTCATCGACGACCCGGCGGTGCGCCTGGTCGGCCTGGAACCGGGCGGCAGGGGCATCGCGACCGGCGAACACGGCGCCACCCTCAGCGAGGGCACCCCCGGCCTGCTGCACGGCTCCCGCTCGTACCTGCTGCAGGACGACGACGGCCAGATCGTCGAGGCATACTCCATCTCCGCCGGGCTGGACTACCCGGGTGTCGGACCGGAACACGCGTGGCTCAAGGACACCGGCCGCGCCGAGTACCGCCCGGTCACGGACGTCGAGGCGATGGACGCGCTGCGCCTGCTGTCCAGGACCGAGGGCATCATCCCGGCCATCGAGTCCGCCCACGCCCTGGCCGGCGCGCTGGTGCTGGGGCGCGAGTCGGGTTCCGACAGCGTGATCCTGGTCAACCTGTCCGGCCGCGGCGACAAGGACATGGACACCGCGAGCAAGTGGTTCGACCTGGTACCCCAGCCGGAGGGCGACTGATGGGCAGGCTGGACGCGCTGTTCGCACGCACCCGCGCGGAGCACCGCGCGGCGCTGGTCGGTTACCTGCCGGCCGGCTATCCGACGTTGGCCCGGTCGCCGGATCTGTTCCGCGCGATGCTGGACGCGGGCTGCGATCTGGTCGAGATCGGCGTGCCGTTCTCGGACCCGGTACTGGACGGCCCGACCATCCAGGCGGCGGCGGATCAGGCGCTGCGCGGCGGCTTCCGACTGCGGGACCTGTTCGGTGTGGTCGAGTCGGTCGCGTCGGCGGGCGGCCACGTCGTGCTGATGACGTACTGGAATCCGGTCTACCGCTACGGCGTCGACCGCTTCGCCCGCGACCTGGCGGCGGCGGGCGGTCTCGGCATCATCACGCCCGACCTGATCCCGGACGAGGCGTCGGAGTGGCTGGCCGCGTCGGCCGAACACGACCTGGACCGGATCTTCCTGCTGGCGCCGTCCTCCACGGAACAACGCATCGCCATGACGGTCGGCGTGACGAGCGGTTTCGTCTACGCGGCATCGGTGATGGGCGTGACGGGAGCCAGGGACACGGTGAGCGCGGGGGCCGGCGAGTTGGTCGGCCGGATACGCCCTCACACCGACCTGCCGATCGGCGTCGGCCTCGGTGTTCGGTCCGGTGCCCAGGCAGCCGAGTTGGTGGCGGTCGCGGACGCGGTGATCGTGGGGTCGGCCTTCGTGACCAGGGCGGCCCAGGGCGTTGCCGAGGTCCGAGAGTTGGCTACCGAGCTCGCGGAAGGCGTCCGGGGCGCGGTAACCACCATCGGGTGAACCCTTCGGTCGACTGCTGATCGAAGCCCACTTTTGTCAGGGTTCGTCGGGATCGTCTCCCCATGTTCCTTATGACACGGCGGCCGGCATGCGACACTGCTCTTGGCCGGACGCGAATCGGAGGTGGCTTGGCATGGCGATGCCCGCTGACACATTCCCGCAGCATCCAGACAACTGGACGGTCGAAGAAGTTCTCGCGCTGCCCGAAGATCAGGGTAGTCGCTACGAACTCGTCGACGGCATCGTCGTCGTGAGCCCGGCCCCGACCTCGAAGCATCAGCGGCTTCTCCAGCGGATGCAGCTCGCATGGGTCGGCGCGATGCCGGCGGACTGTGAGCTCCTACCCGGTGTGAACGTGGTGCTCAACAGCATGCGGCTGCTCATCCCCGACTTGGTGGTGGTCACCGAGCCTGGCGTGGACACCGTCTACTACAAGGGCACCGAATTGCTGATGGCCGTAGAGATCCACTCGCCGTCCACCCGCGCGTTCGACCGCGCGCTCAAGCGCCAACTGTATGCGGATGCTCAGATCCCCTTCCTGGTCTTCGTGGATCCGGCCACTGAGCCGGCATCGGCCGTCTGTTACGAGCTCGATGACGGCGAATACCGCGAATCGGCCCAGAGCGATGATGGGCGGCTGGTGCTCTCCCGGCCGTTCCCCCTGACCGTGGACCTCGGCGGGTCGGGCCGTTGACAGGAGGCTCACAGCCGCCGGTTACGGTGGGCTGGTGAGCGTTGCCGCCGGGCCCGTGCTGGCCTACATTCCGAGCCCGCCGCAGGGTGTCTGGCATCTGGGGCCGTTGCCGGTCCGGGCCTACGCGCTGTGCATCATCGTCGGCATCATCGTGGCCATCTGGCTTGGTGAGCGGCGCTACCGTGCCCGGGGCGGGCCGGCCGGCACCGTCGTCGACATCGCGGTGTGGGCAGTGCCGTTCGGGCTGGTGGGCGGTCGGCTCTACCACGTCGCCACCGACTGGTGGCGTTACTTCGCCGTCGGCAAGAACCCGGTCGACGCGCTGAAGATCTGGGACGGCGGTCTCGGCATCCCGGGCGCGATCGCGTTGGGCGCGCTCGGCGCCTGGATCGCCTGCCGGCGCAAGAAGGTGCCGCTGCCCTTCGCGGCCGACGCGATCGCGCCCGGGATCGCCTTCGCCCAGGCGATCGGGCGGATCGGCAACTACTTCAACCAGGAGCTGTTCGGCGGGGACACGAAACTGCCGTGGGGCCTGGAGATCTTCCAGCGGGTCGACCCGGGCACCGGCGTGCCGGACAACCTCAACGGCGTCGCGATCAACAGCACTCCGATGCAGATCGTGCACCCGACCTTCCTGTACGAGCTGATCTGGGACGTGCTCATCGGGGTCCTGGTCATCGTGCTGGACCGGCGTTTGAGACTCGGCCACGGCAGGGCGTTCGCGGTGTACGTCGCCGGCTACGCGTTCGGCCGGTTCTGGATCGAACTGGTGCGCACCGACCAGGCGACCATGGTCTTCAACGTGCGCATCAACGTGTGGATCATGACGCTGCTGTTCATCGCGGGCGTGCTCTACTTCCTGTTGGCCAGATCTCGTGGCCCCCGCGAGGATCCGGCCACCTTCCCCGGCATACGCGATCTCGACGAGCCGACCGAGTCCGAGTCCACAGCGGACGAACCGGAAACCGAGCCCGCGGTAGAAAAGGAAGAACCGAAAGAAGCAGAAGAAACGGCGAAACAGCACGAAGAACAGGGCGACGAGGTCAAGGCGACCGACGGCAGCGCCACTCCGTGAGCCGCGACCAGTGGACTGCGGTTGACGAGTACCTCGTCGAGCACCTCATCCCGGCCGACGAGGTACTCGACGCGGCGCTGGCGGCCAGCGCCGCCGCGGGCCTGCCGGACATCCAGGTCTCACCGACGCAGGGCAGGCTGCTCCAGCTGTTGGCCCGGATCCACGGCGCGAGCTCGATCCTGGAGATCGGCACGCTCGGCGGATACAGCACGATCTGCCTGGCCAGGGGCATGGCGAAGGACGGCGCCCTGACCACCCTGGAGATCGACCCGAAGCACGCCGACGTGGCACGGGCCAACTTCGCGCGCGCCGGCCTCACCGACGTGATCGAGCTGAGACTCGGC
>DASXXM010000554.1:0-3568 GCA_036503065.1 Pseudonocardiaceae bacterium | reverse complement strand
GTCCCACTTCGTCTTGAACAGCGCGGAGAACGCGACCGGGATGTGGATCTCGTCCGCGTCGTCCTGGCCGCCCGCCTCCAGCAGCAGGACGGTCACGTCCGGACTCTCGGTGAGTCGGTTGGCCAGCACGCATCCCGCGCTACCGGCCCCGATCACGACGTAGTCGTAGGACTGCTTCAACGGTTCCGAGTTCTGTTGGGACGACCCACGTGCCGGCATCCGGACCTCCTTGTCACGACGACCGCGTGACCTACCTTTCACCGTCGGCCGCCGTGGCGCCAGAGGTGTTCGGGCCGGAGACACTAGGCCAAACCGACTACTCCGGGCTACGCCAGGCTTCCCGATTGACGTCTGTTCAGGTGAACATTGACCTTGACAGTAACCCTACGCAACATCCACACGAATCACCCGATAACCGGTCAGATCCAGCCGGATCCACGGAAGTGAGGTGCCATGCCCCTCGCGTCGCCTTCGACCACGCACCATCTGGCCGAATCGCCGTCGAACCGGACCGGACTCGCGATCGCCGCGCTGATCTTCGGCGTGCTGGCTGCCGGACTCGCGCTGACCGCCGCGACCGGCGGCATGTTCCTGCCGTACGCCTGGTACGTGGTCGTGGCGCTGGCTGTCGTCACGCTGTGTTGCGGACTGCTCAGCGTGGGGCGCCGGCACCATCGTTCGACGGCAGGCGGCGTCGTCGCCTGGATCGGCACCGTCGGCGGCGTCGTCGCGCTGGTGCTCGGGGTCTGGGGCATGACCGACGTGCTGCGCAACCCCCACCACAACGTGCCGGCCGCCGGCTCGGTCCAGGTCCTGCACCCCACCGCCGACCACACGTCGGCACCGCCGACCGTGCCGACGACCACCGCGCTCGCCGGGCCGCAACTGTCCATCGGCCAGACGTACCAGATGGACAACATCGCGGTCCGGCTCACCGGGCCGCACGACTACACGCCGTCCTCGATGGCCTCCAGCAGCGATGGCGCCGCCATCCGGCGCGCGGTCAGGTTCACGGTGACGATCACCAACAACACCGGCGCGGCCCTGAACGCCAACGGCGTGGACATCGAGGGCATCGTGGGTGGCCTGACCGTCGGTCACATCTACGACACCGACATCCAGGGCCTCGCCGAGGACGTCCAGCCCGGCCAGACCGTCACGTTCCCGGTGGCGTTCAACGTGCCGACCGCACCGACACCGCTGGTGCTCCAGGTCAGCCCGCAGTCGATGAGCTCCACCGACAAGATCTTCTATCTGGGGACCGTGTAGCCGTGCGGGTGGCCGGCGTGGCTCTCGTCGTGGTCATCTTCGGTTGCACCGCAACCGGTTGCGCGCAGTCCCCGGCACCGCAGAGCCAGGCCGCCCCGATGGCGACCGCACAGCAGGCGTGCGTGCAGGCGGTGTTCGACGTGTTGAGCGGCATGTTCAGCCGACCGTTCGACAACCGGCCGTTCCAGGACTTCGTGACCCGCTACGGCACCCGGTCGGTCACCTACAGCGCGTATCGAGACGCCTTCGCGCCGTTCTACGACATGGCCGCCATCGACGGCGTCCGCAGCGCGGAGCAGCGTCTGCGCGCCGCCATCACCAAAGAATGCGCCGCGGCTCCCTGACTAATAGCCCTGTGACCAGCGTAAACAACCAATGATCCACACTACCGACAAGTAACTCCACGCCATAGTAGTCAAGGCTGATCATGCATCTGCACAGGAAGCTGACCGTGCGGACGGGTGATAGTGCGGTCCGATCGGCCGAACCCGCGCTATCGTCATGTCTCGCCCGACGAACGGTGGGCGATGCGGAGGTCACGATGGAACCGGCTGCTGCGCAACTGAGTACCGACGTGCCCGTACCAGTCGATCTGGCCCGGATGTTCAGCGACTACGCGAAGGCCGCCCGCGGCACCGCCATCAAGAACCACACCAAGGGTGACACCTTCGGCGAGTCGCTGGCCGGCGCCCGCGCCGAGGTCTACGAGAGGGCCGCCGACCTGGTCCGGCAACTGCCGCTGGCGGCGGCCGCGGACGAGATGATGAACAGGGCGAAGGCGGCGCACATCCGGACGCCGCCGTTGATCAACTTCGACACGGCAGGCGTACAGTACGCGTCGGCGCGTGCTTGGCAGTTCTGTGCGTGGAAGATCGATCCGTCCCTGCCCGAGGTCGCCTCGAAGTGGGACTGAGCGCGGAACGAGCCGCTGACACCGCCGCCCACCCGCGAGGAGCGTGGTCGCCGTGCACAATCGGGCCAACCCGCTGTACTGGTTGGTGCGCTGGGTCGACTGGTTCGAGTCACGGGGCGTGTACGTACCGGGTGAGGACAGTCGCTCCCTGTCGACCTGGCGGGACTTCGGCTGGCTGATCGCGAGCTGGCTGATCGCGGTCAGTGCGTTCGTGGTGTTCTTCGCAGTAGCCTCCTAGGCGACCCACTACTCCGAACGGGTGCAATCTCGGGTCAGCTGTTACGCCGGGCGGGTTACCGCCGATGGGGAAATTGAGCACGCAAAGCCCCCCGGCGCGCTCTTGCTCCTTGTCGTCATCTCGACGGCCAGGGCTGCCCGTGGGCGGTGCCGTAGGCACCGCCCACGTTGCTGTTAGCGTGCGCTCATGACCGAACAGACCCGCCTCGCCGTCGGCGACAAGGCGCCGGAATTCACCCTGACGGATGACACCGGCAAGACCGTCTCGCTGTCGGACTTCCTGGGCCGCTCCGTCGTCGTGTACTTCTACCCGGCCGCGATGACACCCGGATGTACCAAGGAGGCCTGCGACTTCCGCGACAGCCTCGCGCAACTCAACGACGCGGGCTTCGACGTGCTGGGCATCTCGCCGGACAAGCCGGAGAAGCTGGCCAAGTTCCGGACCGCGGAGGGCCTGACGTTCCCGCTCCTGTCCGACCCGGACCGGACCGTGCTCAAGGCATGGGGCGCGTACGGCGAGAAGCAGAACTACGGCAAGACCATCCTGGGCGTGATCCGCTCCACGTTCGTGGTCACCCCCGAGGGCACCATCGGCAAGGCCCTCTACAACGTGAAGGCAACCGGCCACGTGGCCCGCCTGCTGAAGGATCTGGCCGACGCCTGACCTCACCCGGCTGGCGGCTTGTCCCCCGCTCCGATCGCGAGAAACGATCCACCGCACGCGATCGACTGGGGGATGAATCATCACCGGCCTCGAACCCGCCGCGCTCAAGATCGGCACCGCGGCCGCCCGACACGCGGCGGCCGCATGGCTACGCAGGCGGCAACATCAGCACGACAGGACCACCGGCCTGGCCGCCCTGGCGGCCGCGGAACTGTCCAGCCCGTTGCAGCGCAACAAGTTGGACCTGGTGCTCGCCGACATCGCCCACCAGATCGCCGAGCAACTCGACCCACTGCTCGCCGCGCGCGCCGGCCACCTGCCACCCAACGAGATCACCGCAGCACTCGACGCGGTCGCCGACGCCCTCCAGGCCACGGACCTGTCCGACGACGCGCTGTACGCCGCCGACATGGAGGCGGAACTGCTGGCCCGGCAGGTCCGCGCCACCGTGCCGGACCTGCCGCGTCAGGCCGGCCTGTCCGACG
>DASXXM010000553.1:0-10282 GCA_036503065.1 Pseudonocardiaceae bacterium | reverse complement strand
CTGCTCACCGACGGCCGGGTGCGCCGCGCCTACCTGGGTGTGGTCGGGGTGCCGGCACCGTTGCCGGCGACGGTGGCGCAGCGCACCGGACAGTCCGCCGGACTGCGGCTGGTCCAGGTCGTGCCGGGTGGCCCCGCCGACCAGGCCGGCCTGCACGCCGGGGACCTGGTGCTGAGCGTGGCGCGGGCGCGGGTGTCCAACGCGCAGGGTATCCAGCGGCAGCTGTTCGACGAGGCGATCGGGCGGCCCCTGCCGGTGACGGTGCTGCGCAACGGCGCCATGGTGGACGTGTTCGCCACGCCGGTGGAGCTCACCACCGAGTGAGCTCCGGCCGAACGTCGGCAGCCATCGACGACGCCGGCCGCGGCACGGTCCTGCCCGTTCGTCAGGGGCGCCAGACCAGGGAGTAGCGCCAGAACAGGCGGCGGCGGATTCGGGCGCCGGGCAGGATCTCTCGTGCCTGTGCCCGCAGTTGCGCCAGGGTCGTCGTGGGCTGGCGGACCGGGGCCGTCATTGCGACCGTCGGTGTGTCGCGGCCGTGGGCCCAGCTGACCAGCAGGTTCGACGGCACGGCCGCGGCCTGCCACAGGTTGTCGACGATCGTGGCGGGGGCGTACAGGCCGATCACCACCAGGGTGCCGCCGGGTGCCAGCCATTGCCGCAACCGGGTCAGCGCCGGTGCCAGCGGCAGGTGGTGCAGCGCGGCGACGCAGGTGATCGCCTGGTAGCGGTCGTCGGGCAGGTCGAGGACGTCGCCGCGAACGAACCGGACGTTGTGCGGTGCTTCGGCGCAGGCGTGGGCGATCATGGTCGGGTCGCGGTCCACGGCGAGTACCGATCCGGCCTGGCCGGCGAGGCGGCGGGCGAGGTCGCCGGTACCGCAGCCGACGTCGAGGGCGTTGTCGACCGATCGGGGTAGTTGGCGCAGCAGCCAGCGGTGGTAGTGGTTGTTGTGACTCCACGGGCGGGCCTGGTTGAACCGGTCGCACGCCGCCACGAACGCGTTGATCACCGCGTCCATCGTAGCCGGCGCCGGGTTGCGGTCGAGAGCTGTCCGCAATGGCTGTCACACTGCGGTCATGTTGGAGACCTCCGCGCGGCTGCTGCGGCTGCTGTCGCTGTTGCAGACCCGCAAGGACTGGTCCGGCGCGGAACTGGCCGACCGGCTCGGCGTGACCGACCGGACCGTGCGCCGGGACGTGGACAAGCTGCGCAGCCTCGGCTACCCGGTGAACGCCAGCACCGGCGTGACCGGCGGCTATCAGTTGGGCGCGGGCGCGGCGCTGCCACCGCTGCTGCTGGACGACGACGAGGCCGTCGCGGTGGCGATCGGCCTGCGCACGGCCGCGGCCGGCGCGGTTACCGGGATCGAGGAGACGTCGGTGCGGGCCCTGGCGAAGCTGGAACAGGTGTTGCCGCACCGGTTGCGCCGCCGGGTGGCCGCGTTGCTCGACTACACCGTCCGGATCTCCGTCGACAGCGGCCCGACGGTCACACCGGAGGTGTTGACGACCATCGCGAACGCGTGCCGCGACCACGAGCGGCTGCGCCTGGACTATCGGGATCACCACGACACGGCCAGCGTGCGGGTGGTCGAGCCGGACCGGCTGGTGAACTGGGGTCGGCGCTG
Organism: Pseudonocardiaceae bacterium; assembly: GCA_036503065.1. Lineage (GTDB taxonomy): Bacteria > Actinomycetota > Actinomycetes > Mycobacteriales > Pseudonocardiaceae > DATEPR01. Next base: position 8,652 of record DASXXM010000553.1, on the reverse strand, counting down.
GTACCTGGTGGCGTGGGACACCGACCGGGCGGACTGGCGGACGTTCCGGGTGGACCGGATCACGCCCCGCACACCGACGGGACCGCGGTTCGTGCCGCGTGACCCGCCCTACGACGACATCGCAGGCTACGTGTCGCACCGGGTGTCGTCGGCGGCGTGGCGGCACCGGACCCGCGTGTTGCTGCACGCCCCGGCGTCGGTCGTCGCGGAACGGATCAACTCGGCGGTCGGTGTCGTGGAGGCGGTGGACGAGCACAGCTGTGTGCTGGTCACCGGGGCGGAGTCGGCGGAGTCGCTCGCCGTGCACCTGGGGCTGGTCGACGTGGACTTCGAGGTCACCGAGCCGCCGGAACTGGTGGCACGGGTCCGATTGCTGGCCGAGCGGTATCGGCGGGCCGCGCCGCCCTAGGCTGGGTCATATGTCTGATCAACCCGCCGTCACGCCTCCCGTTGTCGAGGACACCGCCGCTGACGTCGCCGAGGTTCGGGTGACCTGGGCGGAGTTGTTCTTCGACCTGGTGTTCGTGTTCGCGGTCACCGAGGTATCGACCTCGCTGCGCGATGACCAGACGTGGCTGGGGGTCGTGCACGCGATCGTGGTGTTCGTGCCGATCTACTGGGTGTGGGTCGGGACCTGCGTGTATGCGAACACGCACATGGTCGACACGGCGGTCGAACGGTTGGGGATCTTCACGATCGCGCTGATCGGGCTGTTCATGGCGCTGGCCGTGCCCGACGCCTACCACGGCCGTGGTGTGCTGTTCGCCGGGTCGTACGTGGCGGCGCGGCTGGTGCTGCTGTGGCTGGCGAAGCGTGGCGGCAAGAAGGCCCCGATCACGTATCTGGTGGCGGCGCTGGTGGCCGGGCCGCTCCTGTTGCTCGGCGCGTTCCTGCCGCCGCTGCCGCGGCTTCTGGTGTGGGCGGCGGCCGGGGCGGTGGACCTGGCGTCGTCGGCGTTGGGGCGGCGACTGCTGCAGCGGGTGCAGTTCGCGCCGGGTCATCTCGCGGAGCGGTTCGGTGGTTTCCTGATCATCGCGTTGGGTGAGTCGATCGTGGCGATCGGCGCGCCCGCGGCGGCCGCGAAGCAGTTGACCGCGGGCACGCTGGGCGCGGTGGCCGCGGCGTTCGTGCTGGCGTGCGCGTTGTGGTGGGTGTACTACGTGTTCGCGGCCGTCGCGGTGCGGCACTCGTTGGAGACGTCGACGACGCAGGGCGACATCATCCGGCGGGTGTTGTCCTACGGGCACCTGGCGTTCATCGGCGCGGTCATCGCGGTGGCGGTGGGGTTGGCGCAGGCGATCGCGCATCCCGACGTGCGGCTGGCGGCGGGGGCGGCCGGGTTGCTGTTCGGGGGGTCCGCGCTGTATCTGGCGACGTTCGGGTACACGCGGTGGCGGATGTTCCGGACGGTGTCGCGGACCCGGCTGTCCGCGGCGGCGGCGGTCGTGGTGCTGTCGCCGGTGTCGCTGTTCGTGCCGGCGCTGGCGGCGCTGAGCGTGCTGGCCCTCGTGGTGGTGGCGTTGAACGTGGTCGAGCACTGGATGGTCCGCCGGGCGTCCTGAGGGCTACCCGGACAGGAACCGGTCCAGGACGCGGACGCCGAACCCGAGACCGGCGACCGGGACCCGCTCGTCGACGCCGTGGGCCATCGCCCGGTAGTCGAACCCGGCCGGGATCCACAGCGGCGCGAAGCCGTAGCAGTCGATGCCCAGTGTGGTGAACGCCTTGGCGTCGGTGCCGCCGCCCATGCAGTACGGGACGACCACGGCGGCCGGGTCCTCGGCGCGCAGCGCGTCGGCCATCGCGGTGAACCACGGGGTGTCGATGGGGGCCTGGACGGCTTGTTGGTGGCCGACGAACTCGCGGGTGACGCGCGGGCCCAGCAGTTCGTCGATGGTGGCGAGGACGTCGGCTTCGGTGCCGGGCAGGGTGCGGACGTCGACCTGGGCCGTCGCGGTCGACGGGATGACGTTGACCTTGTAGCCCGCGGCCAGCATCGTGGGGGTCGTGCTGGCTCGGACCGTGTTCTCGGCCAGCGCGGCGGCCGCGCCGAGTCCAGCCACCCAACCGTCTACATCGGACAGGTCCGGTGTCGTGCCGATGGCTGCCGTCGTGCGTTCCAGGAATGCCCGTACCGCCGGGGTGAGCTGGATCGGCCAGCGGTGGGCGGCCAGTCGGCCCAGTGCCCCGATCAGGTGGGTGACCGGGTTTTCGTTGTTGCGGCGGGACGCGTGGCCTGCGTGGCCGGTCGCGGTCAGGCGCAGGTGGGCGGTGCCGCGTTCCGCCGTCGCCACCGGGTAGAGGTGGATTCCGTTGGTGTGGTGGGTGAAACCGCCGCTTTCGCCGATCGCGACCGCGCAGCCCTCGAACAGGTCGGGGTGGTGCTCGACCAGCCAGTGGGCGCCGTCCGCGCCGGTGTCCTCCTCGTCGGCGACGAAGGCGACGACCACGTCCCGGGTGGGGCGGCGGTTCGTTGTCGCCCAGTCGTGCAGGACCGTGAGTACCGTGGCGCACATGTCCTTCATGTCCACGGCGCCTCTGCCCCAGACGTAGCCGTCGTGGATCTCGCCCGCGAAGGGGTGGATCGCCCAGTCGGCCGGGTCCGCCGGGACGACGTCCAGGTGGGCCTGGACCAGGACGGCCGGTTGGCCGGGGTCGGTGCCCTCGATCCTGCCGACCACGTTGCTGCGGCCCGGGGCGCGTTCCAGGATCGCGGGAGCGGCGCCCGCCTTGTCCAGCAGCACGGCGACGTGTTCGGCGGCGGCTCGTTCGCCCTTCGCGTCGCCGCCGCCGTTGTTCGTCGTGTCGAAGCGGATCAGGCGGGCGCACAGGTCGGCCGCGTGGTCGGCCAGCACGTCGGAGGCTTTCATGGCGTCGGTCATGGTAGCGGTGCCGAGACCGGCTCGCCGCACGTTCGTCACCGGCTGAACACCGCCGTTGTGCACATACCGACCGGTCGGTACCATCGGTCAGTGTGGCGGACGGGCGGATCGACGCGGTGGTGTTCGACTACGGCGGCGTGCTGACCACGCCGTTGCGGGTGTCCACGCCGCAGTGGCTGGCGGCCGACGGGATCAGGCCGGACAGCTTCGCCGAGACGATGCAGGACTGGCTGGGGCGGGACGCGCCGCCCGACAGCCCGGTGCACCGGCTGGAGACCGGTGAGCTGCCGGGCGCGGACTTCGAGCGGCTGTTCGCGGCGCGGCTGGTCACCGAGGACGGCACCCCGGTGGTCGCGTCGGGTCTGCTGCGGCGGTTGTTCGCCGGGATGGCGGTCGACGAGGCGATGATGGCGCTCGTGCGTGACCTGCGGGCGGCCGGGCTGCTGGTCGGACTGCTGTCCAACAGTTGGGCCAACACGTATCCCGACGAACTGCTGGCCCTGTTCGACGCGGTCGTGATCAGCGGCGACGTGGGGCTGCGCAAACCGGATCCGGTGATCTACCGGCTGGTCCTGGACAAGCTGGCGGTGCGGGCGGACCGGTCGGTGTTCGTCGACGACGCGCCGGTCAACGTCGCGGCAGCCGAGGAGCTGGGCATGCTCGGGATCCGCCACACCGACGCCGACACGACCCGTGCCGCGCTGGCCGAGCTGATCCCGGCGCTGGCGCCGGCCGATGAGGTGACCGAATGAGTGACCTGCCCGGTGTGGACCTGGCCCGGCTGGACGCATATCTGGCGTCGGCGGCACCGGGTCTGGTGACGGGCCCGCTGTCGGCCGAACTGGTCACCGGTGGCCGGTCGAACCTGACCTACTACCTGACCGACGGGGAGCACCGCTGGGTGTTGCGCCGCCCACCGCTGGGGCACGTGTTGCGCACCGCGCACGACATGGGCCGCGAGTTCCGGGTGCTGTCGGCGCTGGCGAAGACGTCGGTGCCGGTCCCGGCGACGATCCACCTGTGCGCCGACCCGGAACCGTTGGGCGCGCCGTTCTACCTGATGGAGCACGTGCCCGGCGTGGTGCTGCGCACCAGGGCGCAGGTAGAACAGCTCGGCGCGGCCCGCACCATGGAGCTGGCGCACCGGTTGATCGACATTCTCGCCGAACTGCACACTGTGGACCCCGACAGTGTCGGCCTGAGCGATTTCGGCCGCCCGGACGGGTATCTGGCGCGGCAGGTGGCGCGGTGGCGCAAGCAGCTGGACTCCTCCCGCAGCCGCGAGGTCGCCGGGATCGACGAGCTGCACGACCGGCTGGCCGCGTCGGTGCCCACGTCGACGCGGTTCTCGCTGCTGCACGGCGACTACCGCCTCGACAACGTGCTGGCCGACGTGGACACGCCCAGGATCACGGCGGTGTTGGACTGGGAGATGGCCACGCTGGGCGACCCGCTGGCCGATGTGGGTTTGTTCGTGGTGTATTCGCGCAGCCGCCACCGTGCGGACGACATCATCACCGGCGGTGTGACCAGCGCGCCGGGGTTCCCGCCGACCGCGGAGCTGATCGCCCGCTACGCCGACGCCACCGGCGCCGACGTGTCCTGCCTGGACTGGTACGTCGGGTTGAACTGTTTCAAGCTGGCCGTGGTGCTGGAGGGCATCCACTACCGGTTCACGCAGGGCAAGACCGTCGGCGCCGGTTTCGACCAGATCGGTGAGATGGTCCCGAATCTCGTGCGCGGCGGTCTGGCCGCGCTGGCCGGAGAAGAGAGCCTCTGATGGATTTCGCATTCGACGACGACACCGAGAAGCTGCGCACCGAACTGTTGGCGTTCATGGACGAGCACGTGTATCCGGCGGAGGCGGTCGCCGCCCGCCAGGTCGCGGAGGCCCGGGATCCGTGGGCGCGGCCGCCGGTCATGGCGGACCTGAAGGCGCAGGCCCGCCGCCGCGGCCTGTGGAACCTGTTCCTGCCCGGCGACCACGGCGCCGGGTTGACGAACCTCCAGTACGCGCCGCTGGCCGAGATCATGGGCCACAGTCCCGCGTTGGCACCGGAAGCGACGAACTGCGCCGCCCCCGACACCGGGAACATGGAGGTGCTGGCCATGTTCGGCACCCCGGAGCAGCAGGACCGCTGGTTGACACCGTTGTTGGAGGGCACGATCCGGTCGGCGTTCTGCATGACGGAACCGGAGGTGTCGTCGTCGGACGCCACGAACATCACCACCCGCATCGAACGGGACGGCGCGGACTACGTGATCAACGGCCGCAAGTGGTGGAGCTCGGGCGCGTTGAGCCCGAGCTGCGAGGTGCTGATCGTGATGGGCAAGACCGACCTGGGCGCCGAGCGTCACCGCCAGCAGAGCATGATCCTCGTCCCCAAGGACACCCCTGGGGTGGACGTCAGGCGCGGGGTGCACGTGTTCGGCTACACCGACGGCCCGCACGGCGGGCACGGCGAGGTCGTGTTCACCGATGTGCGGGTGCCGGCGGCGAACCTGGTCGCCGGTGAGGGTGACGGGTTCGCGATCTCGCAGGCCCGGCTGGGTCCGGGCCGCATCCACCACTGCATGCGCGCGCTGGGCATGGCGGAGCGGGCGCTGGAGCTGATGTGCCGGCGGGTGACCACGCGGGTGGCGTTCGGGAAGCCGTTGGCGGAGCAGGGTGTGGTGCAGGAGTGGATCGCGGAGTCCCGGATCCGCATCGAGCAGGCCCGGCTGTTGGTGCTGAAGACGGCGTGGCTGATGGACACGGTGGGCAACCGGGGCGCGCACAGCGAGATCCAGGCGATCAAGGTCGCGGTGCCCGCGGTGCTGGAATGGGTGGTGGACAAGGCGATCCAGGCGCACGGCGGTGCCGGCGTGAGCCAGGACTTCCCACTGGCCGCCCTCTACACGCAGGCCCGCACGATGCGGATCTTCGACGGCCCGGACGAGGTGCACCGCCGGTCCCTGGCCCGCCGCGAACTCAAGCGCTACCTGTGAAGTCTGTTCACAGGCAACTCCACCGTTGATCCGGTTCACGGGTGACACCGCGGGTGGGGCCGTACCCGGCCCCACCCGCTAAAACGTCAGCCGCAACGTCAGCCGCGCGGCAGGACCTCGCCGAGCACGCCGGGCAGGCCGCCCCAGTCGTTGGACACGATGCTGGCGTGGTCCTTCGCCAACTGTGCGACGCGGGCCTGGGCGTCGGCGACCGCCGGGTTGGTGTCGTTCAGCGCCGGCGTGACGTTCTGGGCGTCGGTCATGGTCAGGATGTAGTGGTTGGTGTCGTAGAACGACGTGTCGATGCCGTTGACGTAGGTGGCGGCGTCGCCGTCGAAGAAGACGAACCACGGGCGGATCGTGGTGTCGCCGAACTTGGTGCGCGGGTCACCCGCGGCCGCGCCGAGCACCGCGGGGAACGTGCTGGCCTGGGCCAGGTTGCCGGACGCGGCGAGGTTCTTCACGTAGGTGCCGTAGACGATGTCGCTGTGCACGGGGGTGAACGGGTTGGCCAGTTCCACCGTGCCCGGGATGATGTAGACGACGGCCTTGCCGGCCAGCGCGGCGCGGGTGGGCCACGCGTCGGCCTTGGCGGCGGCGTCCAGGGTGGGGAAGCCGCCCAGCAGGTTCGCCGGGCGGAACAGCGTGCTGCCCAGGTGGCTGTTCACGACCGAGTCGAACTGGGACGGGCCCATGCCCAGGTTCGCCTCGAAGCCGGCCTTCATCTCGACCTTGATGAACAGCGGGCCCGCGGTGGGGTGCGCGGTGAGCCAGACCCGCACGTCGTCCAGGCAGGAGCCGAGGTCCTTGTTCGCGCCGCCGGTGTAGAGGTCGGCGGGGGCGGCCGCGTTGACGCAGTTGTTCTTGTTGCTGGTGGGGCTGTCGTGGCTGACCTTCCACTCCTGGGTGAACACGTCGGTCCACGTGTCGAGTTCGATCATGCCCGTGCCGGCGTCCAGTGCCTGGGCCAGGAACGGGAAGGTGGGGTTGTTGTAGGTGTTGTGCACGCCCGTGACGGTCGCCTGGGCCGCGGTGCCGCTGGGTGCGGCGGTGCCGTTGACGGCCGCGGCCGGGCCGGCAGTGACGACGAGGGTGGACATGGCGAGCGTGGCGACCAGGGTCGCCACCGCGCCCGTGCGGTTGACCAGCATGTTGCCTCCGGAGCACCGGTGAATGCGAACAAAATTCACACCCGAAACTAGTGCGACCGGGCATGCGGACGACAGCGCCCGGATGAACGGTTCGTGGCCGCTCGATGCCCAACCGTGTTCGACCTCATCACGGGCCGCGCCGGAGTAACTCCGGACAGAATTCGCCTAACGGATCTTGATACTAAATCGGCTATATCGACACGGATCGGTTGCCGAAAAGAAGACTTGTCGTGACCCGCGGCGGCTGAAATTACCCGGAAGCGGCCATATCGGGTGATCTGTCCCGAACGGCCGCGGCCAGTGTTGCCGACCTCCGGGAGGACCTGTGTCCCCAAGATCCAGCATGATCGGCGCGATCGCCGTGTTCGCGGGCGTCACGGTGGCGTTGAGCGCGTGCTCCGCCGGTTCGGGCGGCGGTGGCACCGCCGCCAACGGCCCGGGCACCAACCCCGACCCGAACAAGTTGGCATTGGCCACGCCCTACGTCCGGCCGACGGTGCCCGACCTGGGCTCGGTCGCCGTCTCGGTGGACGAGGCGACGACCGCCTACAACAACATCCTCAACGCCACCAGCAACTCCGCGAACGCCAACGTGGACGGCCTGCTCCAGCCGAGCCCGTTCTTCACCAACGACCTGAACAACGTGGCTCGCGTGCAGGTCGACGGGGACCTGATGGACTCCGTCAAGGTGCTGTCCAACACCCCGCAGGTGATCCGGTACAACATCCGGCAGCAGGCGGTGTGGCAGGACGGCGCGCCGGTCGAGTGTGCCGACTTCTACCTGCAGTGGCTGTCCGGTGAGGTCGACTCGGGTGACGTGGCGACGCTGTTCAACAACGCGGTGCCCGGCCTCGACCACATCAGCAGGGTCGACTGCGCCGGCAACGGCAAGACGGTGACGGTCACCTTCGGCCAGCAGTGGGCGGACTGGCAGGGCCTGTTCGAAAGCCTGATGCCCGCGCACGTGCTGGAGAAGGCGACCGGTGTGCCGGACGTGACGAAACTGGACGACCGGCGCGCGTCCGACCACGCCGCGCTCCTGAAGGTCGCCGACTTCTACTCCGGCGGCACCAACAACGACCACGGGTTCGGCAACCTCAACCTGGCCGACGACCTGTCCGCGGGCCCGCTGATGCTGAAGTCGTTCGACGGGAAGACCGACTCGGTGCTGGTGCGCAACCCGAAGTGGTGGGGCAACCCGTCCGGTCCGTCCAGAGTGGACATCCGGGTGAACACCGACGACGAGTCGGCGTACCAGCAGTTGCAGAACAAGGAGATCCAGATCGCGGCGGGCCAGCCCAACGGGCAGGTCGCGCAGCAGGTCAACGCCAGCGGCGGCCAGTACACGCTGGTCACCGGTGTCGGCGTGACGTGGGAGCACCTGGACTACAACGCGCAGAACCCCACGTTCGCCCAGCACCCCGAACTGCGTGCCGCGCTGTCGGACTGCGTGAACCGGCAGGACGTGATCACCAAGGTCGTCGCGGACGTGGACCCGCAGATCAAGCCGCTCGGCGAGTCGATCTTCCTGCCGACCGAGAAGGGCTACACCGACCACTACGCCAACACCGGTCACGGCGACGACACCGCGGCCAGGAAGGTGTTGACCGACGCGGGCTGGACCATCGGCC
>DASXXM010000552.1:0-34065 GCA_036503065.1 Pseudonocardiaceae bacterium | reverse complement strand
AACGCGCGTGAACTCGCGGCCGACCAGCCCGAGTTCCTCGTCCATGGGGACCTCCACTTTGGCAACATCCTCTGTGGTGACGACGAAATGCGGGCCATCGACCCGAACGGGTTGATGGGTGATCCGGCGTATGAACTTCTTCCGCTGCTGCGCGGCGACTGGCCGGCTGTGGCAGCTGAATCGAACTTGCGCCGGGCAGTGGACCGGCGGATCGCGGAGTTCGCGGAAGCGGCCGAGGCGGACCGCGAACGCGTCCGCCGATGGACACAGGCCAGGGCCGCGGAGTCGGCGCTGTGGTCGCGCCAACTGCACGAGCCGAAGCCGGTCACCGCGGTCGTCGACACCCTGGCGTCCCTGCTGGTCTGACGTGGGCTTCGACCCCGTCCGTATCGGCTAGGCGGGCAGTCCGAGCCCGCCGACCATGGTCAGTTCCTGCCGGGTGAACTCGCCCGTCAACAGCGGCATCGCCGTGGCGATGGCGGCCCGCGTGGCGGGCAGCGACAGCGACGCGTCGTGCGCCGCCTTGCTCTGCCAGACCTCGGTCACCCAGATCATCGTCGGGTCGTCGTCGGACACGCCGACCAGGTACAGGTCGCACCCGGCCGCGCGCAGCCCGTCTACACCGCTGAGCAGGATCGCGACGACCTCGTCGCGGTAGCCGTGCCGGACGCGCATGCTGCCCAGGTAGCCGTACTTCACGACCGCACCCCGGCACGCAGGCGGCTGGACAACGCCTCGACCACCCGCGCCGAGTTCTCCACCAGGTAGAAGTGCCCACCCGGATACACCAGCACCTCGAACGCGCCCGTGGTGTACGGCCGCCAGGCCGCCGCGTCGTCCAGGCTGGTCCTCGGGTCGGCGTCGCCGGTGAGCACGGTGATCGGGCCGGCCAGCGGTGGCGCGTCGGCGTGCCGGTAGGTCTCGGCGGCGTGGTAGTCGTTGCGGATGGCGGGCAGCACCATGCGCAGCAGTTCCTCGTCGCCCAGAATGTTGGAGTCGGTGCCGGCCAGTCTGGACAGCTCCGCGATGAGCGCCTCGTCGTCCCCGAGGTGCAACTGCTCGTCCCGGAATCGGGACGGCGGCCTGCGGGCCGACACGAACAGGTGCGCGGGCGGCGTGCCGGCACCCGCCAGCCGCAGCGCCACCTCGAATCCCAGGCTGGCGCCCATGCTGTGCCCGAACAGGGCGAACGGCCGGTCCAGCCACGGCAGCAACGCGGTGGTCACGGCGTCCGCGAGATCGGCGATGTTGTCGATCAACGGGTCGCGCAGCCGGTCCTGCCGGCCCGGATACTGCACCGCCAGCACGTCCACCAGCGGACTCAACGCCGTCGCGACCGGGAGGTAGAAGCCGGCCGAACCGCCCGCGTGCGGCAGGCACACCAGCCGAACCGCGGCGTCGGGCGCCGGGCGGAACCGGCGGATCCACTGAGCACTGTCACCTGTCACACGACGAGTCTGCCGTACTCGACCGACGGTTGTGGCGCGGTGCGTGACGAGTGTGACAGCCCACCGAATCCGATCACGCGGACCGTCGCGACGCCCTACGCTTCCAGGACAGCAGGAGGAGGACGAGGTGGACGAGGGGCACGGCGCGACCGAACCGGACAGCCAGACCGTCGGGCCCGCGACCACGGGCCAGCCATCCCCGGCGACCACGGCCCCGGCGACCACGGCCCCGGCGACCACAGACCAGCCATCGTGGCTCGGCTACGCCGTGCCGATGGGTGGCATCCAGATCCGGCCGGAGGAGCAGCTCCTGCACGACCGGGACTGGGAAGGACAGCTCGCCGCGGCCCGGCGGGGGCCGATGAGCTGGGGCATTCCAGCGTTCTTCCTCGGCTACGGCAGTTTCTACGTGCTCGGGCTGATCATCACGGCGGTGCTCGCGTCCGGCGCGGTGCGCCTGGACAACGTGCCGACCGAAGGCCGTGGGGCACTCGTGCTGCTCGCGCTCACCCCGAACCTGTTTCTCGGACTCGGGCCCGCGGTGATGTCGTGGTGGAAGGGCAACGGCCTGCGCCGCGACTACGGCATCGTGCCGACCCGGCGGGACCTGTGGATCGGCCTGCTGTGCGGGCTGGTCGCGTTCGGCATCGGCCTGCTGGTCAACCTGGTCCTGCAACTGGTGGTGTTCAAGAACGGCAACCCGGGGAACAACGCGGTACAGCAGCTCAGTGGGCTGTCCGGCGGCAAGTCGGTGTGGCTGGCGATCGCGGCCCTGTTCGTGGTGATCGGCGCGCCGCTGACCGAGGAGACGCTGGTGCGTGGCGCGCTGTGGGGGGCGCTTGAGCACTACAAGCTGCACCGGTACGCGATTCTCGCCCTGACGTCGTTGATCTTCGCGTTCATGCACCAGGAGCCGACGGTTACCCTCGCGCTGTTCTGCCAAGGTGTTTCGATCGGGTTCGCGCGGATGATCACCGGGCGGATCGGGGCCAGCATGATCGCGCACGCCACCAACAATCTCATTCCCGCGCTGCTGCTGTTCTTCGCCGCGTAGGGCCGGGGTCACCGGTTCACAAATCGAACACGGTCAGGAACTCGCCGTCGCGGGCCACGTAGCGGTGGCGGGCGCTCAGGGCGTGCAGCACGGCGGGCATGTGCCCGGCGCCGTACACGACGGCGACCTTGATCGGTTCGCGGTTGCGCTGCTCGTGGACCGCCATCAGCGCCTGGATCAGGAGTTGGTCCCGTTCGTGGCAGATCAGTCCGTACAGCTCCGGGTAGGCCGCCGCCGCGTCCAGTTCCACATCGGACGGTTGGTCCTCCGTGGCCAGGTCGCGTGCCAACATCTGCCGGGTGCCGAACAGCGCGAGTATGGCGCCGTAGACCGGGAGGAGCACCCACGCCAGCGTCCGCTGCAACCACGGCACCCTGGCCCATCCCCGGCTGAACCGGGCACTATCCATGTCCGGGCAGATCGTCGGGATGCCGAACGAGTCGGGGCCGTCGGACTGCACGACGAGGCCGGCACGCCGGTTGAACCGCATCGTCCGGTAGGCCAGCGTCAGCAGGGACACCTCGCGCGCCGCGCCGACGCCTTCGACCACGGCCAGGTCGCACTCCCCCACCCGCGCCCGGACGGCCGCGTAGAACGCCGGCGAACCCACGTGCACCATCGGGAACAGCACGAACGTCAGCGGCGTTGCCCTGCGCCGCAACGTCAGCACGACCGACCGGACCCACAGTTCGTTCACGTCGACGATCTGCACCCCACAAGTGTGGCAGTCAGGCGCCGCCCACCACCGCGTCGTCCCGGGTGTGGACCGGGCCGACGTACCGGTCCAGCAGCATGGGCAGGTAGTTCGGGCCGAAGCCGAGTTCGTCCCATTCCGGCATGACGGTGCGCAGGCGGGCGGTGGAGATCACGGTGCGCACGGCACCCGGCTTGTCCACGATCTCCCGCCGCGCCGTGATGCCGAGACGTCGTTCGACCTCGGTCACCACGCGTTCGACGCGCTCCGGGTAACCGGTGGCCACGTTCACGATCTGGTCGGTGACCTCGTGCGCGAGCAGCCGGTCCACCGCCGCCACCACGTGCCGCACGTCGATCAGGTCGCGGTACACGTTCCGGTGCACCGACACCACGCCGGTGCGGATCTGCGACGCCAGCGCGGGCACGAGCTGATGCGGCTGCTGGCCGCTGCCCACGACGTGGCTCAGCCGCAGCGCGAGCCACCGGGCGCCGCAGCGGGCGAGCACGGCCTCGATGGCCAGCTTGTGCCGGCCGTAGGGCGTGGTCGGGAAGACCGGGCCGTCCTCGTGGCCGGGCGAGTCCGGCGCGCCGTACATGCCGTCCGACGACGTCGAGAAGAACACCAGCCTGCGGCCCTGCCAGCGGCACCGCCGGGCCACCTCGTAGACCAGCTCGGCCTCCCGGTCGAAGTCGGCGACCGACGCCGCCAACGTCTTGGTGACACCAGCGGCGATCACGGTCACGTCCGGGTAGCGCTGCGGGAACGCCGCCATCAGGTAGTGCGCGAGAAAGCCACGACCGACGACGTCCATGACTCCTCCGTCCCGCTGTGTCGAGGTCATCACAGCGGGCGGAGCCAAGTCCACGGCTTGCACCGAATACTGGCCGGCCGGCCACGGTCACCCGCGCAACGCCGCGGTCGGGGCGAGGCGGGCCGCGCGCAGGGCCGGCCACAGGCCGGCGACCAGGCCGACGCCGATCGCGGCACCCGGGCCGATCGCCAGCACGATCGGCGGTAGCACGATCGGCTGATGTTCGGTCAGGGCGTAGGCCGCGGTGGCGGCCGCGCCGAGCAGCACGCCGACGACACCGCCGAGTGCCGACAGGATCAGGGATTCGGTCAGGAACTGCAGGCCGACCTGGCCGCGCGTCGCGCCGAGGGCCCGGCGCAGTCCGATCTCCGAACGCCGCTCCAGCACGGAGATCACCATGACGTTGCCGATGCCGACGCCGCCGACCAGCAGCGCGACCGCGCCGAGACCGAAGAACAGCCCGGTGAACGCGCCTCGGGTGGCCGCCCTCGCGACGAGCGCGTCGGACGGCCGGACCACCTGGACCGCTTCGGGCTGGGCCGGATTCGCCGTCACGGCGAGCACCGACTGCACCGCCGACACCTGGTCCGGGTCGGTGCGCACGTACAGCAGGGTCGGGTTGCCGGCGAAGGCAAGGAGGCTCCGCGCGACCGGAAACCCGATCAGCGCGGCGTCGTCGATCTCCGGGGCGATCGTGGCGGGCGCGAGGATGCCCACCACGGTGAAGTAGCGGCCGGCCAGGTAGACCTGCACACCGGGCGCGGCCGCGGCGATGCCCAGCGACCGGGCCGCGTCCGCGCCGAGCACCACCGCCGGGTAGCGGTCGGTGGCCGGGTTGAGGAACGCGCCGCTGAGCAGGCCGATGCCGAGCGTGCCGGGCAGGGTCGGGTCGGCGGCCACCACCGTGAGGCCGCCGTTGTCGGTCTTCGGCACGGCGGCGGTACGGCGCACGGTCGCGCCGGGCACCAACCCGACCGCCGACACCGTGCGCACCGGCGGAATCCGGCTGACCATGCCGACGGCCGTGTCGGGCAGCGGCTGGACGTCGCCGGTGAACGACTGGCCGGTGCCGACCGTGAGCAGGTTGCCCAACTGGCCGAGCTGGGCCAGCAGGTTCGCCTCGGACGACGCCGACACCCCGAGCACACCGACGATGGCCGCGATGCCGATCCCGATGCCCAGAGCAGCCAGCGTCGCGCGCAGCCTGCGGGTGCGCAGGCCGACGCTGCCCAGTCGCAGCACGTCCGTGGTCGCCAGTCTCATAGCTCGCCCGCCACTCGGCCGTCGCGCAGTTCGATCCGGCGGCTGGCCGCCGCGGCCACGTGCTGGTCGTGCGTGATCACCACAACCGTGGTGCCGGCCGCGTTGAGCGCGGTGAGCAGGTCGAGGATCGCGGTGCCGTTCCCGGTGTCCAGGTTGCCGGTCGGCTCGTCGGCCAGCACGACCGCGGGCGCGCCCACGATCGCGCGGGCGATCGCCACCCGCTGCCGCTCGCCGCCGGAGAGCTGATTGGGCCGGGACGCCAGCCGGTTGGCGAGGCCGACCCGCGTCAGCGCGTCGATGGCCGCTCTCCTCCGCCGTGCGGCCGGCACGCCCCGGTACAGCAGGCCGTCCGCCACGTTGTCCACAGTGGACGCGTGATCGAGCAGGAAGAACTGCTGGAACACGAAGCCGATGGCCCGCGCGCGCAGCCGGGACAGCGCACGGTCGGCGAGGCCCGCGATGTCCTGCCCGGCCACGTGGACGGTGCCGGTCGACGGCCGGTCCAGGGTACCCATGATGTGCAGCAGCGTGCTCTTGCCGGAGCCGGACGGGCCGACGATCGCGACCAGTTCGCCGGCACGGACGGTCAGGTGCACGTCGTCCAGGGCGCGGACGCCGGGATAGTGCTTGCCGACGCCGGTCAGGGTCAGCACGGGTGCGGTCATGACGCGGGCACCTCCACGGTCATGCCGGCCGCGATACCGGTCCCGGTGATCTGGACGAGCGTGTCGGCGAACAGTCCGGTGTGGACGCCGAAGAGCCTGCGGGTGCCGTGGTCGAGCACCCAGACGCCGTAGCCGCCCTCGGCGAGCGCGACCAGCGCGTTGATCGGCACCGCGAGCACGCCACGCGCCGACTGGTCGGTGACGTTCACGGTGACCGGCGCCTGGTCGTAGGACGCGGTGGTGGTCGGGTTCGTCAGTTCTACGGTGGCGGTGGCCACCGCGGGCGCGTTCTGGCTGTTGCTCTGGCCGTTCTGGCCGGGGTTCGCCGCGGCCGTCGCCGAGATCGCGGTGATCGTGCCGGGGACCGCGGTGGTGCCGTCCGGCAGGATCACCGACACCGGGTCCCCCACCCTGGTCAGGTATTCCTGGACGACCGGCACGGTCAGGTTCACGATCTGCGCGGTGCCGGTGGCCTGGATCAGCGTCCCGGGCCGGGCCTGGTCGCCGAGCGCGGCCTGCATGCTCGCCACCCGGATCGGCCCGGCCGCGAACACGATGTCGGCCGGGCCGAGCGCGCCGGTCACCGGCGTGCCGACGTGCGTCTGCCAGCGGCGAATCGCCTGGTAGGTGGCTGTGTCGAAGTGGTCGTTGATGGTGAGGCGCGCGTAGCCGAGCGCGACCAGGTTCTGCTTGAGCTGCGCCACGTCCGGCCCGTCCGGCACACCCGGCGCCAGCGTCCGCCACGCGGGTCGCGACCCGTAGCAGAGCAGGATCGGGTGACCGTCCACTTCGTACAGCGTCTGGCCCTGGCCGATCACCTGGCCGACCGCCGGCAGCGCGGTGTAGGTGCCGGTTGCCTGGTTGGCGACGGTGTACGCGCCCGCGTAGTCGATGGTGCCGTTCAACTGGATCGTGGTGGTCAGGTCGGTACGCACGACGGTCGTGGTGCCCGTCCGCACCGCCGCGGCCGCGGCGGCGGGTGGCCGGGACTCGTTGTGTTGCACGACGACCGCGGTGCCGCCGCCGACCGCGGCGACGGCCAGCACGACCACCCCGACCCGCAGGAGGCGGCGGTCAGCCATGGCTCAGGCTCGACAGCTTCGACGCGTTCAGCTCGGCGTCGATCTGGGCCACGCACGCATGCAGGGCCTGCTGCATGACCGGGCTGGCCTTGCCACCGGCCGGCAGCTGGTCCAGCGTCAGGCCGAAGCCGTGGCCGGGGGTGAACGGCGTGTTCGCGGTGGGGTCGCGGTAGTTGGGCAGGCCGTGCGCCCGCATGCACTGTGCCGCGCGCACGCCGGCCTGGACCAGCGCGGGCGTTGGCTTGGGCTCGTTGTTCGGGTTGAAGTTCGCGGCGGCGAACAGCGACTGGCACGCGGCCCGGATCGGGTCGAAGAACGCCCTGCTGTCCTTGCTGGCGTCCTGCAGCGACCGCTGGTCGGTGTAGACCGAGCCGTCCGGCGCGATCACCGGGTCGGGGTAGGCGGGCACGCCGTGGTCGCGGATGCACTGGGCGGCCGCGTGCAGCGCCTGCGCGTTGGTGCCGTGGTTGGCGGCCGCGGTCGCACCCGCGAGGCTGGGCACGGACATGGACGGCGTGGCGCTGCACCCGGCCATGATTCCGGCGGCCAGCACGCCGGCGGCCAGAATGCTGTTGCGTCTCATCGGATTTCCTCTCTGCTGGCGACAGTGATAGCGGGCGGGCGGTGACAGCAGCCCAACAGCGGACGGTTCGGCGGGGCGGGTCGTGGCTGGTCAGCGGTTGCCGGCAGCCGGGGCGGCGGGCGATCCTGTTATGTCGTTGTCATCCGTGACGGGGCACGATGGGAGCCATGCGGGTCCTGGTCGTCGAGGACAACACGGTGCTGGCCGATCGGATCGCCGACGGCCTGCGCGACGCCGGCATGGCCGTCGACACCGCCTACGACGGTGCCGTCGCGCTGGAGAAGGCGGTGCTGGTGGACTACGACGTGATCGTCCTGGACCGCGACCTGCCACGCGTCCACGGTGACGCGGTGTGCGCGCACCTGGTCGCCGGCCACGCCACCACCCGCATCCTGATGCTCACCGCCGCCACCTCCGTCGAGGACCGGGTCGACGGCCTCGACCTGGGCGCGGACGACTACCTGGCCAAGCCGTTCGCGTTCGCCGAGCTCGTCGCCCGCCTGCGGTCCCTGGGCCGCCGGGCCCCCGCGCTGCCGCCGATCCTGGCGCGGGCCGACGTGGTGCTGGACCGGTCGCGCCGCAGGGTCAGCCGGGCCGGGCGGCCGATCTCGTTGACCCGCAAGGAACTCGGCGTGCTGGAGGAGCTGCTCACCGCGGACGGCGCGGTGGTCAGCGCGGAACGGCTGCTGGAGAAGGTCTGGGACGAACACGCCGACCCGTTCAGCAACACCGTGTCCGTGACGATGGCCCGGCTGCGCCGCAAACTGGGTGCCCCACCGTTGATCGAGACGGTGGTCGGCGCCGGATACCGGCTGCCATGAGCCGCCGCAGGTCGGTTCGGGTCCGGATCGCGCTGGCGTGCGCCGGGCTGTTCCTGGTCACGGGTGGCGCACTGGTCGCCGTCACGTACGTCCTGCTGGCGAACGGCCTGGCCAACTCGACCCAGCCGACCGTCAAGTACGTCGTGGACCCCCAGTTGCTGGCGCGGTGCAAGACGGCCGACCTGGGCAGCGACGCCAATCTGGAGATCAAGTGCAAGGCCGCCTTCAGCGCGGGCGCCGCCGTGGGCGCCAAGGAGCAGGGGCAGAACGCGCTGAACCAGCTGCTGGTCTACTCGCTGGCCAGCCTCGGCGGGCTGACCGTGGTCGCCGGCGGGGTGGGCTGGCTGCTGGCCGGCCGGGTGCTGCGGCCGCTCCAGGCCATCACCGAAGCCGCGCGGCGCGCGTCCGAACACAACCTCACCGACCGCATCGCCCTACAGGGCCCGAAGGACGAACTGAAGGAACTCGCCGACACGTTCGACGGCATGCTCGACCGGCTCGACGCCGCGTTCGCCAGCCAGAAGCGGTTCGTGGCCAACGCGTCGCACGAACTGCGCACCCCGCTCACCGTGATGCGGACCGCGATCGACGTGACCCTCGCCAAACCCAACCGCGACCCCGACCAACTGGAGGCGATGGCCGTCGAGGTCCGCCAGGCGGTGGACGGCGCAGAGAAGCTGATCGACGCGCTGCTCACCCTGGCCCGCAGCGACCGGGGCCAGACCGGCGCCGAGTTCGTGGACCTGGCCACCGCCGCCGAGGACGCCATCGACGCGACCGCGGCCCAACTCGCCGCCGCCGGCATCACCGTCGAGAGCACCCTGCGGCCCGCCGAGCTGCACGGCGACCGGGTGCTGCTGGAACGGATGGTCGCGAACCTGGTCCAGAACGCGGCCCGCCACAACGTGCCGCACGGCTGGATCCGGGTGGACACCGGACACCACGACGGCCAGGCGTGGCTGGTGATCGCCAACGGCGGCCCGACGCTGCCGGCCGACGCGGTGCCCACGCTGTTCGAACCGTTCCGCAGGCTGCACGACCGGGTCGGCTCCGACCACGGCGTCGGCCTCGGCCTGTCCATCGTGCGATCCGTGGCGACCACCCACGGCGGCAGCGTCGGTGGCCGCGCGCTGCCCGACGGCGGGCTGGAGATCACCGCCACGCTGCCGGTAACGTCCGGTCCCGCCACACAGACATACTGGTCAGCACCCTCGACGGCATCGGAACGGTGAAGTGGACTTCAGGCAGACGATCACGGCACTCGGCCGTCGGTGGTATGTCGCCATTCCGGTGTTCTTCCTGGTGGTGGGCATGATCGGCGTCATCGCGGTCTCGGCCAAACACCAGTACGAGTCCACCGGCACGGTCGTGCTCCGCGAGCCCAGCCTGGCCCAGAGCGGCGGCAAGGGCGGCGATCCGCCGAACCCGATGCTGTCGTTCTCGGACAGCCTGAGCACCGATGCCCAACTGCTGGTCCAGAGCCTGAACAGCCCGACGGCCGCCGCCGCGGTCGGGGCGTTGGGCGGCACGGCCACGTTCGTCGCCGGCAACGGCGCTCAGGCCGGGCCGTTCATCATCGTCACCGCCGACTCGCTGACGGCCGGGCCCGCGGCCGCGACGGTGGCGCTGGCCTTCAAGTACGCCAGCCAGGAGTTGGCGCAGCGCGAGAAGGCCCTTGGCGCGTCCATCAGCTCGTACATCATCCTGGACGCTGTCGTGCCGCCGACCGATCCGACGTTGAAGATCGGCGGCAAATCCCGGCTCGCGTTGGCTGCCCTGATCATCTCGCTCGCGGCGACCCTGACCGCGACATCGCTGGCGGACGCCTATCTGCGCCGACGTGCCGGCCGTCGAGTCGTGCCCGCGGTGTAGCGGTCGCGGCTCAGCTGTCGACGCGGCGGTTGGCCCGGCTGGTGTGCAGGTAGCGTGCGCGCCCGGTGCCGTCGTCGCCGAGGAATGCGTACGGCGTGTGCACGCCGCGCTCCGGCTGCGCGGTGATCAGCGTGTCGTGCTCGAACGCGACCAGCTCCCAGCGCTCGACTTGCTGGCCGAGCTCGGCGCTCAGGCCCTTCGGGGTGACCGTCAGCCAGATCCGGCCGTCCTCGTCCTGGGTGACCGTGAGGTCGCTGAGCCGGGACGAATACGTGCCGGCGTAACGCCTCCCGTCGATGCGCGGCGGATCGACCGGCGGGACGGGCAACGGCGGCAGCTCGACGCCGGCCAGCTCGGCCACCACGTGACCGACGACGTCGTGGCAGAGGCGGACGGAGTCACCGCCGTTGGTCAGCAGCGCCACGGCCACGTCCCGCTCCGGCACCACGCGCAGGAACGCCGACTGGCCGATCGTGCCGCCGTTGTGGCCGATGATCGTGGCGCCGGGAGTGTCGTCGAAGATGATCCAACCCAGGCCCCACGCGTCGGCCCGCAACCTGGTGTTCGGCAGGTCCACCTGGCGTTCGCGCATCGCCCGCACACTCGAGGGACTGAGCACCGGCGTGCCGTCCGGCGCCGCGCCCGAACGCATCTGCATCCGCGCGAACACCAGCAGGTCGCGTGGGCGCATCGTCAGCGTCGAGCCCGCCGGGGCGTTGGAGCGCACCAGCGACCACATCGGCGCGGGCTCCGGTTCGGCGTCCGGCTCCGGCCGGAGATGGCCGACCGCCGCGCGGTACAGGATCGCCTCGTACGGTCCGTTCGCCGCGTGGGTCAGGCGCAGCGGCGTGAAGAGGAATTCGCGCAGGCAGTCGTCGAACGGCTTGCCGCGCAGCACTTCGACGATCCGGCCGAGCACACAGAAGCCGGCGTTGCTGTATGAGAACCGGTCCCCCGGCGGAAACAACTGCGGCACTTCGGCAAGCACCGGAAGGTACTTCTCGAGACAGTCGTCGCCCTTTCCGGTGTCGGTGAAGATGTCGCCCTCGAAACCCGCGGTGTGGCACAGCAGCTGCCGCAACGTGATCACCGCGGCCGCCGACTCGTCCGCCAGGGCGAACTCCGGCAGGTAGTCGCGCACGGTCGCGTCGATGTCGACGCGACCCTCGTCGACGAGTTGCATCACCAGGCTCGACGTCCACAACTTGGTGATCGAGCCGAGTTGGAACACCGAGTCCGCGGTGGCCTCGACACTGGTCGCCTTGCTGAGCACGCCCGCGGCGTGGTCGATCACCTCGTCGCCGACGCAGACCCCGACCGCCGCCCCGGGCACCTGGTACTCGGCCATCAGTTCGGGCAGCCGGTGCTCGATCCACGCCTTGATATCGCTCAGGTTCGCCATACCTGCACGGTAGAGAACACCGGCGGGTTATGCGGGCTTGCGGGACACCGTGAGGACGTAGCCCAGCTCGGGGATCATGCCGATCGGAGACCGGAACATCTCCAGGATCGGTGCGATCTCATCGCCGTAGGTCGCGATCAGCTCGTCCCAGCGGGTGTTCACCGAGTCGATCATGCGCTGGCCGGTCGGCTTGGCGTTGGCGCTGAGGTCGGCCAGCTCCACCAGTTCGAGCCCGGCGTCACGGATCAGCGCGGCATAGGCGTCGGCATCGAGCAGCGGGGAGGCCTGCATCGACGACAGGAACGCCTCGATCTTGGCCGCCGCCTCCGCGCTCGGCTCGCCACCGACCAGCAACTGGTCGGTCACCACGAGGACGCCGCCGGGCTTGAGTACCCGCAGCGCCTCGCCGAGGCACTTGAGGCGGTCCATGTGCATGATCGTCTCGAAGATCCACACCGCGTCGAACGAGTCGTCGTCGAAGGGCAGCGCCTGGCCGTCCGCGAACTCGAAGCGAACCTTGTCGGCGAGGCCCTTGGCCTCGGCGCGCTTGTTCGCGATCTCCAGCTGCGGCTCGTTGTTGGAGATGCCGACGATCTCCACGTCGGTCGTCTCCAACAGGCGGAAGGCGGGCTGGCCGATGCCGCAGCCGATGTCGAGCAGCTTGCTGCCGGCGGTCAGGCCCGTCTTCCCGATCACCAGGTCGGTCAGCCGGTCCGCGGCGACGCGGTTCTCGCTGGTGTCGTCCGCGGACAGGTAGTAACCCTGGTGGAAGTTCTCGTCCCACACGTCGATGACCAGCCGGTTGGACAGATCGTAGAAGTCCGAGGTGTCCTGAGAGGTGGGCGTGCGCTCGGCAGTCACGACTGTTCCTCCTCGTGCGGGGAAATGGCTTGTGCGGGTCCATGATCCGTGCGCCCGGGGCACGGCGGCACCTCGTGCCGTGCTCAGCCGTCTGCTCGGGGTCGGGCCACCGGTCGGCGGCCCGACCCCGAGGACGGTGTCAGGCCGGGATCAGCCGCCGGCCCGTTGTCCGGGACGACGTCGTCGGATCGGCCGGCGTCAGGCCTTGCAGCACCGGATATTCCGACAGGTTGACGTCGAACACGTCCACCGCGGACGGCGGACCGGACGCCGTGTCACCGAGAATGCTGTCGAGTTGGTTCTTGGCATTCTTGTAGTTGGTGGCCTGGGCCCCCTGCAGGAAACCGTGGAATTGGGCGTAAAGGTCGGTCGAGGAGTCCAGCGCGGCCGCCGCGATGGCCGTGACGTAACTTTCGTACTGGAAATTGAACGTGATCTTCTTGGCCGACGAGCACGGACTGGTGAACTCCTGCTGACTGGACGACACGCTGAGGTAGTAGTACTTGTTCTTCGGGAAGTAGCGGTAGACCGGCGTACCTTCCGCGTTCTCCTGCACCGCCTCGTGACACTGACCCAGCAGGCCGACCGCGTAGTTGCGCGACCTGTCGTCCCAACTGACCCGCAGCGACTCCCCGACACCGGAAATGAACGCCGTGACACCGGTGACGACGCTTGCGGGAACCACGATGGCGTCGAAGATGGTCTTCAGGAAGCTGGTGCTGAAGTCGGCCACGTACTGGGTGTCGGAATAGGTCTCCGTGGTGATCGCGTAGTCGGTCAGCCCGCCGGAACTCTGCAACAGGTACTGCATCCAGTGGGTGACCGAGGCGTCCCACTGGGACGTCGGCACGGGATCGCCTGCCAACGGTTTCTTGGTGCCCTTCACCAGTGCGGTGAACATGTGGGGCCGCAACGTCGAATAGAAGTTTGCGATCATGTCGCAGAGCGCCTGGCCGGTCTTGAACTCGGTACTGTTGGACACGAAGCCGCTGGACAGGTTGACGAACGAGATCAGTCCGTCGGTGTCCTGGAACGCCGACCCGCCCGCGCCGCTGCCGAGGATCTGGTCCAGGTCGTCGTGTGCCCGGGTCAGGGTGTCGGTCGCGCCGACGTCGCCCTCCGTTGCCTGCAGCATCGGCGGGTAGTCGCGCGGGTGATTGCACTTGACACTGTTGCCGGTCTGTCTGGTGTGTATGGGTTCCGAAGCGAGGGGAATCCAGATGTAGGTCGCGGACCGGCGCTTCTCGTTGCCGGTTGGATTCACCGGGTTCACCACCTGGTTGCCCGGCGGTTCGCCGATGATGGTCTTCACATCGGGGCCCCAGAAATACGGAGGATTGGTGGACGCGGCCACCCAGTACGATCCTGCCCCGGGCACCACCGCCACTTCGTAATGCCGGTGTGGCGAAGTAGACCACTGCCAGTCGTAGTTCCGGACGAATGCCCCCCGCTGTCTCTCCCACACTTCCACTCCCGGCCAAGTGGCCATCACGTTTCCGTTGACCTCTATCATGCGTCTCGGCATTTTTTCTCCTACGTAGAATGCGACCGGATCGGCCCCAGCATTTCGAAGTCCAGTCTGTCTCCGCGGTCTCGGTCGGGCATCATCAAAACTGATGAGGTGCGGACGACCACGAATGGCCTAGATCTGTTGGTCCGCAACGCCGAACTCGCGCCAGCCACGCCTGCCGACGGCCACCGCGGCGAGTTGCGATGACACTTCCAGTTTCCGCAACACGGCCTGGATGTGACTGCGCACGGTCGCCACGCTCAACCGCTCCCCGGTGGCGATCTCGTCGGCGGACCGGCCAACGGCCAGCGCCCGCAGCACTTGTTGTTCCCTGGGCGTCAGGGTGCGGAGCAGTTGCTCCTCCCGGCGCCGGTCGTGCAGTGCGTCCAGCAGTCGGCGACGCCGGGTCGCGTCACGACCGGATGGTCTCCGTATCAATCCCCTTGCCACCGCCGTCAACAGGTCGACGAACGGCAGGTCGACATCGACCACGTCCGTGGCGCCCGCCCGCACGGCGGCGATCATCGACAGCGGGTGACGAACAGGACCTACCGCGACAATCGGGATCGACCGTGCCGCGAGATCGGCTACGAACTTCTGGTCGGCCGATCCGTGCTCGTCGATCAGCAGAACGGCTGCGGCCGGCACCGAATGCGTCCGGTTGCCGGACACACAGGTCCACTCCAATACGGTCAGTCCGGCGGACAACGCGGCCAGCAACACACCCGCACCGAACAACGAAACCACGCGCCGACCGCGTTGTCCCTCCGTCGCGAATTCGGTGGTAACCGCATGATCCGGCACGTGTCAGTTGATTCGGTCGACGAGTCTGGCTCCGGCCAAGCTTACGGTTGGCCGGCAGCGGCGTGTTAACACCAGTGCCATCATGATCGAAGTCGCCGCGCACCACAGGGAGCCGCCTGATGACAGAGCACCGTCCCGCTCCCCCGCCGCCGTTGGCCGGGGTGACCGTGGTCAGCCTGGAACAAGCCGTCGCGGCACCGTTCGCCACCCGCCAACTGGCCGACCTCGGCGCGCGGGTCATCAAGATCGAACGACCCGACGGTGGCGACTTCGCCAGACGCTACGACGCGACCGTGCACGGCCAGTCCAGCTACTTCGTCTGGCTCAACCGAGCCAAACAATCCCTCACCCTGGACGTGAAGACCCCCTATGGGCAAGCCATCCTGGCGGAGCTGCTGGCCGGCGCGGACGTGCTGGTACACAATCTCGGCCCCGGCGCCGCCGCCCGTCTGGGCGTCGATGCCACGTCGCTGGCCGAGCGGCACCCCGGCCTGATCCCCTGCACGATCTCCGGCTACGGCACCGACGGACCGTGGTCCGACCGGAAGGCCTACGACCTGCTCGTACAGGGCGAAACCGGGCTGGTCTCGTTGACCGGCAGCCCCGACGAGGTGGCGAAGGCGGGCATCCCGGTCGCCGACATCGCCGCCGGCATGTACGCCTACAGCGGCATCCTCACCGCCCTCTACCGGCGCGCGACCACCGGCTGGATCTCGGCGGTCGAGGTGTCCCTGTTCGACGCCCTGGCCGAGTGGCTGAGCTCCCCCGCCTACTACACGCGGTACGGCGGCCGGCGGCCGGCAGCCGGCGCGGGCCGGCGCCCGGCACGCCACCATCGCCCCCTACGGCCCGTTCACCACCACGAACAACGACACGGTCCTGCTGGCCGTCCAGACCGAACGCGAATGGCACGCGTTCTGCCGGATCGTGCTCGACCAGCCGACCCTCGCCAAGGACCACCGCTTCGCGACCAACCCGGCGCGCCTGGAGCACCGCGACGAACTCGACGCGGTGATCGACGCCCGGTTCGCCACGCTCGACACCGCCACGGTCCTGGCGTTGCTGGACAGGGCGAACGTCGCCAACGCCCGGATGAACTCCGTCGCCCAGTTCCTCGACCACCCCGTCCTCGCCGGCCGATGGCGCACCGTGGCCACCCCCGGCGGCGACATCGAGGCCCTCCTGCCGCCGGTCACGCTGACCGACGCCGAACCCGCGATGGACCAGGTCCCGGCGTTGGGCCAGCACACCGACGCCATCCTGCGGGGCCTCGGCCGCACCGACACCGACATCGCCGCCCTGCGCGCCGCGCACGTCATCCGATAAGGACCCGACCGTGAATGAGGAAGAGCAGGCGATCGTCGACACCGTCCGCGATTTCGTCGACCGCGATGTCCGGCCCGTCGTCCGAGACCTGGAACACGCCGACGAATATCCCGAGCGGCTCATCGAACAGATGAAGCGGCTCGGCGTCTTCGGGCTGGCCATCCCCCAGCCCTACGGCGAGGTCGCCGTGTCGACGCCCTGCTATGTGGGGGTCACCGAGCAACTCGCGCGCGGCTGGATGAGCCTGGCGGGCGCCATGGGCGGGCACACCGTCGTCGCCAAGCTCATCCTCGCCTTCGGCACGCCGCAACAGAAGCGGCGGTACCTGCCGAAGATGGCCACCGGCGAGGTCCGCGCCACGATGGCACTGACCGAACCCGGCGGCGGCTCCGACCTGCAAGCCATCACCACCACCGCCCGACGCGACGGCGACGGCTACGTCGTCAACGGCGCGAAGACCTGGATCACCAATGCCCGCCGCGCCCAACTCGTCGCCCTGCTGTGCAAGACCGACCAGAACGCGGAGCCGCGCCACCGGGGCATCAGCATCCTGCTGATCGAGCACGGCGACGGTTTTCTCGTCTCCAAGGACCTGCCCAAACTCGGCTACAAAGGTGTGGAGAGCTGTGAACTGTCCTTTCACGACCACCGCGCCGCCGCTGATGCGTTGCTCGGTGCGGTCGAGGGTCGCGGCTTCGGCCAGATGATGAAAGGGTTGGAGATCGGCCGGATCCAGGTCGCCGCCCGAGCACTCGGCGTCGCCCGCGCCGCACTGGACGACTCGCTGCGCTACGCCCAGGAGCGCGAGAGCTTCGGTAAACCGATCTGGCAGCACCAGTCGATCGGCAACTATCTCGCCGACATGGCCACCAGGTACACCGCCGCCCGGCAACTCGTCCGGTATGCCGCCGACCGCTACGATGCGGGTGACCGTTGCGATATGGAAGCCGGGATGGCCAAGCTGTTCGCGTCGGAGACCGCGATGTCGATCGCACTGGACGCGGTACGAATCCACGGCGGGTACGGCTACTCCACCGAGTTCGACGTCGAACGCTATTTTCGCGACGCGCCACTGATGATCGTCGGTGAAGGGACCAACGAGATCCAGCGCAACGTCATCGCCGCGCAGTTGGTCGCCCGTGGTGGCGTCTGAATATTTCTTCGAACTGAAACGGTGACTTCAACCGCGTAACCGAACCGTCGGCGGTGCTCCTACCTACCGGAGGAGGCACGCCGACGATTCGGACCGCGTTCTCATGCGGGTATCAGATTCGCGTGAGTTCGATGACCGGGATGATTCGGGTGGTCTTCCGCGCGTATTCGCCGAAAGTGGGCTGCGCGACGACCTGCTTGGCGAACACCTCGTCGCGGTCGGCGCCGGTCAATACCGATGCCGTCACCGCGAACGTCTCGGCGCCGAGTTCGACGGTGGTCTTCGGATTGGCGACGAGGTTGTGGTACCAGGAGGGATTGTCGTCGGCGCCCGCCTTGCTGGCGAAGATGAACAGCCGGGCGTCATCGGCGAGGTAGACAAGCGGCGCGACACGCTCGACACCGGACTTCGCACCGACGTGATGAACCAGGATCAACGGAGCCCCTTCGAACATGCCGCCGACCTTGCCGCCCTTCTCGCGGAACTCCGCGATGATGTTGCTGTTGAAATCCACCATGTCGGTCATCTGACGCCTTTCCCGTAGCTGCCAAGCATCTTGGTTGAAGGAAAAACTATCTCGCGAACGGGCGACAGCGCAACCGGGACCGGCAATGTCGGCGGAACTCTTACGTGAGCCGCCCGGGCCGATCGCCGCGGTCGCCGCTTGAGCACACCAGTTCGTTCAATATGCTATAGCATGTTTGCTATAGCATATAGGTCGGTGATCTGAGCTGGGTCGACGCCGAATTCGACGAGCACGGCGTCGGAGTGGTCGCCGAGCCCTCGTGCGGTGACAATCGGCGGGTCGTAGCCAGCGATGATCTGCGGCGATAGCAACATGGACAGCTGAGGGACCAGCCGTATCAGGTCTGGCGGTTGGTCACTCCGGTAGCGTGCGATGGTGACCGGCGAGGACAGGGCCAGCAAGCGGTCGGCGCTGGCGCGGTCGGTGCTGGCGCGGTATCCCGACTTTCGCCGGTTGTTCGTCGCGAATTCCCTGTCGTTGCTGGGATCCAGCGTCACGATGGTGGCACTTCCGCTCACGGCGGTTGTGTATCTGCACGCCTCACCTGTCCAGATGGGCTTTCTCGGCGCGGTGGCGCTGCTGCCGCACCTCGTGCTGGGGCTGCCCGCGGGCGTGTGGGTGGACCGCCTGCCCTACAAGCGGATACTCGTCCTGGCCGACCTGTCGCAGACCGTGCTGCTGGGTTCGATCCCGGTGCTGCCGTGTTCGGGTCGCTGCGGATCTGGCAGCTGTACGTGGTCGTGGTACTCGCCGGCGCGGGCAACCTCTTCGAAACCGTGACCGCCCAGTCATTCACCCCCGTCCTGGTGCCACGGCGGCAACTGCTGGCCGCGAACAGCACCCTGATGCTCAGCTACGCCACCGTCAACACGAGCGGCTCGGCAGTGGGCGGCGTCCTGGTCTCGCTGCTGACCGCACCGATCGCGATCGCCGTCGACGCGGTCTCGTTCCTGTTCGCCGGCCTGTGCAAGGCACGGATTCACGCCAACGGACCGACCACGGTCGCACCGCGTCGGCGAGGTATGCCGGCCGACATCATCGACGGTCTCCGTGCGGTCCTCACCCACCCGATCCTGCGCGTCGTGACGCTCGCGGCGACCGTGGGCGCATTCGCCAATCAGCTGCAGAGCGTCGTACTCGTGCTCTACCTGGTCCGGGACCTCGGGCTGTCCGCGGGCCTGGTCGGTGTGGTCGTCGCGATCGGCGGCACGGGAGGCGTCGTCGGCGCGCTGCTCGCGACGCGGATCACCCGTCGCATCGGCCCCGGGCCTGCCTTCATCACGGGGATGTTCCTCGCGGCCACCGCGGGCCTGGTACTCGCGGCCGCGACCGGCCCGGTGCCGATCGCGCTCGTTGTCCTTGCCATCGCCCAGATCCTGCGCGGCTGCGGGCCGTCGCTGTTCGGGGTCAATCAACAGACCTTCCGGCAGGCGCTGACCGCGCCCACACTGCTTTCCCGCGCCAACGCCACCTGGCGGTTCCTCGTCTACGGCGTACAAGCCATCGGCGCGCTGCTGGGTGGGTTGCTCGGATCGACGCTCAACCTGCGGGCCACCCTGATCGTCGGCAGTGGGGTGATGCTCGCCGGCACCGCGATCGCCTACCTCTCCCCGCTCCGTTCGTTGCGCGAGCTGCCCGCCGGACACGCCCGGGCATGACGCGCCCACCGGGGGTGACGGCGGAGCCGACCGGCAGACTGACGGCGTGACCCTCAAGGATGACGAAGCACAGGTGACCGCGCCGGCCGGCCGTGGCCCGCTGCTGGCCCTGTCGCTGGGTGCGCTGGGCGTCGTGTTCGGCGACATCGGCACCAGCCCGCTGTACGCCCTGCAGACGGTCTTCTCGATCGACAACGGCGCGGTGCGGCCGGTGGCCGGGGACGTCTACGGCGTGCTGTCGCTGGTGTTCTGGTCGATCCTGCTGGTCGTGTCCGTCAAGTACGTCGTGTTCGTCATGCGGGCCGGCAACGACGGCGAGGGCGGCATCATGGCGCTGGCCGCCCTCATCCGGCGGCGGCTCACCGGGCGGCCACGGCTGGTCGCGGTCGCGGTGCTGCTGGGCGTGATCGGGGCGTCGCTGTTCTTCGGTGACAGTGTGATCACGCCCGCCATCTCCGTGCTGTCCGCCGTGGAGGGCATCCAGGTCGTCTCCCCCGGCGTGCACGGCCTCGTGCTGCCCATCGGTGTGACGATCCTGATCGTGCTGTTCCTCGTGCAGCGGTTCGGCACGCACCGGGTGGGCGGGCTGTTCGGGCCGGTGATGGTGCTGTGGTTCCTGGCCCTGGCTGCGCTGGGCCTACCGCAGGTCGTCACCCATCCGGGGGTTCTGCGCAGTCTGTCGCCGACCTACGCGTTCGCGTTCGTCGTGGACCGGCCGTTGGTCGCGTTCATCGCGATGGGCGCGGTGGTGCTGGCCATCACCGGTGCCGAGGCGCTGTACGCGGACATGGGGCACTTCGGCCGGCCGGCGATCAGCAGGGCATGGTTCGCCGTCGTGTTTCCCGCCCTGACCCTGAACTATTTCGGCCAGGGCGCGCTGATCCTGCGCCAGCCCACCGCCGTGGCCAACCCGTTCTTCCTGCTGGCCCCCGGCTGGGCGACGACCCCGCTGGTCGTGCTGGCCACCATGGCCACCGTCATCGCATCCCAGTCCGTGATCTCCGGCGCGTTCTCCATGTCCCGGCAGGCCATGCAGCTGGGGTTCCTGCCGCAGCTGACCGTGCGCCACACGTCCGCCCGGGAGAGCGGCCAGATCTACGTGCCCTCGATCAACTGGATTCTGTTGGGCGGTGTGCTCGTCCTGACGGTGACCTTCGGCTCGTCGGCGTCCCTGGCCACCGCCTACGGCCTCGCGGTGACCGGCACGTTCCTGCTCACCACCGCGCTGTTCCTGGTGCTCGCCGGTTCCGTGTGGCACTGGCGGCGGTGGCGGCTGGTGCTGGTCGGGATCGTCTTCGGCGGTCTGGAGCTGCTGTTCCTGGCCGGCAATCTGACCAAGGTCGTCCGCGGCGGCTGGTTGCCGCTGCTGCTGGGCGCGCTGGTGGTCACCGTGATGCTGACCTGGCAGCGCGGCCGGCGCGTCGTCACCGCCCGACGCACCGCCATGGAGGGCACACTGAAGGAGTTCGTCGAGGAACTCCACCAGCGGTCGCCGAAGCGGGTGCCCGGCATCGCCGTGTTCCCGCACCCCAGCAAGGAAACCGTGCCACTGGCGCTGCGGGCCAACGCCGAGTTCAACGGCGTCGTGCACGAACACGTCGTGATCGTCTCCATCGTCGCGGAGAACGTGCCGCACGTGTCCCGCAACGAGCGCCTCAGCGTGGACTCGCTCGACCGGTCCCACGATGGCATCGTGCACCTTGGCGTGCGGTTCGGTTTCCAGGACGACCAGGACATTCCCGCCGCCCTGCGGGACGCGTTCATGCTCACCAGCGAACTGGACTTCGATCCGGACGCCGCGTTCTACTTCCTGTCACGGATCACCATCGAACCTGGACCCGAGACCGGCCTGCCCAGATGGCAGAAGCGGCTGTTCATGGGCCTTGCCCACAATGCCGCCAGCCCCGCCATGTACTTCAAACTGCCGGTCAATCGAACCGTCGTGATGGGCACACTCATCCAGTTGTGACCCCATGTCATTGCTCCACTGTGGTCGCGAGCAACGTGCCGAGTGCGGCGTTGTCCACCAGCGCGCCGTTCCAGACGGTGGTCAGGCGGGTTATCCGCGCGTGGTCGTCCAGTTCGAGTGCGACCACGCCGTGGTCGACCTGGGCACCCTTGTTCAGCCATTCGTATCCGCCACCCCGGGCACTGCCGACCGTGTGGCGAATGGCGGTGCCGAGGCCGTACGGCAGCAATGCACGCGCGCGGTCCAGGAAACCGCGGATGGCGGGTTGGCCGATGATCGACGTGTGCAGCGTGAGATCGTCGAAGGCGGCATCGGTGGTGAACAACGCGGCTGCCGCGGCCGTGTCGCCGGTGGACAGCGCGTCGACCAGGGCCGAGGCAACTCCCTGTAACGTCGCCGACGATCGTTCACCCGCTTTTCCTTCGCCGAATTCGGTGGGGAACTGCGCCGGTGGCGCGCTTATCGCCGCGGTGGCCGCGATGCCGAAGTGGCGGCCATCCCAGTAGTCCACTTCCCGGATGATCTTGTCGTCGGCGAAGTCGATCGGCGCGATGGCGCGTATTTCATGGCCGAACAGTTCCGGCGAATCGGTGAAGAACACCATCGCGCTGTTGGTGTCGCCGAGGATCTTGGTCGGGTACGACCGGCTGGTGGCCGGCCAGGTGGGCATCGCCTGCGCGAAGAACGCCCTGAGCGCCGCCCAGTTGGGCAATTGTGCCCCGATGGTGGCATCCGTGTAGGTCAGGTCGTCCTGAGAGAAGTGGGCCGTGAAGCGATCGACGTCCCGGCTGGTCTTGTCCCGGAAGACGGCGGTGACCAGGGCGGCCACATCGGTGTTCGCGGTGGCGGCCGACGCGAGCGTGGGTGTCGCCAGTGCGGCCAGGGCCAGGGTGGCGCCACCGGTCAGGACGTGCCTGCGGGTGAGTCGGGACATGAGCGGCCTCCTCGATGTATGAAGCTTCAACTATGCACCAGAACTATCGGCCAGCTCGCTTGAAGTGTCAAGCATCAGTTAGCCTTGTGGTGTGCCGACCGACCAACCGCGCTGGTTGAACCAGCGGGAACGTGACGCGTGGCTGCCGTTCGTCGGCCTCCTGCTCAAGCTGCCGCACGCCCTCGACTCGGCCATGCGCCGCACAACGGGCCTGAGCCACTTCGAGTACCTGGTGCTCAGCGCCCTGTCCGACTCGACGGAGCACACCCGGCCGATGAGCGAACTAGCCGAGATCGCCAACGCGTCCCAGTCCAGGTTGTCCCACGTGGTGGCCAAACTGGAGGAGAACGGCCTGGTGCGGCGGTCGACCTGCCCCGGCAACGGTCGGGTGGTCCTGGCGACGCTGACCGAAGCCGGTTACCGCGAGATCGTCGCGATGGCGCCCCGGCACGTCGATGTCGTGCGGGCCCTGGTGATCGACACCCTGGACACCGAACAGCTCGACCAACTCACCGCCATCTGCGCACGCATCCGGTCCGCAGTGGACCGGGAGCCACCGACGTCGCGCAGGTAGCATGGCCGCATGGCGGTGACGCGGCCCAACCCGGTGCTGTGGATGTACTACCAGTACAGCGGACGGCTACCCGCCAGATACCGGGAGTGGGTGCTGCACGACGGCACCTGCCGGACGTGGTTGCTGCGCGTGTTCGTGCGCGGTCTGGTGATGGTCGCGCCGGTCGCCGCCGCATTGTTCGTCGGCTTCCTGTTGTTGGGCCATTCACTGCCGCTGGCGGCGGGCTCGATCGTGCTGGGCCTGTTGGTGAGTTTCCGTTGTACGTTGCCGTATTCGGTGGAGAGCGTGGACCGCCGCCTGGCCCGGCACGGCTATCCGTCGCAGTACGGATCGCTGGTACGGCAACAGGCCTACGACGCCGCCCACGCCGACGAAGCAGCACGGTACCGAGCGGCATACCGGCCCACCGACGAATAGGACCTCAGGCCGCGGAGGTGCGGCCGCCGAGCCGTTCCGGCGCGCTGTCCAGCACGAGGGCGGCGGCGCCGCGGACACCCGCGCTGTCGCCCAGCGCGCTCGGCACGATCCGCAGCGCGCTGGTGTGTGAGCTCATCGTCTGCCGGTCCAGCGCGCGGCGCATCGGTTCGAACAGCACCTCGCCCGCCGTGACCAGGTCGCCGCCGACCACGATCAGGCTCGGATTGACCAATGTCACGGCGAGCGCGAGCGCCCTGCCGACGGCGTCGCCCGCGTCCTGAACGGCGCGGCGGGTGCCGCGGTCGCCGGTGCGCAGCAGCTCCGGGAGGTCGGCCGTGTCGACCGGTCGACCCCAGCTCCTGGCCAGCAGGTCGGCGATCGCGGTCGGGCTCGCGACCGTTTCCAGGCAGCCTCGGTTGCCGCAGCGGCACAACAGCCCCTGCGGCTCGACCCGCACGTGTCCCAGCTCGCCGGCCAGGCCGCGCCGACCGAGCATCCGGCCGTCGCACAGGACGCCGGCACCGATGCCGGCGGCCAGTCGCAGGTAGATCACGTCGGCGCAGTCCCGTGCCGCGCCGAACCGGCGCTCGGCGAGCACGCCCGCGTTGGCGTCGTTGATGATCCGCGCCGGCAGTCCGGTGCGCCGCGCCAACTCCTCCGCAGGGCGCAGGCCGACCCAGCCCGGCATGATGCCCTCGGCATACAGCTCGCCATCGCGTGCGTCGACCGGGCACGCGATGCCGACGCCGACGCCGAGAATCTTGGTCCGGTGCACACCGGTTGCCACGATGGCGCGGTCGATCAGGTCGACGGCCACGCCGAGCGTCCGGTTCGGGTCGCCGTCCACGGCAAGGTCCCGGTTGCCCTCCCAGCGCGACGTTCCGACGACATCCAGCAGAATCGCCCGGACGTGATCATGGCCGATGTCCAGCCCTACGACGTACCCGGCGCTCGGCACGAGCGACAGCAACTGCGGTGGCCTGCCGGCTCGGGCACCGGCGAACGGGCCGACCGTCTCCGCGACGATCCCGGCGCCGATCAGGTCATAGACCACCGAACCCACGGTCGCCCTTGCCAGACCGGTACGCCGGACGAGCTCGGCGCGCGTCAGCCCCGGCACGTCGACGAGCGCCCGCAGCACCCGGACGCGGCCGAGGCTGCTCAGATTGACGGGCCCTGTCACCCGCGTCACGGTATCAGCAGTACGGCCAGATTTAGACAGAAGAGGTCCGACGCGGCGCGCGCCCGGGCCGACCGGGGGTAGTTGGTCCGCTCGACAATCTTCCTTCCGAATAACCACTTTCGCTGGTCGTCGGCGGCGACCGGGCCCGTTGACGTGTTTGCCCCAGGAACGAGACAGGGTCTTGACTTCTGTCTATATCTGGCTGAATGGTGGAGGACGGTGACCCAGCAGCTCCAACGACGGAGGCGACATGGCTCGGCACGGTTGGTTACGGGCACTGGCGGCGGTGGCCGCCGGATTGGCCGTCACAGCGATCGTCACACCAACAGCGGCGAGCGGGAGCACGGCGTCTCGCGCCGCACTGCCGATCTACCTCGACACGCACCACACCTTCGCGGAACGTGCCGCGGACCTG
Source organism: Pseudonocardiaceae bacterium (assembly GCA_036503065.1). Classification (GTDB taxonomy): domain Bacteria; phylum Actinomycetota; class Actinomycetes; order Mycobacteriales; family Pseudonocardiaceae; genus DATEPR01. The sequence continues at coordinate 9,037 of DASXXM010000552.1, read as the reverse complement.
GTGTCCCGGATGACGCTGCCGGAGAAGGTCGCCCAGCTCTCCACCAACAGCGGGCCCGCCATCCCACGCCTGGGCGTGCAGCAGTACACGTACTGGAGCGAGGGCCAGCACGGCGTCAACACGTTGGGCGCCAACCAGAACAACAACGGCAACGGCGGTCCGCCCAAGGCGACCAGCTTCCCGACGAACTTCGCGTCCTCGATGGCCTGGGATCCGAACCTGGTGTACCAGGAGACTGCGGCGATCTCGGACGAGATCCGCGGATTCGTGGACAAGTCGCTGTTCGGTACCGGGCAGAACAACCTCGGCCCGTCCGCCGCCGACTACGGCAGCCTGACGTTCTTCGCGCCGACCGTGAACATGGACCGCGACCCGCGCTGGGGCCGCACCGACGAGGCGTTCGGCGAGGACCCGTACCTCGTGTCGCAGATCGCGGACGCCTTCGTCAACGGCTACCAGGGCAACACGATGTCCGGCACGTCGCAGACCGGCTACCTCAAGGTGGCCGCGACGGCCAAGCACTACGCGCTGAACAACGTCGAGAACAACCGCACCGGCATCTCGTCCAACGTCACCGACACCGCGCTGCGCGACTACTACACGGCCCAGTTCCAGAGCCTGATCGAGAACGCGCACGTCGCCGGCCTGATGACGTCGTACAACGCGATCAACGGCACGCCGTCCGTCGCGGACACCTACACCCTCAACCAGCTCGCCCAGCGCACGTACGGCTTCAACGGCTACGTCACGTCCGACTGCGGCGCGGTCGGCACCACGTACAACCTGTTCCCCGGCGGCCACGACTGGGCACCGCCCGGCTGGACCACCGACCACAAGGGCGGCACCGGCACGTGGACGAACACCACGACCGGCGCGACCATCCCGGCACAGGCGGGCGGCCAGGCATACGCGCTGCGGGCCGGCACAGACCTGAACTGCCCCGGTGGCGAGAACACGCTGACCAACATCGAGGCCGCGATCAGGGGCGGCGCGCTGTCCGAGGGCGTGGTGGACAACGCGCTCGTGCAGGTCTTCACGTTGCGGATGATGACCGGTGAGTTCGACCCGGCGGCCAAGGTCGACTACACGAAGATCACGAAGACGCAGATCCAGAGCCCGGCCCACCAGGCGCTGGCCACGAAGGTCGCGGACAACTCCCTTGTCCTGCTGCAGAACAACAACGTCGCCGGTACCACCACCAAGCTGTTGCCGGCCAACCCGGCCAAGCTCAACAAGGTGGTCATCCTGGGCAACCAGGCGAACATCGTGAACCTGGGCAACTACTCGGGTGCCCCGACGCTGCAGGTCAGCGCAGTGCAGGGCATCACGAACGCGGTCAGGGCCGCCAATCCCAACGCCGCCATCGTCTTCGATGCCGCCGCCACCTCGACCACCGCAACCACCCCGGCGGTGCTCAGCGCGCAGACCCAGGCCGATATCAAGACCGCCGACCTCGTCATCCTGTTCGTGGGCACCGACCACGGCATCGCGGACGAGGGCAAGGACCGCACCACCATCGCCATGCCGGGCAACTACGGCTCGATGATCAACCAGGCCACCGCGCTGGGCAACCCGAACACGGCGCTGGTGATCCAGTCCGGCGGCCCGGTCACCATCGACGACGTCCAGGGCAAGCTGCCCGCCGTCCTGTTCAGCGGCTTCAACGGCGAGAGCCAGGGCACCGCGCTCGCGGATGTGCTGTTCGGCAAGCAGAATCCGGACGGGCACCTGAACTTCACCTGGTACGCCAACGACTCCCAGCTGCCGGACATGTCCAACTACAACCTGACCCCCGCCGCGACCGGCGGCCTTGGCCGCACGTACCAGTACTTCACCGGCACGCCGACCTACCCGTTCGGCTACGGCCTGAGCTACTCGAACTTCACCTACTCCGACATCCACGCGGACCGGAAGTCGGTGGACGCCAACGGCACCGTGCACGTCAGTATGACCGTCAGAAACACCGGCACCACGGCCGGCAGCACGGTCGCGCAACTGTACGCGGCGACGCCGTTCACCGTGCCCGGCGTGACGTTGCCCAAGCAACGGCTGGTCGGCTTCCAGAAGACCGGCGTGCTGCGGCCCGGCCAGAGCCAGCACATCACGCTGGCCGTGTCCGCGCCCGGACTGTCCGTTTCGGACTCCACCACCATGAAATCGGTGGTGTACAACGGAACCTACACGTTCGGCGTGGGCGCCAGCTCGGCCGACATCCGCGGCACCGCCGACGTCGCGGTGACCGGCGCGCTGCGGCCGCGGGTGCGGACCGTCACGGTGCAGCCCGACCGGGTCGACTTCCAGGTCGGCCAGACCCTGGACCTGACCGGCAAGAACCCGTGGCTCGCCGACGACACGAACCCGGCGCTGGAACAGCGGAACCTCAGCGTCACCGCGGACAACATCGTCATGGCCGCCAACACCGACGGCAGCTTCGCGGACCTGTCGAAGGCACGCGTCAGCTACCGCAGCAGCGACCCGCGGGTGGCGACGGTCAGCCGCAAGGGCCTGGTCACGGCGGTCGGCGACGGCGCGGCCACCATCACCGCGACCGTCAACGGGGTCAGCGGCAGCACGCCGATCGTGGTCGGCCACGCCGTGTCGGTGAGCGCCCCGGCGCTGGCACAGGCCGGCAAGGCCGCGACCGTCACGTCGACGTTCACCAACACCGGCACCACCACCGTGCGCAACGTGGCCATGGCACTCGACCTGCCCACCGGCTGGACCGCAACGGCGACCACCCCGGCCACCTTCGCCGTTGTCGGCGCCAGCCAGCAGGTCACGACCACGTGGGCGGTCTCGGTGCCCACAGGTGCCGCGGGCGCGTTCACCCTGAACGCCGACGCCACGGTCCGCAACGCCCATGACAGTTCCGCCTTCACCCAGGTGAACGTGGCCTTCGCGTCGTTCACCGCGGCGTACAACAACTCCGCGATCACCAGCGACGACAACCGGGGCACGGCCAACCTCGACGGTGCCGGCGCGAGCTACTCGGCGCAGGCACTGGCCGCCGTCGGCATCCAGCCCGGCGCGCCGCTGGTCCACAACGGACTGACCTTCACCTGGCCGAACGCGGGCCCCGGCCAGCGGGACAACGTGGTGGCCGCAGGCCAGACGATCAACTTCACCGGCTCCGGCTCGACACTGGGCTTCCTCGGCACCAGCGCGTGGGGAGCCAGCAGCGGCAACGGCACGATCACCTACACCGACGGCACCACCCAGCCGTTCACGGTCGCCTTCGGCGACTGGGCGAACGGCACGCCGCCGGCAGGCGGTGACGTCGCGATCCGGGCGCCCTACGGCAACCAGCCCGGCAACCGCACCGGCTGGCAGGCCACCATCGACTACTTCCCGGTCACGCTCGACCCGAGCAGGACGGTGCAGTCGGTGACCATGCCGCAGGGCAATCCGCAGCCGCAGGGCGGCATCCCGTCGCTGCACGTCTTCGCGATGTCGATCAAGTCGGACCACCTGTCGATCACGGCGCCCGCCGCGATCGCGGCAGGCGGATCTGGTGCGGTGACGACCACGCTGACCAACCCGTCGCCGACGGCACTGAGCGACGTGACGCTGGCACTGAACCTGCCCGGCGGCTGGACGGCGACGAACACGACGCCGAACTCGTTCGTCACGGTCGGCTCCGGCAGCCAGGTCGCCACCACATGGACCGTCACCGCGCCCGCTGGGCAGCAGCCAGGCGGGCAGGTGGTGGGTGTCACCGAGACCGTCGGCGGTGTGCCGGCAGGCGTCTCGTCCGCGGTGACCCAGGTGCCGTACGCGACGCTCGCCGCTGGCTTCAACAACGTGTCGATCACCGATGACACCAACCGGGCGCCGGGCAACATCGACGGCGGCGGCAACAGCCTCTCCGCCCAGGCGCTCGCTGCCGTCGGGCTGACCCCGGGGGCCACCCTCACCCACAACGGGCTGGCGTTCACCTGGCCGAACTCGCCGGCAGGCTCGGGCGACAACGTCGAGGCGGACGGGCGCGCGTTCACCATCACCGGAACCGGTGCGACGCTTGGCTTCCTGGGTACCGCCGCGAACGGCCAGTCCTCCGGCGCCGGCACGATCACCTACACCGACGGCAGCACGCAGCAGTTCACCGTCGGCTTCGGCGACTGGGCGTCCACCACACCGTTCCCCGGCGGCGACATCGCGGTGACCGCCGCCTACGGCAACTTCTCCAACGGCCCGACGCCGTGGAAGGCCACCGTCTTCTACGACTCCGTCGCCCTTCAGGCCGGCAAGACCGTCGCGTCGGTGACGCTGCCGGACGTCAAGACCGCGCCCCTGCACGTCTTCGCCGCGGCGATCGGCTGATCTTTCTTCGTCCCTGCACGGCAACTGAGGGTGAGGACATCGTGAGACTCACGTCCCGAGCCACCGCGTTCGGTGTCGGGTTGGCCGCGGTGCTGGCGGTCGTGGCGGTGCCGGTCGCCGGCGCCGCGGCAGCGCCGGCACCGGTCGGCGACCCGACGGCACTGGTGGACCCGTTCATCGGCACCGGCGACGGTGGCGGCGTCGTCGGGCCCGTCAACATGTTCCCCGGCGCCGCCGCCCCGTTCGGCATGCTGGACTGGAGCCCGGACACGACGTCCCGCCCCTCGTCCGGCGGCTACAACTTCGCGGACACGTCGACCATCGGGCTGAGCGTGACGCACGAGTCCGGCGCGGGCTGCGGCATCGCCGGTGACCTGCCGATCCTGCCGACCGTCGGCGCGATCGGCATGAACCCGACCGCCACCACCGAACCGTTCACCCACACCGCGGAGACCGCACATCCCGGTTCCTACTCGACCACGCTGGGCACCGGCACGTCGGCCGTTGGCGTCGACGTGGCCACGACCACCAGGACCGGCATCGGCCGGTTCACCTACCCGGCAACGACATCGGCCAACCTGCTGTTCAAGGCGGGCGACTCGCAGGCGACCCTGACCGCCGCCAACGTGTCCGTGGTCGGGACCGACGAGGTCAGCGGGTCGATGACCGAGGGCAAGTTCTGCGACAAGCCCAACTCGTCGACGGTGTACTTCGTCGCGAAGTTCGACCGGCCGTTCACCACGTTCGGCACGTGGCAGGGCACCACGGTCACCCCGGGCTCCCGCGCCAGCACGTCCGGCCAGGGCTCCGGCGCCTGGGTCGGCTTCGACACGACGGCCGACGCACAGGTCGGCATGCAGGTGTCGGTCAGCTACATCAGCACCGACCAGGCCGCGGCCAACCTGCGCGCCGAGGAGCACGGCTGGAACGTGGCGGCGGTGGCCGCACAGACCAGGGCACGGTGGCGGCAACTGCTGTCGGAAGTGCAGGTCGGCGGCGGCACCCACGCCCAGCAGGTCCAGTTCTACACGGCGCTCTACCACACGCTGCTGGCCCCGACCGTCTACAGCGACGCCAACGGCCGGTACTTCGGCATGGACGGCCAGGTGCACCAGTTGGCGCCCGGCCAAGCGCAGTACACCGCGTTCTCCGGTTGGGACATCTACCGTTCCGAGGTCCCGCTGCTGGCTTCCCTGGTGCCGCAACAGACAAGCCAGATGATGCAGTCGCTGGTCAACGACGCCCAGCAGGGCGGCTTGCTGCCGAAGTGGCCGGTGGCCAGCGCGTACACCGGCATGATGGGCGGCGACTCGGCCGACGCGATCATCGCGGAGGCCTACAGTTTCGGCGCCCGCGACTTCGACACGCACGCCGCCCTCGCCGCGATGGTGAAGGGTGCCACGCAGCCGCAGAACAGCACCAACCTGGGCCAGGGCTACTACCAGGAACGACCGAGTCTGAGCTCCTACCTGGCCAACGGATACGCCGCCAACGACACCGCGACCGACGGATCGGCAGTGCCGGACGGCGCGTCGCTGACCCTGGAGTACGCCACCGACGACGCCGCGATCGCCGCGTTCGCGCACGCGACCGGCGCCACCGACACCTACCGGACGTTCCTGCGGCGGTCGCAGAACTGGACCAACATCTTCAACGTGGACTCCGGTTTCCTGCAACCGAGAACCGACAACGGCAACTTCCCCGCCGGCAACCCGGTCACCGACGGGCTGAGCAACTTCGGGCAGTCCGGCTTCCAGGAGGGCAACGCCGCCCAGTACGCGTGGATGGTGCCCCAGGACCTGCACGGCCTGATCACCGCGATGGGCGGCGGCCCGGCCGCGGTGGCCCGGCTGGACACGTTCTTCCAGCAGGACAACGTCGGCCCGAACGCCCCGTTCTACTGGGCCGGCAACGAGGTCGACCTGCTGGCGCCGTGGGTCTACGACTACGCGGGCGCGCCGTACAAGACGCAGGCGGAAGTGCACCGGCTGCTGGACAACGTCTACTCGGCGACCCCGGCCGGCGAGCCCGGCAACGACGACCTCGGCTCGATGAGCTCGTGGTACGTGTGGGCGGCGCTGGGCATGTACCCGGCGACTCCCGGTGCCCCCGTGCTCGTCCTCGGCGCGCCGCTGTTCCCCGTGGTACGGCTCAACCTGCCGGGCCACCAGGTGACCGTGACCGCGCCGGGCGCGTCCGACCAGGGCTACGTCACGAGCCTGTCCGTGAACGGGCGTACGTCCACAAGGGACTGGATCCCGGTGGACGGCCGGTCCACCCATCTGGACTTCGGGATCTCCACCACGCCCGACACCCGGTGGGCGGCCGCGCCGTCGGACGCGCCGCCGTCCTATCCGGCCGGCCCGCTCACGTTCCCGACCGGCGTCGTGCCGTCTGCCGTGACGAGCGCGCCAACGAGCCTCACCGCGACGGCAGGCTCGACAACGCAGGCACAACTCACCTTCACGCTCGGCGTCGGCGCGTACGGCAACAAGGCAGCAGGCATCCAGCAGTTGCACTGGACGGCGCAGCCGCCAACCGGAGTCACCGTCACGCCGGCGTCGGGCACCGCCCAGGTGAGCAACGGGACGGCCACGGCGACGGTGTCCTTCGACGTGGCCGCGAACGCGCCGCAGGGCTTCAACTCGGTCGGCTTCGCGCTGAGCTCGACACCAGCCGTACCACTGCCGACGTTGCCCGTGCCGGTCGCGGTCGTCGGCCCGGGCAACACGGCAACGGTGTGCACCACGCTCGGCACGACCAACGTCGACAACGGAATCACCCAGCGCGAAGGTGGCGACGGCACGACCACACCGGTGACGGTCGGTGGCCTGAGTGGTCGCAGCACGGTTCAGGAGGTCGCGAACGACCTGAACATGTACTTCCAGGTTGACCCTCGAATCGCGCACAATGGCGACTTCGCGGCGACGGTCACGTTCTCGTACTACGACTCGGGTACGAACTCGTGGACCCTCCAGTACGACAAGCAGGGCGGCAGCGCCTACACGGCTGTCGGATCGGTGCAGAACACGAACACCAATACCTGGTTGACCACAACGATGTCGTTGCCGGATGCGGCGGTCGCGGAGGCGGAGAACAACCAGTCCGATTTCCGTATCGCGTCCGGTGGGCCGGTCATCGTGCACTCCGTCACGGCTACGATCTCCGGAACCGGGGTCCTGCCCATGAATCTCTGCCCGGCGCCCTGAGTCCGGGTGGGGCGGTTCGTCCCGCCCCACCCGCTGGGTGTTGTTCGCGTGTGGCTTCGGTTGCCGTCCGCTGCTTGGCCGGTCCCGGGATTTGGCGTTCTGCATACCCGATCGCAATTGTGAGCGCGTCGGGCAGGAGGCCTCGTCGGCACAACATGCCCACGTCGGACCCGGCACACCCCGTTCGAGCACATCTGCCGCCACCACCGCCGCTACCGGATCACGGAGGGTTCCGAGGAGATCCAGTTGCGCCGAATCGCGGGCTATCTGTTCGGCTTCGCCGGCCCACACAAGGTGCGAGGCTGAAAGGTGCCAGGCTGAACGGATGGCGGATTTGGCGGCCCTGCTGGCCCGCAGGCTCAGCGTGGTGTTCGGATGCGAGGTGAAGGTCGACCGGCTGACCCGGCTCACCGGCGGCGCCAGCCGGGAGACCTGGTCGTTCGAGGTCCGCACCGGGAAAGTCCGGCATAACCTGGTGCTGCGCCGCGACCCGCCCGGCGCGGTTCGGCCCGGTGGCATGACGCGGGAGGCGGCCGCCATCGCCGCCGCGGCACGAATGGCCGTGCCGGTCCCGCGCCTCGTCGACGCGGGCACCGATCCGGCCGTGCTGGGCACGCCGTACCTGATCACCGAGCACGTCGCCGGTGAGACGATCGCACGCAAACTGCTGCGCGAGGACCGCTACGCCGCCGCACGCACGACGATGGCCACCGACCTGGGCCGGACACTCGCCCGAATACATGCTATAGCATATAGCACTGTCCCAGGGCTGGAGTCATACGAGCCGCTGGCACGGCTGCGCGCGGACTACGACACCGTGGGCGAGCCACTGCCGACGATCGAGATCGCGCTGCACTGGCTGGCGCGGCACCGGCCCGACCCGGTCCCGGAGACGGTCGTGCACGGCGACTTCCGTACCGGAAACCTGATCATCGCGCCGGACGGGCTGCGGGCGGTGCTCGACTGGGAACTGGTCCACCGGGGCGACCCGCGCGAGGATCTCGGCTGGCTGTGCGTGAAATGCTGGCGGTTCGGATCGCCATTGCCCGTGGGCGGGTTCGGCAGTGTTGACGAGTTGCTCGACGGCTACGCGGCGGTGGCAGGCTGGCGCCCCGATCCGCGGGACGTGCTGTGGTGGCAGATCTACGGCACCGCGCGCTGGGCCGTGCTCTGCCGACAGATGGCCGAGTCACACCTGTCGGGCGTGACGCGGTCGGTGGAGCTGGCCGCGATCGGCCGCCGGGTCTGCGAGCAGGAGCACGACCTGCTGCTCGCGTTGGGACTGCCCGCCGAACCGGCCCAGGACATCCCCGCGCCGCCACCGGCTGATCTCCAGGGCCGACCATCGGCCACCGAGCTGGTCGACGCCGTCACACAGTTCCTGCGCACGGAGCTGATGCCCGCGACGGAGGGGCGGCTGAACTTCCTGGCGCGGGTGGCGGCCAATGTGCTGGACGGCGTCGGACGGGAGTTGGTGCTCGGTCCGGAGCAGGAACGCCGGCACAGCG
>DASXXM010000551.1:0-28800 GCA_036503065.1 Pseudonocardiaceae bacterium | reverse complement strand
GCGGGCGTCGGTCGGGGTGGTGCCGTCGGTGTGGCACGAGCCGATGGGCCAGGTCGCGGTGGAGGCCATGGTGTCCGGGCGGCCCGTGGTCGTGTCGGATGTCGGTGGGCTGCGGGACATCGTCGAGGACGGCGTGTCCGGGCTGCGGGTGCCACCGGGTGACCCGGACGCGCTGGCCACGGCGTTGGACGAGTTGGTCGGTGATCCGGCACGCGCGGCCGCGATGGGCGCGGCCGGGCGAACACGGGCAACGCGCTACCGGGCGAGCGCGGTCGCGCCACGGGTGATCGAGGTGTTCGACGAGGTCATCGCGCGCCGCGCCGGTCGTCCCTGAGCAGTCGGCAGATCGGGGGCAGTTGGTAGATCGGGGACTGCCGTCGGAGCACGGAGTAGTGCGCCTCGTGGGCGCCCCAGTCGCGCTTGTACCTGGCGACGCCGTCGGTGGGGGCGCCGACCAGGTCGAATTCCTCGCAGCCCTGGTGGAGCGCCCAGCTGATCGTGTCCCAGTAGAGCAACGGCTGTGCCAGTGAGGCTTGCGGCGTGCCGGCGTTGGCCATGACCCACGCCACGGCTCGTGGCGCGCCCGTGAAACTTACCTGCACGCACACCGGTTCGCCGTCCAGCACCGCGGTGGAGAACCGGGCGTCCGGCGAGTCCCGAAACCTCGTCCAGACGGTGGCGTACCCCGCGGCCGGGTAGGGTGCTGGCAGTCCCTGGGCCGCGAACGTGGCTTCCGACCAGGCCGGCAGGAGGCTCTCGATGTCGTCCTCCGTTGCCGGTCGGACCACGACTCCCTGGGCCGTGGCGCGGCGAATCTTGGCCCGGCGCTTGGGTTCCACGCGTCGCAGCAGGCTGTCCTCGTGCTGGCCCTTGAGGTCGAGGACGAACGTGCGGTCCCGATGACTGTCGTGGTCCACAGTGGACATGAGGACGTGTTGCGAACGCACGCTGCGTCTGCGCCGTTCCCACGCGCTCAGCAGCGGCAACAGTTCCGCCAGCACCGCGCGCGGCACCAACGGCCCGACATACGGGAACGGCACCCAGTTCACGGTCCGGAACGGCCCGATGCGCTTGACCAACATCGGCGCGACCCCGACCGGCCGGCCATCGGCATGCACGGTCAGCCCGTGGAAGTCCAGGCCCAGCACGTCGGCCATGGTGGTGAGCCAGTCGTACCGCTGAAAGAAGCACCCACCGTTGTCGGCGACCAACGCGTCCCATTCCGCCGGCGACGTCGCCGAGCCGAGACTGGTGTCACTGCGGGTGCGCACCCGAACAGCCTAATCTGGTGTCCATGTCCGCCACCCGTACCCTGCCGCCGTTTCGGGCCGATCATGTCGGCAGCCTGCTGCGGCCCGCTGCCCTGCTCCAGGCTCGACAGGAGCACGCCGACCACGTGATCGACGACGCCCGGCTCCGCGAGATCGAGGACGAGGCGATCCGCTCGGTGATCCGGACCCAGGCCGACGTCGGGCTGCGCACCGCGACCGACGGGGAGTTCCGTCGTGCCTCCTGGCACATGGACTTCATCTATCAGCTCGGCGGCATCACGCGGGCCGCGGACAACATGGAAGTGCGGTTTCGCAACGCGGAAGGGACCATCTCCTTCACGCCGGCCGCGCTTCGGGTGAGCGAGCGGATCCGGCTGAACGAGACGATCTTCGCGGACGACTTCGCGTTCCTGGCGCGGCACACGTCCGGCGACCAGACGGCGAAGCTGACCATTCCATCGCCCAGCATGGTCCACTACCGGGGCGGGCAGGCCGCGATCGACCGGTCGGTCTACCCCGACCTCGACGAGTTCTGGGACGACCTGTCCGCCGCCTACGCCGAGCAGGTGCGGCGGATCGCCGAACTGGGCTGCACCTACCTGCAACTGGACGACACGAGCCTCGCCTACCTCAACGACCCTCGCCAGCGCGCCATGATCGCCGACCGGGGCGACGACGCCGAACACCAGCACGAGCGCTACATCCGCCAGATCAACGCCGCCATCGCAACCCGGCCTGCCGGGCTGCGCGTCACGACTCACATGTGTCGGGGGAACTTCCGGTCGTCGTGGGTGGCCGAGGGCGGCTACGACTTCGTGGCAGAACAGCTGTTCGGCGAGCTGGCCGTGGACGGGTTCTTCCTGGAGTTCGACGACGTCCGGTCCGGCACGTTCGAGCCGCTGCGGTTCGTGCCCAAGGGCAAGATGGTGGTGTTGGGCCTGGTCACCACCAAGCGCGGCGCGCTGGAGAGCAAGGACGACCTGAAACGGCGCATCGACGAGGCCGCCCGGTACGTGCCGCTGGACCAACTGTGCCTGTCACCGCAGTGCGGGTTCTCGTCCACCGTGGAGGGCAACACGTTGACCTTCGACGAGCAGGTCGCCAAGCTTCGGCTGGTGGTGGACACGGCCGCCGAGGTGTGGCACTGATCGAAATTCCCGCGCCGCTGCGTCATAGTGATCCGTACGACGGCAGCGAACGAGGGAGCCCATGGCCACGAACACCGAGGGCTCACGCATGCTGCGGCTGCTCACGGCGGCGGGACTCGGCGTCGCGGCCTACGTGCACATCCACCTGGCCGGCAAGTACAACGGCGCCATCGGCAGCGGCGGCCTGAGCCAGGGCCTGCTGTTCCGCGTCGATGGCGCCGTCGCGCTGCTGTTGGCCCTGATCGTCCTCGCGTCGGGCAGCCGATTCCTGCACTTCCTGGCGTTCCTGGTCGCGGCGAGCGCGCTGGGTGCGGTGCTGCTCTACAGCTACACCAACGTCGGCAGGCTCGGGCCGCTGCCCGACATGCACGACCCGGCCTGGTTCCCGCAGAAGGCACTGAGCGTGGGCGCCGACGCCGTGGCGACGCTGGCCTCCGCGGCCCTCGTGTTCCGGTCACGTGGCGGCGGTGGCGCCGCGAAGACGCCGAAGCCGCTTCAGGCAGTCCGCGTAGCGTCCCCATCGTCCGCCTCGCCGTCTGGCTCGTCGCCGAACAGCGCGCCGAGGACGTCGGGGGCCGGCGCTTGCGGTGCCTGTTTCGGCAGGCCGATGAACGTGGCCATCAGGTCGACGGCGTGGTCGAAGAACTGCTCTGCCGGGTCCACGCTGCCGACGAACTGGCCGAACAGCTCGAAGCTGATCATGCCGAACAGCTGTGACCAGGCCATCAGCGCTCGGATCAGCACGGAGGCCGGCAATTCCGGCGCGATCGTGGCGGCCAGCGCTGCCGTCTGCCGTGCCAGGACGACGCCCATGATCCCCGTATCGGGCTCGGCGAGGGTGCCGGCGGCCAACGCGTCGCGCAGGACACCGACCATGGCGAGCGGTACGCGGGCGGCCTGCGCCACGGTGTCCTGCGGCGCCTGGTAACCCGGTACGGGCGAGCCGTAGATCAGGGCGTACTCGTGCGGGTTGGCGAGCGCCCACTGCCGTACCGCGCGGCAGGTGTCGCGCCAGCGGCGGCGCAGGTCGGTGCGCTCGACGATCGCGTTCGCGGTTTCCGCCGCGTCGCCGAGCGCGTGGTAGGCATCGACGATCAGCGCGGTCAGCAGGTCGTCGCGGGTGGGGAAGTAGCGGTACAGCGCCGAGGACACCATCCCCAACTCCCTGGCGACGCCACGCAGGGACATGCCGGTCGCGCCGGACTCGGCCAGCTGTCGTCGCGCCGCATCCTTGATCTCGCTGGTCAGCACGGCGCGGGCGCGCTCACGGGCGGTTTGGCTGGTGTTCATGACGGCAGTATGCCAGAAGCGAGAGCACTGCTCAAATTCGAGAGCACTGTCCAAATTCGAGAGCAGCGCTCTTGACGTAGAGCACCTGTTCGTGTTCACTGCTCTCAAACGAGAGCAGTGCTCTCGCACCAGCCGAGGAGTCGAGATGACCAGCCGATACATCAAGCCCAAGAACGCCACCAACACCTTCAACCGGATCGTCGCCACCCTGACCCGGATGGGGATCAGCGTCTGGGGTTCGCGGGTGCTGTACGTCCGGGGCCGTACCAGCGGCGAATGGCGCACCAACCCGGTCAACCTGCTGACCCACGACGGCGACCGGTACCTGATCGCGCCGCGCGGCCACACCCAGTGGGTACGCAACCTGCGCGCCGCCGGTGCGGGCGAACTGCACCTGGGCCGCCGGGTGGAACGCTTCGTACCGACCGAACTGGACGACGCGGACAAGCCCGCCGTGCTGCGCGCCTACCTGCGTCGATGGAAGTTCGAGGTCGGTGTCTTCTTCGACGGCGTCGACGCGACCGCGTCGGACGAGAAGCTGCTGGAGATCGCCCCCGGCTACCCGGTGTTCCGAATCAGGACCGCGCCGGCAGCCGACTGATCAGTTACGGACCAGCGGCCAACGAGGTCATGGCCGCCTCGTCCGTTCGAGGTCGATTGCGCCGTCGTCCACCGTGATCGCCATGATCGTCCCTATGCTCATCTGATGGACAAGGTTCCGACAATCAAGGACGTGGCCAGCCTCGCGCAGGTCCATGCCGCGACCGCGAGCCGGGCGTTGAACCCACAGACCAGGAGCAAGGTCAGCCCGCCGACGGCGACCCGCATCCTGGCGGCGGCGAAGGCGTTGGGCTACGCCCCCAACTCGGCCGCGCGCAGCCTGCGCACGAGGACATCGCTGGTGGCCGGCGTCATCATCCCGGACCTGCGCAATCCGGTGTTCCCGCCGATCGTGCGCGGTATCGAGGACGTGTTGCGGGAGGCCGGTTACATGGCCCTGCTCGGCAACACCGACGGCGACCCGGACCGGGAGCGGGAACTGCTCGCGGCCATGCGCGGCCGCCAGACCGACGGGTTCATCCTGGCCACCGGCCGGCGCGATCTGCGACCCGAGACCGACCGGGGGCGGCCGGTGCCGACCGTGCTGGTGAACCGGCGCAGCGACGCCAGCGACGTGCCGTCGGTCACCGCGGACAGCCAGGCCGGGATCGCCGCGCTGGTCCGGATGCTGGTCGAACTGGGCCACCGGCGGATCGCGCACCTGGCCGGGCCGCAGGACCTGTCCACCGGCTGGGAACGCCACCAGGCATACCTGGCCGCGATGAGCTGCCACGGGCTGACCGTCAGCTCGCGCGCGATCCGGTACTGCGCGGCGTTCACCGAGGAGTGCGGCGTCCGCGCGGCGCGGGACCTGCTCGCGGCGGAGAGCGACATCACCGCCGTGGTCGCGGGCAACGACCTCATCGCACTGGGCTGCTACCGGGCGCTCGCCGAGCGGGGGCTGACCTGTCCGGCCGACGTGTCGGTGGTCGGCTTCAACGACATGCCGTTCCTGGACAAGCAGCGGCCCGCCCTCACCACGGTCCGCATCCCGCACTACGAACTCGGCGTCGAGGCCGCGCGGCTGCTGCTGGAACGGATCGCCAACCCGACGACCTCGGCGAAGCAGGTAGTACTGCCGATCCAACTGGTGACCCGCGAATCCGTTGCCGCACCGCGCGCCTGACACGTCGGACGGTGCCGCCGGTTCAGACGGTGCCGCCGGTTCAGACGGTGCCGCCGCGACGGAGGGCACGCAGGGCCGCGGCCTGCTCGACGGTGACGCCCGATGCCCGCTGTGCCACGGCTTCCGCCGCGGTGAGCCCGGCGCCGAGCCACTCAGCGACCTCGTTCAACGGGATGCCGGCGCGCCACCATTCCTCGATCACGTCCGCCGCCGTGCGACCGGCCTTCCGCAGTTCACCCGCCTCGGACGAGGTCAGGCGGAGCTTCTGCCACAGCCGGGCGTCGCCGGCCTGGATGTCCTGTTTGGCCCAGCCGATCGCCTCGCTGTCCCACCACTGCGCCTCCATGTAGCCGCGCAGCAGTTCGTGCCGGACACCGGCCTGCAACAGCTCATGGATGCCCGCGGTGGATTGAAGCCCCCAGCCGGGGCGACCGGTGATCTGCGGCGTTATCTGCGACATCAGGTTGTTCCGCTGGTAGACCTGGTCCGGTGACTCGCCGTTCTTGGCGTGTACGCGGGCTTGGTCGAGGCCGAAACCGAACTCGTGCCAGCGGATCGCCTCACCGGGCCCGATCTGCGCGTCGACCCACTCACCCACCTTGTTCGGCTGGACGCCCGCGGCCTGCCACTGCGCGGCGAGCAACGCCTCGGTCACGCCTGCCGAGCGCCACCCGACGGCCTGTTCGAGCGTGAAGTTCCAGTGCCGCCAGGACAATGCCTCGGTGCGGCGCAGGCCGGCGGCGAGCCACGCGGTCAGTTCCTCCGGCCGCTCGTCCTCGTTGTCGAACCGGCTCATCGGGCTGCCACGCTGTCGCCGACCGGCACGGACACGGCCCAGTCCGGCACCGATCCGGTCACGTCCATCAGGCCCACCACCACTTTCGCGCGGCGCGGCGGCGCGGCGGGCCACGGTGTGTGCCCGTCGGTGAGCACGACGACCAGGTCAGGACGCGGCCGCAGGTCGGCAGTTGCGGCGAGGCCGGCGCCCATGTCGGTGCCACCGCCGCCGAGCAGCCGGACCTCGCGGGCGTTGAGCACCCGTTGTGCCTCGAACGCCGTCGCGTCGCAACAGACCACGTGCAGCCGCTCGCGGGCCACGCCGAGACTGGCCAGCAGGCCAGACACCTCGCCGAGCACCTGGGCCAGCATCTGGTCGCTCATGCTGCCCGACGTGTCGATCACCACGGCGACGGTGGGCAGCGGCTGGCGCAGCGTCGGCAGGATCACTTGCGGCACAGCGGAAGCACGGCGCGATGGCCGGCTGTAGTTGAAGTCCACCCGGCCCGCGACGTCCGCGACCGCGCGGCGGATCGCCGAGCGCAGCACGTGCCGCCAGTTCACCATCGGCTCCAGCACGTCATCGGCCCAGCGCTGCCAGCCGGCCGGCACGGTGCCGCGTGTCCTGGTGTGTTCGCGGATGCGCCGTGCCACGTCCCGACACAACAGCTTCCGGCTGGTCTCGGACAGCCCGGGGAAGCCGCCGTTCCAGTCGCGCGGCCGGCCGTCGGCGCCGGTGCCGCAGTCGGGCCGGTCGTCGGGCAACCGACCGTCGGCGAGCGCTTCCCAGTACTGCTCGGCGATCCACGCGTCCGGCAGGCCGAGACCGCTCGGGGTGACAGCCCGTTCGGGCAGGCTGAGGCCGTCGACGGTCAGGTCGTCGTCGATCTCGGCGTCGCCTGCCAGGTTCCAGCGGCACTGGTCCTCGTTCCGGCCGGCCATCGGTGTCCGGTCCGTCGTGGTCTGCGCGCCCGGATAGCGGTCGGCGTGGCGGCGCAACAGGTGGGTGACCTGGTGCAGCAGCCAGAACCCGAGCTCCGGCACGGCAACGGCGTCGACAACGTCGGGATCGAGGTACACGTGCCACGCCGGATCGGACGGGAAGGCACGCAGGTCGTGGGTTGGCGGCCGGTCCTGCTCGACGACGATCGGTTCCAGGGCGAGCAACGCGGACGCCAGATAGGGCGCCCGGCGCGCGGTCCACACCCGCGCCGCCGCCCACTTCTGCCGCTGGGCGGCGGACAGCGCGTCGATCCGGCGCAGGCGCAGGGTCATCTCACCGCCCGTCCGTCTGGTTACTCAGCAGGCCGGCGGCACGTAACACCGGTGCCAGCTCAAGGACTTCCGGTGGCAGCGCGGCACCTGCCGGCCGTGCCGCGGCGAGGGACTGCGCCACCAGGGTTGCCACGTCCGGCGCCGGCGCGGTCGCCCTGGCCAGCACCCGCCACGCCGCGGTCCACGACGCCGCGTCGCCGTGCGCGATCGCGACCGACGCCACGGCAGTGAGCACCGCGAAGGCCCGGTCGCTGCGTTCCGGCAGTTCGAACGAGTCCGGGTCGGCCAGCACCGCTTCCGGATCGGGCAGGTCGGCGTTTGCCAGCCAGGACAGGAACTCGATGCCGGCGCCCTCGCCGACCGAGCCGGTGACCAGCGCGGCGCGCACGTCCTCGGCCACACCCGCCGTGTCGCACATGCCCAGCAGCACCGCGACCGTCTCCCAACTGCGTGGACTCGGCCAGCCGCGACCGGCCTGCGCGGCGACCGTGGGCACCTGGAGTACCAGGGTGGGCCGCACTTTCAGGAACGCGCCGACGGTGGCGCGGGCGGTCGCCAGCCGGGCCGGGTCCGGGCCGGTATGCCGCTGGACGGCCGGCGCCGGGAAACCGACGGCGATGCCGTCCGCGACGGCGCTCGCGTCGACCGGCCAATCCAGGTGTACCAAGCGATTCGCCAGCGGCGGCGTGAGTTCCCAGCCATCCGCGGCCTGTTCCGGCGGGTTCGCCGCGGCCACGACCCGCACGCCGGACGGCAGCGCGAGATCGCCGACGACGCGTTCCAGCACGATCCGCAGCATCGCCGCCTGCACGGCGGGCGGCGCGGTGGTCAGCTCGTCGAGGAACAGCACGCCCTCGCCCGCGTCGGCAAGGCGGCGCGCCCACGTCGGCGGCGCCAGGCGCACACCACCGTCCACGACGACGGGTAAACCGGCGAAGTCGGTCGGCTCACGGATCGAGCCGACGACCACCTCCACCGGCCAGCCCAACGACTCGCCGAGGGCCCGCACCACCGATGTCTTCCCGGTACCGGGACTGCCCCACAACAGCACCGGCACGCCGGCCGTCACGGACACGGCCAGTGCTTGGTGCGCCACGGAAATCTGGATGGTCTCGCTCCCTCGCTCACCATCCAGTCTTACTGATCGACACACGACGCCGCCACTATTTTCGTCGGGTGCCGGCACGGGCCGGGTGGCCTAGCCTGACCAGCATGGACAGCGGCATCCTGAACGAGGCATACGAACGGTTCCGTGACACCGGTCCGGAATGGGGCGAGAACCGGCTGACCAACCACGGCCCGATGGCGGCCGAGGTGCTGGTCCGCCGCGGCCACGAGGCGCAGGTGCACCGCTGGGTGGACGCGTACGTCCGCAGGCTGGACGACCTGCCGGCCGCGAGCGACGCGATCACCGACGACACCTGGCGCGACGCGCTGGGCGACCAGCGGCGGATCGGTGACTGGACGGCCTACCTGCGCCGACAGGTCGCCGACGCGCCGTGGCGGGACGTCCTGCACACCTGGTGGCCACGGCTGCTGCCGGGCATCGTGGCAGGCGCGACACACAGCGTGATCCGGGTCGGCCACGCCGTGCGCACCCTGCTGGCCGGCGACGAGGACCCGGCCGCGATCACCGAACTGGCCAACGGACTGGCTTTCTGGGCGGCCCGTGCCCAGGCCGTGCCCGGCGCGACCGCGCCGACGGGCCTGCTCGATCCGGCCGCCGCGGTGGCCGCGCTCCCCCGCATCGCCGACCAGACGGGCACCGCGGCAACGCGGTTCGGCCAGTTCGCGGACGTGCCCGGCTGGTCGGACTCGCTGGCCGCACTGCGCGCGCCGACCGGCCCGCAGGACGCGGCCGAGCAGCTCGCCGACCTGGTCGCCACGACCACCGTGCACTACCTCGGCCACGGCCAGGCGAGCCCGGTGCTCCTGGTGCACGCGGCGACCGCGCCGAACGCGGTGCTGCGCACGCTGCCCGCGCTGCCGACCGAACTATGGGCGCCCAGCCTGTCCGCCGTCTGGTCGGCCAGCGCCGCGATCCTGACCGCGTACGCGCCGGCCACGGCCGTGCCGCGGGACGAACTGCCGGTGGTGCGACCGGGTCCGGACGCGGTCACGTCGACGATCGACATGGCGACGGCGCACGGCGACGAGCACGTGATCAAGTTCTCGGACACGGCGGCCGACGTGTTCACCCGCACCGGCGAGCCGGACGCCCTGGCCGCCGCGGTCCGGGCGGCGACGCTGATCGGTTCGGCGAACTGACGTGCCAACACGAATTGGTTCGGCCGTCGCGCAACTCACCAATGCCGTCTGCGACGGCGCGTACGCGGGCTGGCGCTGCGGTTGGACACGGCAACGGGCTATCCGGCGATCTTCGCGTTGGACGCCCTCGGCTTCGCCGCGCGCGGCGCGGTCGCCTGCGGCAGGGCCAGGCGTGGCAGCAACAGGTGCACCAGCGGTCCGATGCTGAGCGCGTAGGCCAGCGTGCCGATGCCGACCGTGCCGCCCAGCAGCCAGCCGGCGACCAACACGGACACCTCGACGGACGTGCGCGCGACGCGGAGGGACAGGCCACGGGCGGCCAGTCCGGTCATCAGGCCGTCCCGTGGGCCGGGGCCGAGGCCCGCGCCGATGTAGAGGCCGGTGGCGACCGCGTTCAGGCCGATGCCGGCGACCAGGTAGGCGACCCGCAGGGCGAGCACGTGCGGTGTCGGCAGCAGCGGCAGCGCGGCGTCGATGACCAGCCCGACGACGACCACGTTCGCGAGCGTGCCGATGCCGGGCCGTTGCCGCAGCGGAATCCACAACAGCAGCACCAGAACGCCGACGGCGATCACCGTCCGGCCGATCGGCACGCCGAGCCGCCGGGCGAGCCCCTGCTGGAAGACGTCCCACGGGTCGAGGCCGAGACCGGCCACGACGAGCAACGCGACGCTGACCCCGAACAGCACGAGTCCGGTGGCCAGGCTGACCGCCCGACGGAAGCGCATCTCGTCCCCCTCCAGTTGACGTGTCAACCCTAGTTCGTGGCGAGATGACATGTCAACTCATGCGGTACGCTGCGCGACATGACGGATCCGCCGTGGCTCGACGAGCGGGAGACGCGGGCGTGGCGTGGCTACCGCCGCATGCGCGCCCTGCTCGACCTGCAGATCATCCGCGATCTGGCCGCCGACGCCGCCCTGTCGGATGCGGACTACGACGTGCTGTCCACGCTGTCGGAGACCGAGACGCACCGGATGCGGCTGCACGAACTCGCGTCCGCGATCCTCTGGTCGAACAGCCGGTTGTCGCACCACATCAGCCGAATGGCACAGCGCGGCCTCGTGCGGCGCGAGGAGGACGACGCCAGCCCGCGCGCCTGCGTCATCGGCCTGACCGCCGACGGACTGCGCACGATCCGAGAGGCCGCGCCGGGGCACGTGGCGTCGGTGCGCCGGCACTTCATCGACCTGCTCAGCGCCGGACAACTCGACACGCTCGGCGACGTGGCCGAGACCGTCGTCGCCCATCTCGGCGACGAGTAGTGCCCGCGTAATCGAACACACGTTCGATTGCCGAGGTACAGTAGGCCCATGGCCCGACCGTTCGCGCTGCAGGGATCGCTGTTGGACGGGGCCGAGTCCGTCGGGCTCGGCCCGCTGCGAGCCGTGCGCCGGACCGCACTCGGCCGGGGCGCCTGGCTGGACGTGCTGCCGGGTTGGCTCACCGGTGCGGACGCGCTGTTCGAACTACTCGCTGGCGAGGTGCCGTGGTACGGCGAGCGCCGCATGATGTACGACCGCGAGGTGGACGTGCCTCGCCTGCTGGCCTGGTACGGCGCGGATGCCACCCTGCCGCACCAGGTACTCGACGACGCCAGGGCGGCACTCAACGAGCGCTACGCACCCGAACTCGGCGAACCGTTCCGCACCTTGGGCCTGTGCTACTACCGCGACGGCCGCGACAGCGTCGCCTGGCACGGCGACCGAATCGGGCGCGGCCGCACCGAGGACACGATGGTGGCGATCGTGTCGATCGGCGCCGCGCGACCGCTGTTGCTCCGCCCGCGCGGCGGTGGCACCACGATTCGACACGCACTGGGCCACGGCGACCTGATCGTGATGGGCGGTTCGTGCCAACGCACCTGGGAGCACGCGGTCCCCAAGACCGCCAAGCCGGTCGGCCCGCGGATCAGCATCCAGTTCCGACCACACGGCGTCCGCTGACGGCGGATGCCGCATCGGTATCCCGACTCGACTCGGAAAGTTCGACCAAAGGAAGCACCGTCCGAACCGGCCGACGCATTCTCGTCGTCCGGCCCGAATCGCACAGGTCAGCAGCGTGTATCGGACGACGGCAAGCGGGTCTGGTTACGCTCCGCTGTGGCTTCGTATGGCAATCCTGCTGCGGCATCCAGTCGTACCCGGCTCGGCGTGCGGCGCCTGCCAGGCACACGTCGACCAGGGTACGGCTCCCGGTGACCTGATCGCGGACCGTCCTGCTTTGATTGGCCGGCGGTGCCATTTGGGCCGAACGGACAGATCGAGCTTTCACACAGGCCTGAACCAACTGTTGCGACGATTGCAACGTTCCGCGAAACAAACCGAACGGTGCCGGTCGACCGGCCGCGACACAGCGCGCCGCCAAGAGATTCCGGACCATAGTCCGACACCAAACGTCACGATCGAATTGTCATGGACGGCATGACCGAACGCGCTGAGAACCGCGCCTGCGAGACCACACGTCGACCGTCCGAACGGGGCTCAACCAGCCGACCGGCGATGACGAGCCCTAATTTCGGGCGACGAAAGGTGCAGCGCGACAACCTCCGAATAAGCGCCAAAGTCTCGGCGGAGACTCCACCAACTGGCGGCAACTCGGCGTGCTTTGCGGCAAGAAGCTCGGCGCGTCAGAGGTCCGGGGCAGGTTGGCATCGGTGCGACCAAGTGGAGCACGGCCACTGGTCCGCGGCCCCTGGCAGATCCGCGCCCTGCCTGGGGGAAACGCTGGGCCGATCGGTTGCTACCCCCACGGGTGATGGTGGAATCGGGCCCTGGCAGGGGCCCTGGTCCGGATGGCTGCTGCGGCAAATGGCACTGTCGCATTGTCATGCCGAGACTAGGTGGTTCGTGGCCACCTAGGTGTCTTTTGTCCTACATCCTGTCGGAGCTCGATCGTAACGTCGTCATGACCGATTCGCGATGTATTTCGGCGGGAGACGATCATGGCCGATCAGCATTTCGCGATCGGCTATCAGCTTGCCCACGCGTTCCGAACGGGCCGTGGATCAGACCGCCGGGTTGCCGACGGCGGTCCCGGCGCTGCTGCTGGCAATGCGCGGCGGCCGGCGGCAACAGCATCAGCATCCGGACGTCCTGAGGAGGTACGACGATGAGCCGACTGAGTCGTAGAGATGTGATGAAGATCGGTGGCGTGGTGGGCGCCGGGGCAGTGGTCGGCATTGAGGCGCCGTCACTCTTCCAGACCGCGAACGCCTCCGTCCAGGTGCCGCAGACCGCACTGCCGGGCGCGAACGTCACGCGGTTCGTCACCCCGCTGCCCACCTTCGTCGGCAGGCGGCTGACCTGCTCGTCCTTACAGTCGACCATGCTCGAATTCCAGCAGAAGGTCTTACCCGACGCGTTCTACACCTCGCTTGCGGCGCCGTTCCAGAACGGCACCTTCCTGTGGGGGTATGCGAATGGGCCGGCCGGCTCCCACCCCCGCCCGCAGTGGCCGGGCGTGACGGTCGAGGCGACCAAGGGCACTCCCATCACCGCCAAGTTCGTGAACAGCCTCCCTGCGGACCCGGTGCTGCGGCAGTACCTGACCATCGACCAGACCATCCACTGGGCCGATCCGCTGCAGGCGGGCATGCAGATGGACCCGTTCAGCGGGCCGATTCCCACCGTGGTCCACCTGCACGGCGGCGAGAACCAGTCCACATCGGATGGTGTGCCGGAAGCCTGGTTCACCAGCAACGGCCTGCACGGCAAGGGATATTTCACCGCCAGCCCCACCAGCGCCAACTCCTCCGTCTACTCCTATCCCAACAACCAGCAGTCCACGACGCTCTGGTTCCACGACCACGCGCTGGGGATCACCCGTGTCAACGTCTACTCCGGACTGGCCGCCTTCTACTTCATCCGTGACCAGTTCGACACCGGGCGGCACGACAACCCGCTGCGCCTGCCGGCCGGCAACCAGGAAATCGAACTGCTGATCCAGGACCGTCAGTTCGACACCAACGGACAACTGCTGTTCCCCGACAGCGCGAACAATCCCTCACTGATCGACGGGCCGCCGAGCAACCTGAAGATTCACCCGTTCTGGATTCCGGAGTTCTTCGGCGACACGATGGTCGTCAACGGCCGGACCTGGCCCTTCCTCGCGGTCGAGCCCCGCCGGTATCGCTTCCGGATCGTCAACGGCAGCAACGCGCGGTTCGTGCGCATGGGTCTCGTCGACGCCACCAGCGGGGCGACCGGGCCTGCCATGTACCTGATCGGCACCGACGGCGGGCTGATGGACACCCCGGTCACGCTGCAAGGGCTGACCGAGCCGCCCACCGACGGCACGCCGACGCCGTCCACGCGGCTGTTCCTGGCGCCGTCCGAGCGTTCCGACATCATCATCGACTTCACCGGCCTGGCGGGCAAAACCCTCACGCTCACCAATGACGCGAACGTCCCGTTCCCCAGCGGCGCCGCGCTCGACCCGGCCGACCCGACGCGCCAGGTCATGCAGTTCCAGGTGTCGCTGCCGCTGTCCAGCCAGGACAACACGTACAACCCGGCAGGCGGCGCGCCGCTGCGCGGTGGCAGGAACCAGGAACCGGTCATCGTCCGGCTGGCCAATCCGGCCACCGGCGCACTCGCGCCCGGTGTCACGCCGTCCGTCAAGCGCCAGATGGTGCTGTTCGAGTTCGAGGACCCGTTCGGCAACGGCGGCAACACCAAGGGCACGCCGGTCGAGGACTTCATCAACAACACCAAGTGGGCCGGCAGGCGGGACGGCGGCGGGAACACGCCGATTCCCGGCTCGGCGTCCGACCAGTTCGGCCAGGGCCTGTTCATCACCGAACTGCCGAGGGTCGGCTCGACCGAGGTCTGGGAGTTCCTGAACTCCACGGTGGACGCCCACCCGATCCACGTCCACCTGATCCAGTTCCAGCTCCTCAACCGGCAGGCGGTGGTCCTCGACCCGAACACCGGCCAGCCGACCTACCTGACCGCCTGGGGCGCCGCGTTCCCCGGCGGCACCTTCAACGGTGAGGCCGCCGACGGCACCTGGAGTCCGATCACGTACCCGGCGGGGACGATCATCCCCGGCTACGGGCCGCCGAACAACTACTTCAAGCCCAACGCCGACGGCGCGCTGGGCGGCAATCCGGCCTTCACCCCGTTCCTGACCGGCCCGGTCATTCCGCCCAACCCCAGCGAGGCCGGCTGGAAGGACGTGGTCAAGCTGTTCCCCGGCTACGTGAACCGCTACGTGCTCCGCTGGTCGCCGCAGGCCACGGCCATCGGCGGCGTCCATCCCGGACAGAACCAGTTCTCGTTCGATCCCACCGTCGGCCCGGCGTACATGACGCACTGCCACATCCTCGACCACGAGGACAACGAGATGATGCGCCCCTACATCCCGATCAACTGAAAAGGCACATCGCATGCCTGGCATGGACTCTGGACTGAACGCGACGAACCCGGCATTGGTCGCCGCGTTCTGGTCCGCCCTGCTGCACCAGCTGTTCATCGTCGCCGCGATCGTGGTGGTGCTGGCGGTTGTCTACGGGCTGCTACGGAAGCGCTGGGCCGCGAACTCGCGGCCCGGCGCTTCGGCTCCCGAGCCGCGCGCGCGGAAGTTCCTGCGCATCGTGTTCGGCGTGCTGTGGATCTTCGACGGGCTGCTGCAGGCGCAGCCCAGGATGGCAGGCGGCCTGTCGTCGCAGGTCATCGAGCCGGTCGCGTCGGCATCGCCGGGCTGGGTGCAGAACGTGGTCAACTTCGGCGGCACGATCTGGACCTACCATCCGGTGCAGGCCGCCGCGGCGGCGGTGTGGATCCAGATCGGGATCGGCGTGTGGCTGATCGCATCGGCGACCGGCTGGTCGTCGCGACTGGCGGGCCTCGCCAGCGTCGGGTGGGGGCTGGTCGTCTGGGTGTTCGGCGAGGCGTTCGGCGGGGTCTTCGCGCCGGGGCTGACCTGGCTGTCCGGTGCGCCCGGCGCGGTCATCCTCTACGTGGTGGCCGGGGCACTGATCGCGCTGCCGCTGCGGGCCTGGGCCGGGCAACGGCTCGGCAGGCTGCTGCTGGCCGGGGCCGGTGTGTTCTGGCTTGGGATGGCGCTGCTGCAAGCGTTGCCGGTCAACGGCTTCTGGCACGGCGACGGGACGCTGACCAACATGGTCTCGTCGATGGCCAACGTCACCCAGCCACATGCCCAGGCGACCATGCTGGCCGCCTTCGCGACGTTCACCAGCACCAACGCGTTCGCGGTGAACCTCGTCGTGGTCATCGCGCTCACCGCGCTCGGCGCGGTGTTCATCAGCGGCCGGCAGCGGCTACTGCGCGTCGCGGTGCCGGTCGCGACGGTGTTCTGCCTGACGGTCTGGGTGTTGGTGCAGGACCTCGGCTTTCCCGGCGGCCTTGGCACCGATCCGAACAGCATGATCCCCTGGACGCTGCTGCTGTGGGGCGGCTACCTCGCTGTCGTCGAACGAGCGACGGTGACGGCGGCCGACGAAAGCCCGGTCCCGGCACCACGCCGCACGGTGCTGCGCCAAGCGTTGGCCGGGGTGGCGAACCCGCAGGGGCTGGTCGCGCTGGGCGCGGTCGCCGTCATCGTCCTTGGCGCGGCCCCGATGGCCGCGGCCACGGCGGATCGCAACGCGGACCCGATCATCGCGCAGGCCATCGCGGGCGTGCCGGTGCGGCTGGACGTCCCGGCACCGGACTTCCAGCTCACCAGCGCCGAGACCGGCCAACCGGTCAGCCTCGCCTCGTTGCGCGGCAAGGTGGTGCTGCTGACCTTCCTGGACCCGGTCTGCGTCGGCTGCCCGCAGATCGCGCAGCAACTGCATGCGGCCAGGACCCTGCTCGGCGCGGACGGCGGCCGGGTGGAACTCGTGGCGATCGCCGCCACCACGATGCACTCGCGCGCGGTGTTCCTCCGGGCGTTCGACCGCAGCCAGGGCCTTTTCTCGGTGCAGAACTGGCAGTTCCTGACCGGACAGCCTGCCGATCTCGCGCAGGCGTGGAGCACCTACGAGAAGATCTCGCCCAACATGATGGCGGGAATGATGGTGCACAGCGAGGTCGTCTTCGTCATCGACGCGACCGGCCAGGTCCGATGGGCGGTACGGGATGCCCCCGGGCCTGCCACGACATCCGCCCAGTCGTCGTTCGCAGTGCTGCTGGCCAACGCCGGACGACAGGTCCTCAACACGCCCTGATCAACACCGCCACCATCCAGCGACAGGCCCAGGTCAGCCGACCTGGGCCTGTCCTATGGAGAGCGGGAGCCCGAACGGCGCGAACAGGGTCGGGTCCGCACACTCGACGGCGTGGCTGATGCCGTTGCGCGCCATGGTGAATACCGCGATGGCGTGCGCGTGGTATTCGTGGTCCGGACCACGCGCGTAGATCGCGACGGCCGGCTGGCCGTTGGCCGCTGTCGGGATCAGGCGCCGGCCGGTGCCGTGCGTGGTCAGGAATCGGACCACGTGGTCGCGGCCGGCGAACCAGGTCCGGTACGGCGGCAGCTCCAGGACGATGTCGTCGGTCACCAGGCGACCCAGCGCCGCGGCGTCCGCGTGCTCGAACGCGGTGATGTAGCGGTCGAGCAGTGCCGTCGGGTCGGCGGCGGGCGGGTGCGGCGCCGGGGCGAGTTCGGCCATGCGTGCCCTGGCGCGTCGACGGGTGCTGTTGACCGCGCTCGCCGTGCTGTCCAGCGCGTCGGCGACCTCGGCCGCGCTCAGGCTCGCGATGTCGTGCAGCAGTAGGACGGCCCGCTGGTGCGACGGCAGGAGTTGCAGCGCGGCCACGAAGGCGAGTCTCAGATCACCGCGCGGGGTCGGGTCCGGGAACGGTTCCAGCCAGCGGACATCGTCGCCGAGCACCAGGGTCTGGTCCGGATCGTCGCTCGGGTCGCTGCGCCCGGACGGCAGGTGACGGCGGGCGGTCGGCGTTTCCAGGCACGTCGTGGTCGCGATGCCGTACAGCCACGTGCGCATGGCCGCACGCCGGTCGTCGAACCGGGGATAGGCGTGCCATGCCCGGTGGAGTGCCTCCCACAGCAGGGTTTCCGC
This sequence comes from Pseudonocardiaceae bacterium, assembly GCA_036503065.1. Lineage (GTDB taxonomy): Bacteria > Actinomycetota > Actinomycetes > Mycobacteriales > Pseudonocardiaceae > DATEPR01. The sequence goes on along the minus strand of DASXXM010000551.1, from coordinate 11,016 downwards.
CTCGTGGGTCGACCCGAGCAGCCGGTAGCAGTGCGCAAGCAGTTCGTGCCGGTAAGGATCACTGCGGCGTTCGAATTCCCTCCCCGTCATTGGATGACCATAAACACAAACCACGACAGTTCGTTCCGCTGTCCGGAACGACGTTAGCCAAAACGGGCGCACCGACAGCAGACTCCGAAGCCACGGAGACAGGGGGAAACATGGCGGTCGATACGTGGGAGATGGTGGTCGTCCACCGGTCGTTCCGGCGGGAGTTCCGGGAGGCGGCCGGCCTGGTCGGGTCGGTCCGGGCGGGTGACCGGGCGCGCGCCGAGCTGGTCGGGCGGCATCTGGCCGGCATGGTCATCGGCCTGCACCACCACCATGCCGGCGAGGACGATCTACTGTGGCCGGTCCTGCTGCCCAGGGTCACGCTGCACACCGAACTGGTGCACCGCATGGAATCCCAACACAAGCAGCTGGCCGTGCTCATCGACCGGATCGAGGACCTGTTGCCGGGGTGGCGGCTCACGGGCGACGCGGTCGCGGGTCGCGAACTGGCCGGTGTCTTCGTCGAGGCGTCCGCGCTGCTGGACGAGCACCTCGCGCAGGAGGAGGCCGAGATCCTGCCGCTGGTCGCCGAACACGTGACACCGGCCGAGTGGCAGGCGCTCGGCGAGCGTGGTGTGGACTCCCTGCCGAAGAACAGCACGGTCTTCGTGTACCTCGGCCTGGCACTGCAGGAGACGACCGACGACGAGCGCAGGGCGTTCCTGGGGCTACTGCCGCCGCCGGTCCGCTTGTTCTGGCACGTGTTCGGCAAGGGCATCTACCGGCGGACGTACCACCGGCTCTACGACACGGGTGCCCGGACCGCGTAGGACCGGCGTCGCCTGAGGAACCTGGAAACTCAGTCCCAGCAGAAGACACCGACGGTGTCCGGTCGGGCGTCGGCGGGCGGCTGCGCCGGTGGGCGGGCGGTGGTGGCGCGTTGCCGGGTGCGGGTGGGGCGCACGGTCGCGGTGCTGGCCATTGTGGACACTCCGTTCGTCAGATCCAACCCTTGCGGACGGCGAGTACGCCTGCTTCGAATCGGCTGCGTGCCGCCAGTCGGCGCATCAGGACGGCCACCCTGCGGCGCACCTGGCGCTCCGAGATGCCGAACTCGCGGGCGGCCGCCTCGTCGGTGGCGCCCGTGGCGAGCAGGGCCAGCAGGGCGCGGTCGTCGCCGGTCAGGTCGTCGGGGTCCGCGGGCGCTGCGTCCAGTTCCGTCGTGCCCGACCACAGCAGGTGGAACAGTCGGACGAAACCGTCGAGCAGGCCGGGCTGGCGCACGATCAGCGCGCCGGAGTCGCCGCCGGCCGGATCGACCGGCACCACGGCCACCCGCTCGTCCATGATGATCAACCGCTGTAACGGGTTGTCGCTCAGGCGGATTCGGACGCCGCCCGCTGCCGCGTCGTGGAGTTGGGCGCGGCGCCGTCCGTCGGCCAGGACGCTGCTGTCGTAGATGACCCGGATGTCCACGCCACGGCGCAGGCTGCGCAGTTCCGGTGGCCGGGCGGCGGCGGCCGACTCGGCGCTGTGCCGGGCACCGGGCTGCACCGAGTAGACGCTGGTGCTGGTGAAGAACGACAGCTCGTCAAGGCGTTCGCGCACCTGGTCGAGGTCCGCGACGAGCTCGATCCCGGTGTCGGCCGCGGCGCTCGGCACGCCCTGGCCCCTGCGATGGGCCGCGATCAGGCTGTCGAACTCGGCGCGGGTGTCGGCGGTGCGGCGGCGGCGCTCGAACAGGTCGTCCTGGATGCGCTCGACGAGTTGGGCGAGCGCGACGGACGGGTCGCGCACCGCGACCCCGCTGGCCGCCGCCGGTTCCGGCCGGACGACGTCGAGATCCACCAGGCCGGCCAGGCAGCCCGACAGCTCGGCGTCGGTCACCGCGAAACGTTCGGCGAGGGCACTCGCGCTGCACAGCGGGTTGGCCAGCAGCGTGCGGTAGACCTTCTCCTGCAGCGCGCTGAAGCCGAGATCCGGCAACGCCATCGTGGTACCACCGCCCATCGTTGGTAAAGGCAGCTTTGCCCGGCGGGTGGGTGGTCACATCGGTAGTTCGGCCCCAGATTCACGCCGTAACCGGCCGATTACGTTCCGAATTTAGTTCCGTCGTCGCGAATCTGGGTGGCGGCTACCCATTTGTCCGGGGACGATCTCATGTCACTGTTTACTCGTGCACGTCGCGCCGCGAGCCGCCGAAGCGGGCACCGCTGTCCGCGCATCCTGGTGGGCGGGCGGTCTTGCCCTGACGGAACGACTTCCGGCGCCGGGCGGCAACATCGACGACCGGGCCCGGCGGCGACTCGCGGACTGGCTGGAAAACCCTGGTACGGACGTGGGTCTTGCCGCGCGGGGCCTGGCCACCGACGCCGCGTTGGCCCTGCTCGCCGAGTCGACCGACGCGCTGGCCGCCCGGACGAACCGGCCGGAGTGGACAAACGTACTCGACGAAGCCCTTGCCGCGACAGGCAGAAGCCGCGCCACGCCGCAGAGCCTTCCCGCAGCACCGGGCGGCAGCGACGACACACTGTCGTTGTTGCCCGCTTTGACACCATTCCTGAGCGCGGTGGGCGATCAGCTGGACCGACGTGCCGCGGCGCACCTCGACCGCGTCGACGTGGCGGCCGTACGCGCGGCCGTGCTGGCGCGCCTCGGCCGTCGCCTGGCCGGGATCGCGGCCCGCACATTGGTGGTGGAACTGGCCGCCGCGCGCACGAGTGACCGATTGCGTGGCGCGACAACGGAGGACCGTTTCGCCGATTTCGTCCGCAATATCGCCGATGGCGAATTGTCGGCCGTTGTCGGGCGATTTCCGGTATTGGGCAGATTGCTGGCGCAGGCCGCGCAGCACGCGGTGACGACAACGGACGAACTGCTGGACCGGTTCGCCGCCGACCGGGCCGAGATCGTCGACACGCTGCTGGCCGGACGTGATCCCGGCCTGCTGGTGGCGTTGGAGCCGGGTGCCGGGGACAGCCACCAGGGCGGGCGGGCGGTGGCCGTGCTGCGGTTCGCCGACGGCGCCGCTGTGATCTACAAGCCGCGATCGGTTGCCCTGCAAGCACATTTCGCCGACCTGGTGACCTGGCTGAACACCGTGGTGCACGGCTTGCGGCTGAGCGCGGTGCGGACGCTGCCGAAGGCGGGCTACGGCTGGCTGGCATTCGTCGAGCACCTGCCGTGCGCTGAAGTGTCCGATGTGGACCGTTTCTACCACCGGCAGGGCGCGCTGCTCGCGCTGCTCTACGCGTTGGACGGCACCGACTTCCACTACGAGAACCTGATCGCGTGTGCGGACCAGCCGATGCTGGTGGACGTGGAGACGCTGTACCACCCCACGCTGCCGCCGATCCCGCTGACCGGCCCGGACCCGGCGATCCGGGCGCTGGTCGGCTCGGTCGGCCGGACCGCGCTGCTGCCCACGATGATCCTCGGCGAGCACGGCGCCCTCGACGTGTCCGGTGTCGGCGGCGGCCAGCAGGGCACGCAGCCGAACGACGTGGTCCGTTGGCAGGACGCGGGCACCGACCGGATGCGCCTGGTGCGCCGCGCGGCCCCGGCCCTCGGCCGGGCCGCCAACCGGCCGACGCTGCCCGGCCACGACGTCGACCCGGTCGACCACGAAGCCGCGCTACAGGCCGGATTCCGCGTCGGCTACGACGCGATCGCGGCCCACCGCGACGACCTGATCCCCCTGCTGGCCCGCTGCGCCGACGACGAGGTCCGCATACTCGCCCGGCACACCGCGGTCTACGCGGAACTACTCGACGAGTCCACCCACCCGGACCTGCTGCGCGACGGGCTGGACCGGGAGCGCGTGTTCGACGTGCTGTGGACCGACGCCGTGGACGAACTGCATCTGCGGCTCGTCCCGCACGAACTGGCCGACCTGTGGTCCGGCGACGTGCCGATGTTCACCACCCGACCGGGCAGCACCGACGTGTGGACCTCCGACGGGCAGCGGCTGCCCGGCCTGCTCGCCGAGTCCGGGCTGGCCGCGGTCACCGCGAAACTGCGCCGCATGGGCGAGGTGGACCGCCACGACCAGGACTGGCTGATCGCGGCGACCCTGGCCGGCCGGGAACGGACGGCCGACCACCACAGCGGGCCGTCGGTGCCCGAACCGGTCCGGGCCGCGCCACCCGATCCGCAGCGGCTGCTGACCCTGGCCTGCGAACTGGCCGACGACATCGTCGCGCGGGCGGTGCACGGCGACGGCCGGGCCAACTGGCTCGGCCTGGAACTGTTGGACGGCAAGCACTGGACGGTGCTGCCGCTGGGCGCGGGACTCGCCGACGGCTACTGCGGCACCGCGCTGTTCCTGGCCCAACTGGGCGAGCTGACCGGCCTGAGCCGCTATCCGGAACTGGCCCGCAAGGCGGTGGCGCCACTGCCGCGGCTGCTGGACCTGCTGGCCGCCGACCCGGAACTGGCCGCCGAGGTCGGCTGCGGCGGCTTCGGCGGGCTGGGCGGCCTGTGTTACGCGCTGGCCCGGCTGTCCACGTTGCTCGCGGACGGCGACATGGTGCGGTGGCTCGCGGCGGCGGTGCCGCTGGTCGTCGCGGCCGACGACGGCCGTGGCAGCGGCCTGGCCACGGGTCGGGCCGGCGGCCTCGCCGCGTTGTTGGCCGTGCACGCCGAAACCGGCATGCCCGCGGCCCTGCGGTCCGCGCTGGTCCTGGCCGACCGGCTGGCCGCGGCCTGGGACGAACCGGCCGACCGGCGGCCAGGGCTGCTGTTCGGTGCCGCGGGCGATGGCTGGGCGCTGTCGCGGGCCGCCGCCGTCACCGGCTCGGCGCGCTACGCGGCCGCAGGCCGGACCGCGCTGCGCCACGACGCCGGTCTGGCCGCCGGACACCACGACATCGGCTGGTGCAGCGGGCTGGCCGGCTCGGTGGTGGCCCGGATCGACACCGAGATCGACAACCAGGCGGTCACGGTGCTCGGCGAGCACCGGCCACTGCGGGACACCAGCCTGTGCCACGGCGAACTCGGCGTGGCGGAAGCACTGATCGCGCTGGCGGCGCGCGGCGACGAGTGGGCCGCGGGCTATCGCGACCGCGGCGCGGGGCTGCTGGTCGGCGCGCTCGAACAGTTCGGCCCCCGCTGCGGCACGCCGCGCGGCGTGCCATCACCCGGCCTGCTCACCGGGCTGGCCGGGATCGGCTACGGGCTGCTGCGGCTCGGCTTCGCCGACCACGTTCCCTCGGTACTGCTGTTGGCGCCGGCAACGCCGGATCAGTGCCGAGTGGGTTGAGAACCCGGAACGCACCACGGAGGATGAGATGCAGGACAACGTCAACCCGGCGGGCAGCGGTGCCGCCGACGAGGTATTACCAAGCGAACAGAACGAACCCGGCGCGGCCGGCGAGGTCGTGAAGCGGACCCGGTTCGGCATCGGCGCCCGCGCCACCATCCTGATGGGGTTGACCATGGGCGCTGTCGCGGCGGCCGCGCCGCTCTCGCCGGTGTTCTCGCACACCGTCAGCATCACGTGACCTGGTCACCCACGAACGGTGCACACCGCACCGACACTGCCTTCCGGAACGTTGACGACCGGAAACGCTAGGGTCGGTCAGTATGCGGATGCGTGCGCCCCAGTTGGTCGGCCGCGACGACGAGGTCGAGGAACTGGACCGCATCCTGGCGGCGGCCCGCAAGGGCCAGGGCAGCGCTGTCTTCGTGCTCGGCGAGCCGGGCATCGGCAAGACCCGGCTCGCCGCGGAAGCGGTCAGCCACGCCTACGGCGCGGAGATGGTGGTGCTGCGTGGGCGGGGCACCGCGATGGGCCCCGCCGTGCCGTTCCGCCCGTTGGCCGAGGCGCTGCTCGCGGTGGGCCGGGCAGGCGCCATTCCCGACGACGGTGAGCTCGGCCCGTACCGGTCGGTGCTCGGCCGGCTCGTGCCCGACTGGAGCGACGGCTCGGCAGGCGCCCCGGACGGGTCGCTCATCGTGATGGCCGAGGCCGTGCTGCGCCTGACGTCGGTCCTCGGCCGGGAACACGGCTGCCTGCTGGTCCTCGACGACCTGCAGGACGCCGACATCGAGACGCTGGCGGTCGTGGAGTATCTGTCGGACAACGTGTCCCGGCAGAGCACGGTGCTGTTGGCGACCGTGCGCAACGAGCCGGGCGACGCCTACGACCTGGCCATGACAGCGAGCCGCAGGCCCGGTTCCGTCGGCATCGAACTGAACCGGCTGGACCTGCCCGACGTCCGACGGCTCGTCGCGTCCTGCCTCGCGGCGGACGAGGCCGACGTGCCACCGGACACCGCGCGGCAGCTGTGGGAGAACAGCGCCGGCAACCCGTTCGCGGTCGAGGAACTGTTGCACAGCATGGTCAGTGGCCGACACCTGCGCAAGGACGCGGACGGCTGGCGATCGATCCGCGACGTCCGCGCCGAGGTGCCGGCCACGCTGGCTCGCAGCATCGTGGGCCGCACCGACCGGCTCGGGCCCGACGGTCGCGCGGTGTTGTCCGTCGCCGCCGTGCTGGGCCGCCGGTTCCCGCTGTCCATCGTGCAGCGGGTGGCCGGCGTCGACGACCACACGCTGCTGACCAACATCAGGGCAGGCGTCACCGCGCAGCTCGTGGCGACCGACGACGGCGGCCCGGACTGGTATCGGTTCCAGCACCCGCTGACCGCGGAGGCCCTGCTCTCCGAGCTGACTCCGCTGGACCGGGCCGAGCTGTCCCGGCGCGCGGCGGACGCGGTCGCCGCGGCGCATCCCGGGGTGCCCGGCGAGTGGTGCCAGCTCGTGGCGCGGCTGCGCCTGGACGCGGGCGACCAGCTCGCCGCGGCCCGCCTGTACACCGAGGCCGGGCGCAGGGCACTGGCCGACGGTGCCGGCCGGTCCGCGTTGGCGCTGCTGGAGCGCGCCGAACACCTGGTGGCGGACGGGGATGTGCGCAACCGGGCGGACGTGCTGGAAACGCTCCTGTACGCGCTGGCCGAGGCGGGCCACTTCGAACGGGTCTTCGAGCTGGCGAAGACGCTGCCGTCGCACGCGGCGGGCCTGGACCCGGCGCGGCTGGCAACACTCCATTTGCGACTCGCGTGGGTCGCGCACATGACCGGCCGGGTGACCGACGGGATGGCGCAGGTGGCCGCGGCCAGAACGCTGATCGGGCCGGACGCCGACGACGAGGCGACCGCGGAGCCGGACGCGGTCGCGGCGTTCCTCGCCATGCTGGGCACGGGCACGGAACGGTTGCGGGAGGCGGAAGCCCTGGCTCGACGGGCAGCGGCCGCGGCAGAACGGGCGCAGCTGCCCATGATCGCCTGCCAGGCGTGGTTCGGGGTGGGCACCCTGGTCCGGGAACGCGACCTGGCCGAGGCGGGCCGCCATTTCGAGCGGGTCAGGACCCTCGCCGAGCAGCATCGGCTGGCGATCTGGCGGCTCTACGCGCTGTGCGCGCTGGCCGGCAACGACTGGCTGGACCGCACGGACAACACGCTGCTGCGGGACACCGAGCAGGAGGCGCTGCAGGCAGGCGCGGTCACCATCGCGCACAACATGGAGGCCATCCAGGGCCTGGACGCGGTGCTGCGCGGCGACTTCGCGGTCGCCGCCGACCGGCTGAAGGAGTGCGGCACGTCGGTGCGGCGGCTGCGTCTGGTCTCCGTGGACCGCTACGTCCGGATGTCTCTGGCGACCTTGGCCGCACACCAGGGTCACCGCGCCGAGATGGACGGCCACCTGGCCGAGTTCCGGTTGATCGGCGGGGTGGAGTCGCAGGAGTACCCGCTGACCATCGGGCTGGCCCGGACGTTCTGCGCGCTGCTGGAGGAGGACGTGGCGCAGGCCCGCGTGGAACTGGACACCGTGGTGGCCGTCCAGGCCGCTAACCCGACCACGTTCTACCTGGCCGGCCCGCACGGTATGCGCCTGCTGCTCAACGTGCTGGCCGGCACGGCGGGCTGGCCGGAGTACACGGCGGTGACCGAGACCGCGCCCGGCCGGATGCGCTGGAACCGGCAGTTCAGCCTGCTCGCCGAGGCCGTGCTGCACGGCCGGGACGGTCGGGTCGACGAGGCGGAACAGGCGGTGGCGCGGGCACAGCAGTGCGCGGAGCCCTACCGGATGACGCGCCGGCTCGGCCTGCGGCTGGTCGCGGAGGCGGCCTTCGCGGACGGGTGGGGTGATCCGGTCGGCTGGCTGCGGCGCGCCGAGGAACATTTCCATGGCGCAGGCGTGACCGCGGTGGCCATCGCCTGCCGCGGCCTGTTGCGGCAGTTCGGCGCGCCGGTGCAGCAGCGGCGCACCGGCACCGACCGGGTGCCCGGCGACCTGCGCGGGCTCGGCGTCACGGTGCGCGAGTTCGAGGTGTTCGAGCTGATCGCGCGACGCCTCGGCAACCGGGCCGTCGCCGACCGGCTGCACATCTCGCCGCGCACCGTGGAGAAGCATGTGGCCAGCCTGCTCGTCAAAACCGGACAGCCGGACCGGCAACGGCTGATGGACTACGCGACGAACCACCTTGCTGTGCCGCCGCCGTGAGCGCGCCCGCGTCGGACAGGTAGCGGTCCAGCGTGAACAGCGGGTCGGGTGCCTTGGTGAGCAGCCTGCTGACCGCGAGCAGCACGCCCGCCGAGCCGGTCCACAGTTCCGCACTGAACCGGGATCCGTTGTCCCCTAACCAGCGGATCCCGGTCTCGTGCGGTACGGCGTGCTTGAACAGTGCGGTGCCGACGGCGATCTCCTGCGCTGCCAGGTCGTCCCGGTCCAGCAGCCCGGCCGCCTCGCCGAGCACCATGCCGAGGCCGGCGAGCCCCTGGAACAGTCCGGCGGACACGGTGAACCGGCCGGTGAGTGCCCGCAGGCAGCGCCGCAGCACACCGGTCAGCTCCGGCACGCCGGACATGGTCAGGTACCTGGTCAGCACGTGCACATAGCCCGCGCTGCCGGAGCACAGGTACGGCACGGCCTGTTCGTCCGATGTGGACGCTCGGAAGCCGAGTGCGTCGGTGGCCATGGGGCTGGACAGTGCCAGTTCCTCGCGCAGCAGGCGCAGGCCGCGGCGCAGCGGCGCCCGGTCGCCGGTCAGCCGGGCCAGGTAGTACAGCGCCAGTGCGATGCCGGACCTGCCGTGCACCAAGCCCGCCGACGTGTCCCGGCCGATCATCGCGCCCAGCGCGTCGCCCCGCGGCAGGTCGGTGAGCAGCCGGACGGCCCAGTCGAGGTGGTGTCGTTGGCCGGTGCGGCAGTACGAGGCCATCAGGGCCAGCGCGATACCGGCGGCGCCGCCGCCGAGGGTGGCCGAGCTGGTGGCGAGCGGATGGCGGAACGCGGCGGCCAGCAGTTCGTTCGCGGCATCGTGCGCGCCGAGATCGCCCAGCGTCCACGCGATGCCCGCGGTGCCGAACAGCAGGCCCGGCGGTGTGTCGTCCAGTTCCCGCAGCGACGAGTCCCGCAGCCGGGCCACGACCGCGGGCTGCACCGGCCGGCCCGCGAAACGCAACGCGTGCAGCACGCCCGCGGTGCCGTGCGCCAGACAGCTGGTGTTGGTTCGGTGGCCGTCGGGCGTCGTCGGGTAGACCCAGCGCGGATTGTCCGGCTCCGCCATGGCCTCGAGGGCATCCGCGGTGCGGTCCCGCAGCCACCGCAGGCTCTCCGCCGGTTCGGCGCGCACCTCGTCGGGGCTGGGCAGTGTCCGGTGTGCCGGCACGTCCGCGGGCCACAGCGTGCCGGGCACCGGGCCGAGTTCGGACAGTTCGGCGCGCGCGTGGTCCAGTGCTTCCGGGCCGCGTTGGATCACGTCGTGCAGCGGGAACAACAGCATTCGCGCCACGGCGTCGGTGGTCGAGCGGCGGTCGCTTCTGCGCGCGCCTTCGAAGTCGATCAGCCGGATTCGGTCCGCGTCGTCGATCATCACGTTGTGCGGGCCCAGTTCCGGGAACGCGTAGCCCAGTGCGTGCAGTTGGGTCAGCAGCTCGTCGAGTGCGGTGATGATGACGTGGCAGCGGCGGTAGTAGTCGGCCAGGTCCCCTTGTGCCGGCTGGATGCGGACCACCGGGGACGACGCCGCGGCCCAGGTGGTCAGCGTGCGGCCGGGGACGAGTTCGGTGACCAGGTAGGCGTGTTCGCCGTGGGTGCGGAGCTCGACCGGCGCCGGACACAGGTCGGGTGCGCTCGCGTGCACCGTGCAGAGCGTGTGGTACTCGCGTTGTAGGCGCAGTCGGGCGTCGGTGGTTTCGTCGGTGTAGCCGGTGTGTGCGTGTGCCTGTCGGACGAACACCTCTTGGCCGGCCGCCGTGTGCGCCTTGTAGGTGCCGCCGGAGTTGTTGCGCCGTAGCACCGCGTCGATGGTGTAGCCGGGCAGGGCGTCGTCGGTGCGTCGGGTCTGTGCCGGTACGAACGGGTCGACTATGCCAGGGGGCAACCGGAACTCCGGTTGACGGTCCTCCGGGATCTCCTCGCCGTCCGGGCCGAGCACCATCGACGTTCGGGTGCCGTCCGGTTCCAGGCGGGATCGGCTCAGGAACGCGCCGTATCGGTAGGAGACGCAGCGTGACGAACCGAATCGTCGGTCGGTCGATACGGCCGGGCCCGCCACGTCGGCCAGATCACGGGCAAGGCGTCGTAGCAGGTCACCGGCTACTCGCTCGTCCGGTGGGTACAACGCGCAGAACTTCCCGCTTCGGGTGCGGTCCGCGTCCCGGCCGTGCAGGGTCAGGAAGAACATGGTTCCGGTCAGGTGTTTGAACGGTACGCCGAACTCCTCCGCGGCCGCGGCGACCACGTCCAGTACGTGCTGGGCGCCGGCCAGTGCCGCTGAGACGTGGACCTTCCAGCCCTGTTCCTGCAATCCGGTGGTCCGTGGTGCCCACTGGGTCCATACGCCGGTTTCGCGGGTGGTCCAGCCGAGGGGCGGGATGGTCGGTCGGTAGCGGCGGCCGGGGTCGGCCAGTTCCAGTGGTTCGTAGAACTCGGTGTGCGCGAACGTGAAGGCGGCGTCCGGCGCCATCTATCCCTCCTTCC
>DASXXM010000550.1:0-2209 GCA_036503065.1 Pseudonocardiaceae bacterium | reverse complement strand
TACAGCAAACAGCATACTGCCCACACAATAATAGATATGCTATAGCAAGCACGAAATAACGTACATGCTATAGCAAAGCAGTACTTTGGTCACGCTGTGACAAGCACGCCGTCTCTCAGGCTTCGTCGAGCGTGAGCCGCGGGAAGATCGGGCTTGGCGGCGCGACCGAGTCGCCGCCGTCACCCAGCTGAGCCAGGATCCGTCGCGCGGCGTCCGGCAGGACCGGCGTGAGGTGGGTGCCCAGGTCGCGACACGTCGCGACCAGCTCGGCCAGCACGTGGTCCAGCGCGCCCCGGGCAGCCCCGGCCCGCTCGGCCTTGGCGAGTTCCCACGGCCGCACCGCCTCGACGTACCGGTTCCCCTCGTTGCCGACGGCGACGATCGCTTCGGTCATCCGACGGAAGTCGAAGTTCGCCAGCGCCCGGTCGATCGCGTCCGCCGTGCCGGCCCGCGGCCGGGCCGCACCCAGGTCAGGTATCACGCCGCCGCGGTAGCGGCACACCATGGACACCGTCCGGTTGACCAGATTGCCGATGTTGTTGGCCAGGTCCTCGTTGGCCCGCGCGACCATGCGCTCGGCCGTGTAGTCGGTGTCGCCGGCCCGTGCCACTTCGCGCAGCAGCCACCAGCGCAACGTGTCCGCGCCGAACCGTGCCGCGATGTCGGCCGGATCGTCGGCGTTGCCGGTCGACTTGCTGATCTTCTGGCCACCCGACGTCAGGTACTCGTGCACGAAGATCGTGTCCGGCAGCCGCAGTCCGGCCGACAGCAGCATCGCAGGCCAGTAGACCGCGTGGAAGCGGATGATGCCCTTGCCGATGACGTGCACCCGCTCGTCGGAGGACTCCCACCAGTGGTCGAACCCGGCGTCGTCGGTGCCGTAGCCGGGTGCCGTGATGTAGTTGCCCAGCGCGTCGAACCAGACGTACACGACCTGGCCGGGATCGCCGGGCACCGGGATTCCCCAACCGCGCGCCCGCGTCACACTCCGGGACACGCTGAAGTCGTCGAGGCCGGACTCGATGAACGACAGCACCTCACGCTTGCGGGTGGCCGGCTCGATCCGGAGCGCGCCGGTCGCGACGGCCTCGCGCAGCCGCTCCTGGTAGCGACCGAGGCGGAAGAACCAGTTCGTCTCCTCGACGACCTCGACCGGCGTCTCGTGTTCCGGACACCGGCCGTCGAGGAGGTCGTCCGCCGCGTAGAAAGCCTCGCAGCCGACGCAGTACAGACCGGAATAGCTTTTCTGGTAAAGGTCACCGCTTGCCGCGCAAGCCGCCCAGAGTTTCGCCACACCGGGTAGGTGCCGCGGATCCGAACTGGTTCGGATGAAGTCGTCGAAGGACAGGCCGAGCGCCTGTTGTAGCCCGGCGAATCGCGTTGCCACCCGGTCCACGTAGGTCGCGGTTGGGATTCCATCCGCGGCCGCGCTTCGCACGTTCTTCAACGCGTTGTCGTCGGTGCCGGTCTGCGCTCTGACCTCGTCGCCACGCTGCCGGCGATGTCGTGCCAGCACGTCGGTCTCGACCAGTTCGAGCGCGTGCCCGACGTGCGGGCGACCATTGACATAGGGGATGGCGGTCGTCACGAAATAGCGAGCCACTGTCGTATCCTCTCGTGCCCGATCGGATCCGCCACCCGTTTCGCGGAGGCCGTCGACCGGGCCTCCTCGTGGCGGTTCAGGGCACGTCGAGGGGGCCGAATGACATCATCATTCGGCCCGGCATCAGCCGCGTGAACGCTGCCGACCTCAACATGACACGAATATTACTCCCGCGGGCCGCACGAATTTCCGCTCGCGTGCGCGGTTGCCGACCGGGGGCGGCGAGGGGCGGCATCCGCGCGATGCCGCCCCTCGCCGTCGTGCCCCGACCTCCCGGGACGTCTACCCACGTTGGCACTGGACCGGGATGCGGTCCAATGCCAGTTGGCGCTTGCGAGCCTTGATCATCGAGTCTCGTTCGGACTCCGACAGTCCGCCCCAGATGCCGTACGGCTCCTGGACGGCGAGCGCGTGCGTACGGCACAGTTCGAGTACCGGGCACGCCTGGCAGACCGCCTTCGCCCTTGCTTCGCGGCGCGCTCTGGCCGGACCGCGTTCGCCGTCCGGGTGGAAGAAGAACGCGCTGTCCATCCCTCGGCAGGAACCTTCGAGTTGCCAGTCCCACACGTCCGCGTTGGGTCCGGGCAGCCTCCGGGTGTCCGCCAT
>DASXXM010000549.1:0-2646 GCA_036503065.1 Pseudonocardiaceae bacterium | reverse complement strand
GGTCATCCTGGCCGAGCGCGGCCAACACGTCGGCCCGGACGCGGTCCGCCGCACCGTGGCGATGCTGTCCGCGGGCGCCGCCGAGTCACCGGCGGAGGTCCTCAGCCTGGACATCGTGTCCCGGCGCGGCCGCACCATCCGCCCCAAGACGCTGAACCAGAAGCGATACGTGGACGCGATCGACTCGAACACGATCGTGTTCGGCATCGGTCCCGCCGGTACCGGCAAGACCTACCTGGCGATGGCCAAGGCCGTGCAGGCCCTGCAGGCCAAGCAGGTCAACCGCATCATCCTGACCCGGCCCGCTGTTGAGGCGGGGGAGCGGCTGGGCTTCCTGCCTGGGACCCTGTACGAGAAGATCGACCCTTACCTGCGGCCGCTGTACGACGCCCTGCACGACATGATCGACCCCGAGTCGATCCCCCGCCTTACGCAGGCGGGGACGATCGAGGTCGCGCCGCTGGCTTATATGCGTGGCCGGGCGCAGCCAGTTTCTGCCAAGGTGCTCACGCCGGACGGCTTCCGCCCCATCGGCGACTTGACGGTCGGTGACCTCGTCATCGGCTCGAACGGCGAACCCACCCCGGTGCTGGGTGTGTACCCGCAAGGCGAAAAGGACATCTACCGTGTCGCGGCCCAGGACGGGGCATCGACGCTGTGCTGTGGTGATCATCTCTGGACGGTCCGGACGGCTTCGGACAAGCGTCGCGGCAAGCCTTGGCGTGTCCTTGAGACCAAGGAGATGATCGGCAACCTCCGCGCCGCCCACGCCCGACGGTATGAGTTGCCGCTGCTCTCGGCGCCGGTGTGCCATCCCGAGCAAGAGGTCCCGATGGACCCGTACGCCCTCGGCCTGCTTCTGGGCGACGGCTGCCTGACGGGTTCCACCACACCCGCTTTCGCCACCGAGGATCCCGAACTCGCCGTAGCACTGGAAGCCGCTCTGCCCGGAGTGGCAGTCCGGTGGAGGGTCGGCCCGGAACACACCATCAACCGGGTCCGAGAGCCGGGCGAGGTCATCACGCTGGAGAACCCGGTAACCGGGATGTTGCGTTCGCTTGACCTGCTCGGCACTCGCTCGAACTCGAAGTTCATCCCGGATATGTACCTCCACAACGCCGCGGAAGTTCGTCTTGCCCTCCTCCAGGGACTTCTGGACAGCGATGGCGGGCCGGTCACCCGGCTCGGCCGAACCTGTCGCATTCAGTACACGACCACATCGGCCCTTCTTGCAGAGGGCGTCGTCCGTTTGGTTCGGTCCTTGGGTGGCGTCGCTTATGTGCGTCGCCGGCCTGCCGAAGGTCGGAAGCCTGGACGAGCACGTGGCCGCGATGTCATCCACCGCCGTGACGCGTACATCATCGACATCCGTCTGCCAGCCGGCATCGAGCCCTTCCGGCTCGGTCGTAAGCGCACGAAGTACCACGCGTCCGGCGGTGGTGGGCGGCCGATGCGTTTCATTGACAGCATCGAGCCCGCGGGTCGTGCGGAGGCGGTGTGTATCCAGGTGGCCGCGGCTGACTCGCTTTACGTCACAGAGGACTACCTGCTGACGCACAACACGCTCAATGACGCGTTCATCATTCTGGACGAGGCGCAGAACACCACGCCGGAACAGATGAAGATGTTCCTGACCCGCCTCGGCTTCGGCTCCAAGATCGTGGTTACCGGCGACATCACGCAGGTGGACCTGCCCGGCGGGGTGCGCAGCGGCCTGCGTATCGTCCGGGAGATCCTCGACGGCATCGACGACGTGCACTTCGCGATGCTGACCAGTCACGACGTGGTGCGGCACCGGCTGGTCGGTGCGATCGTGGAGGCCTACGAACGGTGGCAGGTCGTCCAGGAGAGCCACGAGGAGTCGGACAGTGCTTCCCGCCCAGGTGTCCGGCCGGCCAAACGACGGAGTCGCTGAGTTTCCAGATGAGTATCGAGATCGCCAACGAGTCGGGCGTCGGTGTTGACGAGACGTCGATCGTGGCCGCGGCCCGGTTCGCGCTGGACCGGATGAGTGTCAGCCCGCTCGCGGAGCTGTCCGTGCTGCTCGTCGAGCTGGACGTGATGGCCGACCTGCACGAACGGTGGATGGATCTGGAAGGCCCGACCGACGTGATGGCCTTCCCGATGGACGAACTGGACTCCGCGCGCCGGCCCGACGCGGCCGACGCGGGCCCCGCGCTGCTCGGCGACATCGTGCTGTGCCCCGCCTTCGCCAAGGACCAGGCCAGGACCGCCGGGCACAGCCTGTTGGACGAGTTGCACCTGCTCACCGTGCACGGCGTGCTGCACCTGCTCGGCTACGACCACGCGGAACCGGCCGAGGAACGCGAGATGTTCACGCTGCAGAAGCGCATCCTCGCCGACTTCCGCACCGCTCGGGTGGACGCCGCCCGCCGGGCCGCGCAACGCGACGCCGACGAGCGGCTGCTCAGCGCGGTCGGCCTCGACCGGAACGCGGAACCGGTGCCGGTCGACGACACCGAACCGCGGCCGCCGGTCGAGGACGCCGGCCGGGAGTAGTCGGCCGTGGCGGGCACCAATACGGCGTTCCTGCTGGTCCTGGCACTGCTCGGGGTGCTGGCGGCCGGCGCGTTCGGCTGCGCGGACGCGGCGCTGGGCACGCTGTCCGTGGCCAGGGTCGAGGAG
>DASXXM010000548.1:0-7924 GCA_036503065.1 Pseudonocardiaceae bacterium | reverse complement strand
CTCGACAGTTACTGGGCACTGATCCTGCCCACCGCCGTCAACGCCTTCAACCTGGTGATCATGCGCAATTTCTTCATGGGCGTCCCGCAGGACCTGCGGGACGCCGCCGTCATCGACGGCGCCGGTGACTTCCGCATTCTGCTCCGCGTGGTGCTGCCGTTGTCCCGTGCGGTCGTCGCGGTGATCGGCCTGTTCTACGCGGTGGCCTACTGGAACGCGTTCTTCAACGCCCTGCTGTTCCTCAGCGATGCCACCAAGTGGCCACTGCAACTCATTCTCCGGATCTACGTGCTCCAGGGCCAGGCTCTGGAAACCGACGCCGGCGCGTCGCCACCCGCCCAACCGGCCGTCCAGATGGCCGTGGTGGTACTGGCCGTCATCCCGGTGCTCCTGGTCTTTCCCTTTGTCCAGCGCCATTTCACCAAAGGCGTGACCATCGGCGCCGTCAAGGGCTGAGTCACCCACGAACGCAGGAGGTCAACGATGACCAGCGGGTTCAGTCGCCGTTCCTTGTTCAAGGGCTCCCTGGCCGTCGGCGTGCTCGCCACGGCGGGCCCCCTGCTGTCCGCCTGTGGCGCCGCCACCACCCCGGCGCCACCGGCGGGCGGCGGCGTCGGCCAGCCGGCCTACCAACCGACGCGCGGCCGCACGCCGAACCTGCCCGGCACCGCCAACGGCGTGCAGGCCGCGTTCTTCGGCTACCCGAACAACCTGGTCACCACGGTGCACACCAAACCGGGCACCGGCAGGCCGATCACCGCGATGGCGGTCACCTACGCGCCGCCGGTCGCCGTCTCGGCCTATCGCAACGCGGTCGACGACGCCATCGGCGCGCCTGTCGACTTCACGTTCGTCACCCAACCCGACTACGGCACCCGATTCGCCACCGTCACCGCGGGAGACGCCCTGCCCGACCTGATCCAGATTCCGCAGTTCGCGAACCTGCCACTGGTGGCCGACTTCCTCCGCGCCAGATGCCTCGACCTGTCCGACCACCTGTCGGGCAACGCGGTCGCCAAATACCCCAACCTCGCCGCCATTCCGACCGCGAGCTGGCGCAATGCCCGCGTCGGCGGCCGGATCTACGGGGTGCCGGTGGCACGCAACGTGTTCAACCGGGCCACCTTCTACCGCAAGGACATCGTCGACGGCCGCGGCCTGGCCCTGCCCACCAGCGCCGACGAGTTCCTGGCCTTCTGTACGGAACTGACCGACCAGAAAGCCGGCCACTACGCGATCGGCGGCTTCGCCAGCGGCGCGATCAACCCGCTGCTCCTGCTGCTCGTCACCGGCATGTTCGGCGTGCCCAACCAGTGGCGGCGCAACGCCGACGGCAGCCTCACCCACTACGTCGAGACCCCGGAGTTCACCGCGGCGGTCGCCTACACCCGCAAGCTCTGGCAGGCAGGCGTGTTCCACCCCGACACCCCGTCGATGCAACAGAGCCGGGCACAGGACCTCCTCGGCAACGGCACGGTCGCCATCCACGAGAACGGCAACCCCGCCTGGACCCAACTGCTGTCGCTGTACGAACCGACCACGCCGAACTTCCGGTTGGGCGCACTGCCGCCATTCGGCCACAACGGGGGCAACGGCAGCTGGTGGCTCCAGAACGGCTCGTTCAGCTACACCGCGATCAGCGCGACATCACAGTCCCGCGTCGACGAACTGCTCGGCGTCCTCGACTACTGCGCCGCGCCGTTCGGCAGCAAGGAGTACGACCTGCTCAAATTCGGCGTCGAAGGCACCCATTACACCCGCAGGAGCACCGGACCCGTGCTGACCGCCCAGGGCCACAAGGAGGTCTACACCAGCTACCAGTACCTGGCCGTCGGACTGGAACCCCTGTTCGACGCGGCCCACCGAACCCGGTTCACCGAACCGTGCTACGCCTGGGAGAAACAGATCGCCAACGTGGGCGTGCCGGACCCACGGTCGGCCTGTACTCGCCGACGGCGTCCCGCAGGGGCAATACGCTCAACACCATGATCAACGACGAGATCACGTCGGTGGTGGTGGGCCGCAAGGACATCAGCGCACTGCAGACCATGGTCCGGACGTGGCGCGGTGGCGGCGGCGACACCATCCGTAAGGAGTACGAGCAGGCGGACAAGGCAGCCAAATGACCACGTCGCGGTACGCGCCATGGCCAATGGTGGGATCATCGACCCCGGATGAGCTGTCTACCGGGAGGACGACCGCCGTGGCCGGCGCGGGTGAACTGCGGTTCGGGCCGCTTGGCGAGCCGCGGACGCGCACCGACCTGGTCGTCGACGCGATCAAGTCCGCGATCCTCAACGGCTCCATTCCCCCAGGCCAGCCACTGTCCGAACGTGATCTCGCGGCCCGTCTCGACGTGTCGAAGACACCCGTCCGGGAGGCACTGAAGCTGCTGCGGTCGACGGGCCTGATCGAACTGGGCGCCTACCAACAGGTCAACGTCCGGCGCATCGACAACGCGCTGGTCAACGAGCTGTACCAGGCCCGGCTGCTGATCGAGCCGCACGCCGTCGGCCTCGCGGTCCGCACCCGCGGCCGCCAGCCGACGCCCGAGGCCACGTCGGCGCTCAACGAGGCGCGGTCCGCGGCAACAGCGGACGACCTGGCCTCCGTCAGCCTGGCCAACCGGCGCTTCCACCGGATGCTCTACACCCAGTGCGGCAACCGATTCCTGATCGACCAGCTCGACCAGCTCCAGGACATCACCGCGCTCGCGGCGACCGTCGGCTGGCGCCGGGCACGCACCGACCGCGAGGAAGCCGACGAACACGCGGCGATCCTGACCGCATTCGAAGCGGGCGACGTGACCACCGCGACCGACCTGATGCGGGACCACATCGCCACCGCGCGCAACCACATTCTGCACCTGCTGACCGACCGTATCTAAATAAGTCTCTCCCGATTCTCGCTGGCATTTGGCCGGTGTTGTTCGGCGTACCAAAGAACCGTCACTAAGGAGAATAATGTCCAACAAACGTGCCATTGGCATGCTCTTGTTCGCTGCCGGTACGGCCGCTTTCCTGATGGCCGGCCAGATCGGTCCGGCGGCCGCCGCACCCGTTCACGCGCCTCATGGCCTGAACCCGGGGATCGCACCCGGCGGCAACTTCGACCTGTCCCGCTGGGAGCTGCAACTGCCGACCGGAACCACGAACCACACCACCACGATCTCGCCCAAGCAACTCGAAGGAGCGAACGGTTACCAGAGCAAGTTCTTCTTCACCAACTCCACCGACGGCTCGATGAGCTTCTGGGATCCGGAGAATGGCGTCACGCTGGGCTCGAAGTTCCCGCGCACGGAACTGCGTGAGCTGACCGCGAGCGGATCCGAGATCGAGTGGTCGATCCCGGGTACCCACATGCTGAGCGCGACACTCAAGGCCACCGTGGTACCGGATCACGTTGCCGTCGGACAGATCCACCTCGACAATTCCAGCGGATCGTCGAAGCCGCTGCTCGAGCTGTTCTACTACAAGAACGGCAACGTCGACCTGGCGATCGAACAGACGCCTGCCGGCGGCAACGAGGTACATCACGTGGTCGGCAACGTGCCGCTGGGCACGCAGTGGAGCTACGTGATCAGCCTGACCAACAGCAACACGATCGGCATCAGTCTCAACGGCACGAACAACACCTTCACGATGCCGTCGGCATTCAACGGGATCAAGATGTACTTCAAGGCCGGTGACTACGACCAGTCGTTCGGCTCCAGCTCCAAGATCGGCGCGCGGGTCCAGTTCTACGCACTGAACGTGTTCCATGGTGCGTAGACCGTCATGACCATCACCGGCCCGCCACCGGTGGCGGTCAGCCGGCGACGCCGGTCCCCGGGACGGGGCCGCGTCGCCGGCACTCGATCGCTACTTGGCTTCGGTCGGGCAGATGATCGTCGCACGGGCGATCGTGTGGCTGTCGATGCTGAAGCCCAGCAACGCCCCGCTGGTGGTCGGGCCGACGCCCGACTTGGCGACGTCCAGCGCGGTGACCGTGAGGTAGTAGTCGTGGAAACCGGACCCGGCGGGCGGCGCGGCGCCGATGTACCGGCCGGCACCGGCGTCACCGGGCAGTTGGAACGCGCCCGCGCCCAACGTGGTGCTGTTGGGCACGCCCGCGCCCGCCGGTACGGCGGTGGTGGTCGCCGGCACGTCCGTCACGATCCAGTGCCAGAAGCCGCTGCCGGTCGGCGCCTGCGGATCGAACATCGAGATCACGAAGCTCTTGGTGCCCGCGGGAAATCCGGACCAGGACAGCTGCGGCGAGATGTCCTGGCCGCCCGGCACCCCTAAGATGCCGGACTCCTGGGCGGTCGGCAGCGGCCGGAGGTTGCGCACCGTCTGGCTGGCCAGGTGGAACGACGGCACCTTGGGCAGGAACTGGTACGGGTTCGGTCCGCGCAGCTCCGGCCGTTCGAACGAGGCGACGTTGGCCGGGTGGCTCGTCACCGTGCCGCTCGCCGTGCCGGTCGTCGAGCAGGCGGCCACCGCACCGAGGGCGATGCCCACGGCGGCGAAGGTCAGGAACTTGCGTTTCATGAGTGATGACTCCCGTGTTTGTAATCGCCTTAATATCGAAGACAATTACAGCATACCGTGCACGAGTCACCCTGCAAAGCTCTTCGGCGCTATAGACATTACGTAGTGCGGCGCTTGCGGTGGGCGGCGACGTTGACCCGGTTGCCGCAGGACTCGTAGGAGTGCCAGCGCTGGGTGCGGCTGCGACTGGCGTCGTAGAACCCCACCCGGCAGGCGTCGTTGGCGCACAGGTGCAGCCGTGTCCACTGGTCGGCGGCAATGGCCGCGTGGACGTCGGCGACGAGCCGGCCGACCACCGGGTGCGCCGCATCGTCGGCCGGTGCCAGGACCGCGCTCGGTCCGGACCGGAACGTGACCGTCAGGGGCGCGGCGGCGGCCAGGTCGTTGACCACCTGCCAGCCGTCCAGCCGCTCGGGGTCGCCCGGATTGCTGCCGAGCACGTCCACCAGTGCGTCACGCAGGTCCCTGGCCCCCCGCAGCGTCGCACTGTCCAGTCGTGCGAAGTCCTCGGGTAGCCCACACTGCCGCAGGTAGGCCGATGCCGTCGCCGGGTCGCCGAGCAGGTCCGGCTGCCCGACCACGGGCCGGGAGTTCACGAAGTCGATGATCAGCCGCACCCCCGCCGGGGCCTGCGCGCCGAACGGCAACGGACCGGGAACAGTCATTGCGTCACGATAGCCGGTAATGCCGGTCAAGTCGAAGACAATTACCGATCAGTCCGGACAGATCATGGTCGCCGCCGTCAAGACACGTCGGATCGCCTGAGCCGGCGCCTCGTGGGCGGCTTGTCGGCTTCCGCAACGTGAACGTTGCCGGGGGCGGTTTGTGACACTTTGTGTTTACCACGACGGAACACGGCGTGACATGACCGGCTGGTGCACTGTTCCCGACCCGCTCGGTGCGGGGCGCGTCTAGGGTTCCGCCACCCGGTTGCCGGGTGGGCCTGGTCCGAGAGACGCAGGCGGTCGGGCGCAACGTGGCGCGGCACCGTTCCACGGCGGGAGAAAAGCCCGGGAGGCCATCGCGGCCCGGGCTGTGCGTGTTCGGGCCTTCAACTCCGGAGGCCGGTCATGACCACGATCACAGCGGATCCGCCCGACGACACCAAGGACCTGGCCACCTTCGGCTACGGCCAGCAATTACGCCGTGGTATCGGCACCTACGGCTCGTTCGCCGCCGGGTTCTCGTTCGTCTCCATCCTGACCACCGTGTTCCAGCTGTTCTTCTTCGGCTATTCCTTTGGTGGACCTCGATTCTTCTGGACCTGGCCGATCGTGCTGGCCGGTCAGCTGCTCGTTGCGCTCTGCTTCGCCGAACTGGCGGCGCACTATCCGATCTCCGGTGCGATCTACCAGTGGGCCACCCGGCTCGGCGGGCGGGTGTGGGGGTGGACGGCCGGCTGGCTGATGATCGTGGCTCAGGTGGTCACCCTGGCCGGCGCCGCGATCGCGTTGCAGGTGGTGCTGCCGTCGATCTGGTCCGGCTTTCAGATCGTGTCCGGTGATCCGTCGTTGACGTCGGTGTCCGGCGCGGCCAACGCCGTGGTGCTGGGCGTGATCCTGCTCGTCGTGACGACGACCGTGAACGCGATCGGCGTCCGGCTGACGACCGTGATCAACAGTGTCGGCGTCACCTGCGAGCTGGTCGGCGTGACGCTGCTGTGCATCGCGCTGTTCTCGCACGCCCGGCGCGGGCCGGGCATCCTGTTGAACACGGCGGGGATCGGCGGCACCGGCGCCGGTTACCTTGCCTCGTTCGCGATCTCCGCGCTGATGGCGGCGTACGTGCTGGTCGGGTTCGACAGCGCGGGCGAACTGTCCGAGGAGACCCGGCATCCGCGACGCACCGCGCCGCGGACCATCCTGCGCGCGGTGATCGTCTCCGGCATCGGTGGCGCGGCCATGCTGATCGCCACGCTGATGGCCGCGAACAGCACCACCGACGGCAGTCTCGGCGATCCCGCCCGCGGCCTGCCCTACGTGCTGACCAGCAGGCTCGGCGACTCGCTCGGCCGAGTGTTCCTTGTCGACGTGGCGATCGCGATCTCGGTGTGCACGCTGGCGATCCACACCGCCGCCACCCGAATGGTGTTCTCGATGGCCCGCGACCACGCGCTGCCGCTGTCCCGCGCACTGTCCACAGTGAACCGCCGGACCGGCACGCCGATCCGGCCCGCCCTGCTGATCGGCGTGCTGGCTGCGGCGCTGCTGCTGGTGAACGTCGGCAACGCCGCGCTGTTCACGACGCTGGCCAGCGTCTGCATCATGCTGCTGTACCTGGCCTACCTGATGGTCACCACCCCGCTGCTGCTGCGCAGGCGCACCGGCTGGCCGGCCGAGGAGAACTCGGAACGCCGACTGTTCCGCCTCGGCCGGTGGGCCGTGCCGGTGAACGTGCTCGCTGTCGTGTGGGGCCTTGGCATGGCGGTGAACCTGGGTTGGCCGAGAGCGGAGGTCTTCGACCCCGGCGGCGGCCACTGGTACCTGAAGTGGTTCGCGGTGCTGTTCCTGATCCTGGCGCTGGTCCTGGGCGCTATCGCCTATGCCACCCGGACCAGCCGTCAGTCCACAGTGGAGCCGATGCTGGCCATGGAGGCCGCGGAATGAGCGACCCGCTGCTGACCCACGACGTGCCCGGCGGCGCCGCGTGGTCGGCGCTGGTGCGCGCAGGCCGCGAACTGCGCCTGACCGCGCTGGGCGACGGCGCGAACTGCTCGACACTGCTCTACGCCGCACACGATCCGGTGGACCGGCTGAACATCCCGGACACCCTGAAAGCGCAGCTGAGCGCCTGTATCCGGCCGCCGATGGTGCTGATGTCCGACCGTGGGATCGCGCTGTGCTCCGTCACCGGATCGACACTGGACTGGCACGACTGCATCACCGGCCACTCGCTGGACGCGCACGTGGCCAGGTTCGGCCCGTCGTCCTACCACACCGACCGCAACGACTGGCACCGCAGCGCCCGCGCCGGCCTGCTCAGCGAACTGCGCAAGCACGGCAGGAACGTCGCCGACCTGCACGCCTGCGTCAACTTCTTCACCAAGGTGGCCATCGCCGACGACACGGCAGGCTCGCTCACGTTCGTCCCCCAACACGCCGCAGAGGGCGACCAGGTGACCCTTCGGTCCGAAGTGGACCTTCTGGTCATCCTCTCCACCGCCCCGAATCCACTCGACCCCCGATGGGCACCCGCCGCCGTATGCGTCGAGATACGACCAGCAGCCGCGGACCGCGATGGGGCGCACCGGCCGGAGAGCGAACGGGCGCTGCGGGCGGCAAGGGCGGTGTTCGCATGACCGCCGCACTGACCGTCGAAGTGCCCGACGGCGACGGCTATGCCGGCGTGATCCCGGCCGGCGGCTCGTTCCGCATCGTCGACCTGCACGGCAA
>DASXXM010000547.1:0-2937 GCA_036503065.1 Pseudonocardiaceae bacterium | reverse complement strand
GGTGCTGCGGCTGGACCTCGACGTGCTGTCCACGATCAGCGACGCGCTGGGCTACGCGTGGGGCGACCGGATGGTCGTGGCCGCCGGACGGCGGCTGCGCGAACAGCTCGGCGTCGACGTGCCGCTGGCCCGGCTGGAGGCCGGCACGTTCGCCACGCTGCTGGTCGACCACACCGAGGAGCAGGCCCACGAGGTGGCCGAACGGCTGCGCACCGGGCTTTCCGCGTCCTACCCGGTGGACCGGCTGACCGTCGATGCCAGCGTGAAGGTCGGCTACGTCTCCGCGGAGGTCGAGCCGACCGGCGCGGTCGAGCCGGACGTGGACACCATGCTCCAGCGCGCGGACGTCGCGGTACGGGCGGCGCGGACCGACGGCGACTCGGTCCGCAGGTACGTGCCCAGCATGGGCCAGGTCTTCCTGCGCCGGTTCCAGCTGGTCACCCAGTTCAAGCAGGCCATCGAGAACGGCGAGGTCTACCTGCACTACCAGCCGAAGGTGGCGCTGCCCAGCCGGCAGATCCTCGGCGTCGAGGCCCTGGTCCGCTGGCGGCACCCGGAGTTCGGCCAGCTCGCGCCGGACGAGTTCGTGCCGGCCGTCGAGGCGACCGGCCTGATCGGCGCGCTCACCACGTTCGTCACCGAGCGGTCGTTGGCCAAGGCACGGAAGTGGCTGGACCGCGGCATCCGGATGAGCGTCGCGGTCAACCTGTCGGTGCGCAACCTGGAGGACGAGACCTTCCCGGACTGGGTCGCGGACGCGCTGGCCCGGCACAACGTGCCGGCCGAGCTGCTCACGTTCGAGCTCACCGAGTCCGGCGTGATGTCCGATCCGGAGCGGGCGCTGCCGGTGCTGCGGCGGCTGCACTCGCTGGGGCTGGTGCTGGCGGTGGACGACTTCGGGACCGGGTACTCGTCGCTGGCCTACCTGCGGCAGCTGCCGGTGGACGAGGTCAAGATCGACAAGAGCTTCGTGCTCGGCATGGGCAGCGACCTCGGTGACCTCGCCGTGGTCCGGTCGATCGTCGAGCTGGGTCACTCGTTGGGTCTGATCGTGGTCGCGGAGGGCGTCGAGGAGGATGCCGCGCGGGATCAGCTCGTCGAGATGGGCTGTCACGTGGCGCAGGGCTACCTGATCTCGCGGCCGCTGTCCGAGGAGCGGCTGGAGGCGTGGTTGCAGGCGCGGACGGTGTCGGTCACCGGGCTGCGTGATGAGACCGTGCTCACGCTGGTGCACTGAGCACGACCCGATTTCGGGCTGGGGCCGGCATTGTGTAGAGTCTTCCTCGCTCGACCCGCCCCCTTAGCTCAGTCGGTAGAGCGTCTCCATGGTAAGGAGAAGGTCTACGGTTCGATTCCGTAAGGGGGCTCCATGACCCGGCCGCGGTGTACCGTCATGTGGGGCATCGCGGCTTAGTCATGCGTGGCGGTGTAGCTCAGTCGGTAGAGCAAGCGGCTCATAATCGCTGTGTCGCCGGTTCAAGTCCGGCCACCGCTACCGCTCGGGGTGCTCCCTGTTCGCGGACTGCGCGAACCTGGGAGCGTTCGCAATGTCTTGTGGGGGCCAAGCCCCCACGCCCCCGGCCGGGGGAATTCCCCCGGACCCCCTGGGGTTGACGTGTCTGGCTTTGGGCTTTTGGCTTACGGGAGGTTCTGCTGTGGCGGCTACTGACGTGCGACCGAAGATCACTATGGCGTGCGAGGAGTGCAAGCACCGCAACTACATCACCAAGAAGAACCGGCGTAACCATCCGGATCGCTTGGAGATCAAGAAATTTTGCCCGAACTGTGGGTGTCATCGGGCGCACAAGGAGACTCGCTGATCTTGTTGGCGGGGTGACATCAGGCCGTCCTGGGTGACTGGGGCGGCCTTTTGATCTGCGCACCGTCGGCCAGCGAGCCGCCCCGCACATCCGGACAGCGGCCGCCGGCCTGCGGGGGCCCCCCGATTTCAAGTCTAGTCGATCTTGAGCTGGGGCTCGATCGAGTTTGGCCTGCCTGTGGACAACTCCGGGTGGGCCGGTCGGGCGGTTTGTGGTTGTGGTCGGCTAGCCTCGCGCGGTGGCACTTGACCAGTCCTTCATCGGGCGTAGCTATCCGCCTGCGCCGGCCTACGACGTGGGTGTCGAGAAGATCCGGGAGTTCGCTGCGGCGATCGGCGACCCCAACCCGGTCTACCGGGACGCGGCCGCGGCTGCGGCCGCCGGGTATCCGGCGGTGATCGCGCCGCCGACGTTTGCCATCATCGTGATCAACATGCACGCGATCTTCACGATTCTCGCGGACCCCGCGCTCGGGCTGGACTGGGACAAGGTGGTGCACGGCGAGCAGGGCTTCGCCTACCACCGGCCGATCATGGCCGGGGACAGCCTGGTGCTGACGGCCACGATCGAGAACATCATGTCCAGGGCCGGCAACGACTTCATCACCGTGCGGACCGATCTCGACACGGCGGCCGGGACGCCGGTGCTGGTCGGTACCACCACCGTGGTGGCGAGGGGGACGGCGTGAGGCGGAGTTTCGCCGACGTTGTGGTCGGCGACCAGTTGCCGCCGTTGACCGTCCAGGTGACCAGGGCCGACCTGGTCAGGTACGCGGGCGCGTCGCTGGACTTCAACCCGATCCACTGGAGCGCGGCCACCGCGACCGGGGTCGGGCTGCCGGATGTGATCGCGCACGGGATGTTGACCATGGCGCTGGTGGCGCGGTTGGTCACCGACTGGGCCGGCGACCCCGGCGCGGTGGTGCGCTACGGCACCAAGTTCACCCGGCCGGTGGTCGTGCCCGATGACGGTGTCGGCGCGACCGTCGAGGTGACCGGGCGGGTCACCGAGAAGAACGACGCGGACCACACCGTTCAGGTGGAGCTGACGGCGACGTTCGCCGGTAAGACGGTGCTCGGTCGCCCGAGGGCGGTCGTCCGGCTCGCCTGATCGAAGG
>DASXXM010000546.1:0-3071 GCA_036503065.1 Pseudonocardiaceae bacterium | reverse complement strand
GTGCTCGCGGACAAGTTCGACCGTCGCCGGGTGATGGTCACCGTCGACCTGATCCGCTGCGCGCTGTTCCTGTCGATCGCGCTGGTCGGGACGTGGTGGTGGCTGCTGGCCGCCAACTTCCTGATCGGCAGCACCGCGATGATGTGGATCCCGGCCAAGGACTCGGCGATCCCGAACCTGCTGCGCCGCAAGGACCAGGTGGAGACCGCCAACCAGCTCGGCCTGGTGATGACGTACGGCGTCGCCGTGGTCAGCGCGGCCGGCCTGTTCTCCGTCGTCACCGGCCTCGGTTCGACGCTGCGCCTGTGGGACGGCGCGGGTGCCGCGCTCGGTGCGGCCAAGATCATCGTGATCATCAACGGCCTGCTCTACCTGGCCGCCGCGATCATCGTCGCCACCCGTATCCCGGAGCTGTCCGGCCGCGCCAGGGTCTCCACCGAGCGCAGGCCGGACGACCAGCAGAGCTGGTTCGCGATGTTCTCCGACGGCGTGCGCTTCGCCCGCCGGACCCCGCTGATCCGCGGCCTGATGTACGGCCTCGTCGGCGCGTTCGCCGCGGGCGGTGCCGTGATCGGCACGGCCCAGCGTTACGCCACGAGCCTGTTGGGCGGCGACTCCGCGTTCAGCATGCTGTTCGTGGCGTTGTTCGTGGGTCTGGGCGCCGGCATGGCCACCGCCCCGCGGCTGGCCCGTCGGATGTCGCACAACCGGCTGTTCGGCGTCGCGATCGTCTCCGCCGGCATCGCGCTGGCCCTGGTCGCCCTGTCGCCGCACCTGGCCATCTCGCTGATCACCGTGGCCATCGTCGGTGCCTGCGCCGGTGTGGCGTTTCTCACCGGGATCACGATCATCGGCTCGCAGGTCGAGGACGCCATCCGGGGCCGGATCAACGCGCTGTACCAGTCGCTGATGAAGGTGGTGCTGTTCGCGTCGGCGCTGGCCGTGCCGGTGCTGGTCGGCCTGGTCCAGCCGCACCGGATCACCGTGTTCGGCGAGGCCATGCAGGTCGACGGCACCCGGCCGGTCATGCTCGGCGCCGGCATTCTGGCCGCGCTGGCCGGTGTGATCGCCTATCGCCAGATGGACGACCGCGGCTCCCAGCCGATCATGGCCGACCTGGTCGCGGCACTGCGCCGCAGGCCCAGGAGGGTGCAGGGCATGCTGATCGCGGTCGAGGGCGACATCCAGCGGGACACCGAAACCCAGGCACGGCACCTGGCCGACTGGCTGCGCGCAGGCGGCCACCGGGTCCAACTGGCCAGCGACCCGGCCCTGGACGCGAGCCGACTGGCCGGCGTCCTCGCCGGCACCAAACTGACCGGCGCCAGGGCCCACGTCCTCGTCGCCGCCGCCGTCCGCGCCGACGTGGTGGAACGGCGGGTGCTGCCGGCGCTGGAGGCCGGCGAGATGGTGGTGATGGAGCGGTTCGTGGACAGCCCACTGGCCCACCTCGGCGCCCTGGGCGGCCTGGATCCCAGCGAACTGGACGGTCTCGCCGACTGGGCCACCGGCAGGCTCCGACCGGACATCACGGTGCTGCTGGACCGCGACCCGGCCACCATGACCGACCACATCGACGAAGGCGTGCCGCGCGGCATCAACAGCGTCGAACACCACTGGCGGGTCCAGCGCCTGCTGACCGAGATGGCCGCGGCCGACCCGGCCCGCTACGTGGTGGTGGACGCGGAGGGCAGCGAGGCCGCCGTCGCCGAACGCATCCGCACCGCGATGACACCGGCCCTGCGCGAACGCGGCGTACTGGCCGAACGCGGCGCGGACGACCTGGCCGGAGCCAAACAGGAAACGTCGTGACCGAGTCACCCAGCATAGCGACCAACCGCGCGAGCCAACCCCACTTGTCCACAGGCCACCGCCGTTGTCCACAGCTTTCCGGCGAGCCACCCATTCGGGGCTTGACAGGTATACGTTTGAAAAGGGCCGTAGCCCCCAGGGTTGGGCGGGGGTCTGCCTGTGGGTCGGCGAGCGTGCCGCAGAGTCCATTGTGGACATTAGATCCATTGTGGACAGCGGGGCTGCTACGTGCCGGTGCGGTGGTTTCGTGAGCACGCGCGATGTCTGGGCCAACGTGGTTGGCCAGCCGGACGCCGTCGAAGTTCTGCGTGCGGCAGCGGCGGCCGGCGCCGACATCGTCGACGGTAAGCCGGTCGCGCCAGGGGCCATGACCCATGCCTGGCTGTTCACCGGCCCGCCCGGTTCCGGCCGGTCGGTCGCGGCCAGGGCGTTCGCGGCGGCATTGCAGTGCGTGGCCGGAATCGGCTGCGGCCAATGTCCCGGCTGCCGAACGACGCTGGTCGGCACACACGCCGACGTGCGGCTCGTCGTGCCGGAGGGCCTGTCGATCTCGGTCGCCGAGATGCGCGCGCTGGTCCAGGCCGCGGCACGCAAGCCGACCGGCGGCCGCTGGCAGGTCGTGGTCATCGAGGACGCGGACCGGCTGACCGAGGGCGCGGCCAACGCCCTGCTCAAGGCCGTCGAGGAACCCCCATCCCGCACCGTGTTCCTGCTCTGCGCACCATCGGACCACCCGGAGGACGTGTCGGTCACGATCCGCTCGCGCTGCCGGGGGATCGCGCTGCGCACCCCGTCGGTGCCCGCCGTGGCCGAGGTGCTGATCGAACGCGACGGCGTGGACGAGCCGACGGCCAGGTGGGCCGCGTCGGTGTGCGGCGGCCACGTCGGCAGGGCCCGTCGCCTGGCGACCGACCCGGCGGCGCGTGATCGCAGGGCGGCCGTGCTACGCGTGCCGGTCGGCCTGCGCGGCCCGGCGGACGTGTTCACCAGCGCGGACGACCTGGTCAACGCCGCTGAGTCCGAAGCGACCACGTTGAGCGAGACCAGGGATGTCGCCGAACGCGAGGCGCTGGAAACGGCCATGGGCGCGGGCGGCACCGGCAAGGGCACGGCGGCCGCGACCAGGGGCGCCAAGGGCGCCATCAAGGACCTGGAGAAGCGGCAGAAGTCCCGCACCACCCGAACCCAGCGCGACTCGCTCGACCTGGCCCTGATCGACCTCGCCGGGTTCTACCGCGACGTGCTCGTCACGCAGACCG
>DASXXM010000545.1:0-14770 GCA_036503065.1 Pseudonocardiaceae bacterium | reverse complement strand
GACCGTGCCCTGCTCGGTCTCCTCGTGCACGGTGAAGCCGTCCAGCCCGGCGATGGCCTTGGCCAGGACCGGGTGGTCGAGTTGGTAGCCCATCAGGTGCAGCGCGATGATCGAGTAGACCCACGGTGGCTGGATGCCGCCCCAGCCGCCGTCGGCCTCCTGGTGGGCGACGACCCACTCGGCCGCCTGCCGTATCGCCATGCGGCGCAACGGTTTCACCGGCGAACGCTGATACACGTGCAGCAGCTTGTCGAGCTGTTCGAACAGCCCGCCGACCGACAGCGGCGGCACGGTGGAGCGCTTCGAGTGGCCGCTGCGCAGCTCGTCGATCCGCACGCCGAGCGGCCGGACCGGGCGGATCGCGTTCACGATGGTCAGCGGCACCACGGTCTGCCGGGCCCAGCAGCCCCAGTCGTAGATGTTCAGCGGGAACCAGGACGGCAGGAAGATCAGCTCCGGCGGCATGATCGGCAGGTCGTCCCAGGACCACTCGCCGAACAGCGCCAGCCACATCCGGGTGAACACCCGGGTCGCCTCGATGCCGCCGGCGCCCAGCACGAAGGACGCGGCGGCCCGCATGTGCTCGGCGTCCGGGTCGTCGCCGGCCAGCCGTAGCGCGACGTACGCCTCCACCGTGGTGGACAGGTCGGCAGGACCCTCGTAGAAGTTGGCCCAGGTGCCGTCCGCGCGCTGCTGGGAGCGGATCCAGCGGGCCACCTGCTCGGTCTGCTCGGCGTCCCGGATGCCCAGGAACTGCCGCAGCATCAGGTCTTCCGCGTCCATGGTGACGTTGGTTTCGAGGTTGCCCTGCCACCAGCCCGCGTCGTGCTGCAACGACAGCAGGTGGTCCCGGGCGGCGTCCACCATCCGCCGTGCCCGGTCCACCAGCTCGTTCGACTCCGTGCCCAGAACTGTCGAATTCAACTGCGCCGAGCTCAACGGTCTCTCCTCGTCACGAACAAGGCCGTCGCACGCAGCGCCTCGGTCACCGATGGCGGCGCGGACAGGTCGGCGAGGCACTGTGCCGCCTGTTGGATGTGCCGGTCGGCCTCGGCCTCGGTCCACGCCCGAGCGCCCGCCCGCTCGACCAGGTCGGCCATGGCGATCAGGGCGGCCTCATCGTCCACCTGGTCGGCCTGGTCGGGCTGGAAGTACAGCTGCGCCAACCGGGTCGCGGCCTCGGTGCCGGAGTTCAGCGCGGCCACCACCGGCACCGACTTCTTCCGGCTGCGCAGGTCGGCCAGTGCCGGCTTGCCGGTCACGTCCGGACTGCCCCAGATGCCGAGCAGGTCGTCCACGAGCTGGAACGCCAGGCCAAGGTGGTCGCCGAACTCGGCGAGCAGCGCCACCGTGCGCTGGTCCGCGCCGACCGCGAGCGCACCGATCGAGGACGCGCACCGCATCAGCGCGCCGGTCTTGCCGGCCGCCATGTCGAGGCACTCCGGCAACGTCACGTCGGTGCGCCGCTCGAACTCGACGTCCGCGCTCTGCCCGACGATCAGGCCCTGCACTGCCTCGTTCAGGCACCCGATGACCTCACCGGACACCGCGAGATCACTCCCCCGGCGGGCCGTCTCGATGGCCAGCGTGAGCAGGGCGTCGCCGGCCAGGATGGCCGCCGGCACACCGAACACCGTCCACGCGGTGGGCCGGTGCCGGCGTTCGATGTCGTTGTCCATCACGTCGTCGTGCAGCAACGAGAAGTTGTGCACGAGCTCCACCGCGACCGCCGCCGGCACCGCCCTGATGGCGTCCGCACCGGCGGCCCGGGCGGACAGCAGGGTCAGCGCCGGCCGCAACGCCTTGCCGCCACCTCCCGGGGTGTCCCGGCCGTGCTCGTCGGCCCAGCCGAAGTGGTAACGGGAGATCATGCGCATGGACGGCGCCAGCTCGTCGACGGCCCGCCGCAGCGCCGGTTCGACGAGGTCCCTGGCGGCGGTCACCTGTTCTGGTAGCACGGCAGTCATGACGCCGCCTCCGCTGCGACAAGTACGTCGGCGGTCATGACGCCGCACTTCCCACGGTCGCAACACTGCTCAGCTGGGCGTCCACGATCCGCGCCGCCTCGTTTCCGCTTCGCACCGCACCCTCCATCGTGTCGGGCCAACCGGTCGCGGTCCACGCGCCGGCAAGAACACAACCGGGGAGCCGGGTCCGCGCGGCCGGGCGCAACCGCGCGCTGCCGGGAACCTGGCGGAACGTCGCCCGCCGCTCGCGGGTGACGAAGAACCGAGTGGCCTCGGCCCGGCCGGCAGCCGGGAACAGCCGGGCCAACTCGGGCAGGAACACCTCGCGCAACGCCGCGGTGGGCGTGTCGATCCACCGCTGCGCCGCCGACAGCGAGACCGCAAGGTACTGGCCGGTTGTCAGGCCTGCGGTCGCGGTCCGGTCGAAAACCCACTGCACCGGCGAGCCGACCACGGCGGTGAAGGGCTCCGGCGTGACCTTGCGGTCGTAGACGGCGTGCACGTTGACGATCGGCGCCCCGCCCAGTTCCGCCAGTAGTTCCGGCCGGTCCAATGCACCGTCGGGCAGTACCGCCGCGGTGGCCTCGGGCGGTGCGGCGATCACCACAGCGTCGGCGGTCAGCGTCTGATCATCGAGCATGACCTCGAATCCGTTGCCGGACGGGCGAACCGTGCGAACCGGGCGGTGCATGAGCACCTGGGCGTCGTGGGCGGTGAGGTAGCGGTGGGCCGCGTCGCCGTGCAGCTCCCCCAGCGGCAGGGTGGGCACGCCGATGTCGGCGGCGTCGGCCCGCTCCAGCAGCGCGGTGCGGAACACCATGGCGCACAAGGCAAGGGAGGCGTGGTGCGCGTCGGTGTTCAACGCCGCCACGGTGATCAGGTTCCACAGCGCGTCGATCGCGGCCGGCCGCTGCCCGTGCCGGACCAGCCAGTCACCGAAACTCCGGTCGTCGAGCCGGGGGTCGGCCGGGTTCAACGTGCGCAGCATCCCGGCGGCGAACAGCACCCGCGCTCGTTCCGGCCTGGACAGCAGGCCGTAGGTGGCGAGGGTCGCGCCAAGATGAAGTGGCGCGGGCAGGTTGTTGCGGGTCAGCTCGGCGCGGCGGCCGTCCCGGGTGATCACCGGGATGTGGAAGCGGTCCTGCAGGTCGATGTGCCGACCGACGCC
Source organism: Pseudonocardiaceae bacterium (assembly GCA_036503065.1). GTDB lineage: Bacteria > Actinomycetota > Actinomycetes > Mycobacteriales > Pseudonocardiaceae > DATEPR01. The sequence goes on along the minus strand of DASXXM010000545.1, from coordinate 11,635 downwards.
GAGCAGGTCCAGCAGCGCGCGGTACTCGGTGTAGCAGCGCAGCAGCACGTGCTGGCCGTTGTCGACGGAAAGGCCGTCCCGGTCGAACGAGAACGTGGCGCCGCCCAGCCGAGCCCGCGCCTCGACCAGCGTCACCTGGTGTCCACCGCGGGCCAGCTGGCAGGCCGCCGTCAACCCGGCCAGCCCGCCACCGACGACGATCACGGTCATCTGGTCGCCCCCGCGAGCGAACGGGCCGCCACGACGGCTTTCTCCCAGCCGGGTAGGGAGACCCGGTCGCGCAGCACCAGCCACGGGCGGGCCATGAAGCGATCCAACAGCCGACGGTAGATGCCGGACATCGCGGCGCAGCAGGCTCGGCTGCGGCGGTCGAGCATCGGCAGCAGTCGCAGGCCTTCTGCGTACCACTCCTGGGCGCGGGCGGCCTCGAACTCGATCAGCGCGGTGAGCGCGTCCTCGTCGTCGGTGAAAGCGCCGTGCTGGTCAAGGTCCAATGTGCAGCCGAAGCGGTCCAGGTCCTCGGCCGGCAGGTAGATCCGGCCGTTTCGCCGGTCCTCCAACACGTCGCGCAGGATGTTGGTCAGTTGCAGCCCGACACCCAGCGCGTCGGCCAGCGGTTCGGCGGTGAGCCGGTCGTCGCTGCCGAACACGGCCAGCGAGAGGCGGCCGATCGAACCGGCAACGCACCGGCAGTAGTGGTGCAGCTCGTCGAACGTCTCGTACCGGGTGCCGCGCACGTCGGCCTCGCACCCGTCGACCAGGTCGTGGAACGCGGGGATCGGCAGTCCGGTGCGCAATGCCGTGTCGGCCAGCGCGACCAGCACCGGGTCGTCGCCCGGCCGGTCCAGCCCGCGCAGTTGTGCCCGCATCTCGGCCAGGCCGTCGAGTCGGCGCTCCGTCGTGTCCGTACCGTCGCCGATGTCGTCGACGCGGCGCGCGAACGCGTACACGGCGGACAGCGAACGGCGTTTCTGCGGCGGCAGCAGCTTGATCCCGTAGGAGAAGTTGCGTGCCTGCTCGGTGGTGATCCGCTCGCACTCCGCATAGGCGGTGGACAGGTTCATCGACGTCCTCGCAGCAACGGAAGCCAATAGCGCAGGGTGTCGGCCTTGGTCGGTTTCGGCGTGCCGGCCAGCACGTCGTAGCCTGCGTCCGCGATGGCCTTGGCGGTGGCGAACCCGCCTGCCAGGTAGCCACCGACGGCAAGCCGGGCCCAGCCGTGCAGTTGCCCGACCAGCGGCACGCCGTCGTCGAGCAGGCGCAGGGCCCGCTGGGTCTGGAAGGCCAGCAGCGCACGAACGGCGGTGTTGGCCGTCGGCGCCTTCAGTTCGGTGTCCGACACGCCGAACCGGTCGAGGTCGCAGGCCGGCAGGTACACCCGGCCGCGAGCCAGGTCCTCCGCCACGTCCTGGCTGTGCTCGAGCACCTGCAACGCGGTGCACACCTTGTCCGACAGCGCGATCCGGTCCGGCGTGGCCGCGCCGAACACGTACAGCACCAGTTGGCCGACCGGGTTCGCGGACAGTTCGCAGTACGCCAGCAGTTCGTCGTAGGTGGCGTACCGGTGCACGTACTGGTCCTGCCGGTTGGCCGCGATCAGCGCGTCCAGCGGCGCGCGCGGGATCCGGCAGGTGCGGATGGTGGTGGCCAGATCGGACAGCATCCCGTGACTGGGCACGCGGCCGGCATAGATATGATCGAGATCGCGGGACACCTTGTCCAGCAACGTGATCCGGTTGCCGGTCGCCTCATCGCCGATGTCGTCGACAAGCCGCGCGTACACATAGATCGCCAGCAGATGGGCGCGGATCGACGGCGGCAGCAGGCGTGCGGCGACGGAGAAGTTTTCCTGTCCGACCCGGTCCAGTGGCGAGGGGGACGTGGTACCGTGAGATGTAATCGTCTCATCTGGGCGGGATAGTTGGGAGCCTGGTTGAGAAACGCTGTGCGGAGAGGCAGTCAGCAAGCGGCGAGTCCACTCGCGAGCTGCGTTCCAAGGAGCCGACACCACCGAGAACCTCCCCATGCGTCCGGTCAGCAACTCCATACTGCTGTGCATGATCGAGCCTCGCAGCTCGAATACGTGCGCCCATCAGGTGAGCTGGCGAGTGGGTGTGCCTCGGGTGAGCACGGATGTGCTCGCCGATGTCGCCATCTCCGAGTCGTTCTACCCTCACTACCTGCCGTTTCAGCGTTCTGATCAAGACCGGTGACCACTGTGCTATACAGGCAATATGTCTGTACCGTACACGTAGGTCACGCGAGGTGGAAGTACCGGAGAGGTGAGTCGGCCGTGTCCCACAGGCGAAATCTGCGCACCGTCGCGGCAGGTGACCCGGTTGACGTAATCGAAACAGAGATGACGCGCCTCGCGCGTACGATCGCGCTGCTCGGCAGGCCACCCGAGGCCGAGGGCGGGATGGACCGAGCCGGTTACCTGCTGTTGCGGACGCTGGAGCGGATCGGGCCGGCCAGCATCAACGCGATCGCCGCCGCGATCGGTCTGGACGGGTCCACGGTCACCCGGCAGGTGTCGGCGATGAAGACGCTCGGCCTCGTGGAGCGGCAGATCAATCCGGGCGACCGCCGGTCGTGCATCATCAGTCCCACGGCGGCCGGGCGCGCCCTGATGCGACAGGTGCGCCGACAGCGTCGAACGAACCTGGACGACGTGACGAGCGACTGGTCCGAGGATGACCGGAACACGCTCGGGCGATTGCTGGCCAAGCTGAACGACTCGATCGCCCGCGCCACCGGGTGCGGGCCGATCATCACCCAGTCCGCGGGCTGACCAACGCCACCCGCCATCAAGGTCCGGCTTCCCAGGGCGGCGACGTCGCCACCTGACAGCCACAACTCCCCCGGATCACCAGGCTGGTCGGCAACACGACCTCCGCCGCGGGCCGACGTTCGCCGCTGATCAACGCATACAGCACGTCGAACGCTGTCGCGCCCAGCTTCTGGATGGGCTGACGGATCGTGGTCAGCTGGGGATGCAGATGACGAGCGACCGGAATGTCGTCGAACCCGGTGACCGCCACGTCCTGCGGCACCCGGATGCCGTGCTGTGCCAACGTGTACATCACGCCGATGGCGGTCTGGTCATTGGCACAGACGATCGCACGCGGCAACGGCGACCCGTGCGCCAGCACGTCGTTGACCACCTTCGCGCCGCCCGACGCCATGTAGTTGCCGCGCCAGATCTCGCCGGTCCACGCCTCGATCCCGACCTCCGCGACGACCACCTCGAACGCCTCGGCGCGGGCGACGTTGTCGGGGCTGTCCACGTGGCCGGCCAGGTAGGCGACCGTCGGGTAGCCGTGGTCGATCAACAGGTGCTTGGTCAGCTCGCGCATGCCGGCGGCATTGTCGCTGCGCACGTTCACGCTCGACGGGGTCGGCGTACCGGCCAGGGTGACCACTGGGGTGCGCTGCGCCACGCGCGCGATGCCTACCGGACTCAGCACCTGGTCGTGCAGGATCAGGCCGTCGCTCTTGCCGCCGATCGAGGAGATCCGGGCATGCGGGCTGTGGTCGAGGACGTCCACCGTGCTCATCAGCAGGTCGTAACCCCGGTTGCGGGCGCCCGCCTCGATACCCCTGTTGATGACGTCGGCGAACAGCAGGCTTTCCGCTTCCTCGGAGAAGGCGTCGTTGGTCACGTCCGCCGGGCGGCGGAACACCACACCGACGACCTCCTTCAGCCGGTTGGACAGCGCGCGGGCCGCGCCGTCGGGCACGAAGCCCAGTTCCTGGACGGCGGCGAGCACCCGTTCCCGGGTTTCCGGGCGCGGGCTGTTGCGGCCGTTGAGTACCCGGGAGACCGACGCGATCGACACGCCCGCATGCCGGGCGACGTCGTAGATCGTCAGCGTCCGGGGCAGGACGCCGTCGTCGGTGGTGTCCATCGGGCCTCCGGCGGGTCTGGGCTGAATCGGTTTCGGTAAGCGCTTACTGCCATCGTGGTTCGACGTTACCGCCAAAGAACCGGGCGCCCGGTGACCGTTATTCAACTGTGACGGCGGTCACCACCGCAACGTGATCGCCGCCTCGTCCGCCGTCGGCGCAGGTCAGCGTGGTCCGGTCGGGCGGCCCGGCGGCTACTTTCCGCACTGCCGGAACTTCGGTTAACGGAGATTAGCTCCAGAAACGGAAAGACCTCCGTTGGGGGTGATCACAGTGTTTCCGTAGGCTGTCCGAACCCCTGTGAGAATCGAGCACACGTGAAAACAACAGCACCCCCCACGGACGCCGCGTCCACCCTGCAACGCAGCGTCGCACACGATTACTCGACCAGCCGTACCGGTGTGGTGCCGTTGACCGAACGGCGCTCCCGATACCACTTCCTGTCCCTCTGGATCACCCTGGCCGCCGGATTCACCTACCTGTTTCTCGGCTTCCAGTACCACGACGCCGGCTACTCCCTGATGCGCGCGGTTCTTGCGGGCGCGATCGGCGCGGTGGCATACCTGGCCTACGCGCTGCCGGCCGCCTACCTCGGCTCCACCACCGGCCAGACCCACGCGCTGCTGACCAGGTCGATCCTCGGCCGGGTCGGTTCGGCACTGGTCACCGTGCTGCTGATCGGCATCGCGGCCGGCTGGACGTCGTTCGCGTTCAACCTGCTCGCCACGCTGTACGACGGGTTGTTCGGCTGGGGCCACATCGTGTTGATCAGCGTGCTGCTCGCGGTCATCGGTATCACCAACAACCTGTTCGGCTTCACCGGAATCGCCGCGTTCGCCCGGTATCTGGTGGCACCGTTGATGATCCTGTGGATCCTCTATCTGGTGATCAAGGGGCTGGTCGAGATTCCCGGCGGCCAACTGGGCGGCGGCCAGGTCACCATGCCGTTCCTGGCCGGGATCGGTCTGGCCATCGGCTCGGTGATGTGGGGCAACGAGCCGGACACCTGGCGCTACGGCAAGCCGAAACTGTTCTGGCCCGCCCTGCCGATGCTGGCCGCGTTCGCCGTCGGACTGGTGTTGTTCGTGGCGGGCGGCTGGATGATGGCGCAGTTGTCCAGGGCGGGCGCGTTCGATTTCGGCCCGGCCTTCAAGTACACCGTCGAATACTCCATGTTCGGCGTGCTCGCACTCGGCGCCGTGGTCGCCACGGTATTACAGATCGCGATCAACGACGGCAACTACTACGAAATGGTCAATGCCGGCCAGAATGCCGTCGGCGGGATTCCCGGCTGGCGCCGCTGGTACACGTGTCTGGTGATGGCCGGAATCGCGGCGTTGTTCGCGTGGCGTTTTCCCTCGGTATCCACCGGTTTCTACCTGGTGGCGAACTGGTCGGCGATCGCGCTGCCGTGCGTGACCGTGGTGATGTGCGTCGACCGTTTCGTCCTGCCCCGGTTCCTGGCGATCCGGCGGCCGATGGACAGCGTGCCCTCTTGGCGCGCCGCCGGCCTGGCCAACTGGCCCGGCATCGTGGCCGTGCTGGCCGCGGTGGCGTTCGGCGCGTGGGGCCTCGGCCTGTTCCCCGGTCAGGCCGCGGCACCGTCGGCCGGGCTGCCGGCGGTCGAGGCGTGGGCGTTGGCCGCGGTGATCTACGCTGTGTTGGCCGGCGTCGCCGGTCGGAGCACCCGGTCGGCGAACCTGCTCGGGTTCGGCCGGCAGCCGGAAACCGTTGCCAGCGAACGAGAACAGGGAGCACACCTCGATGAGCGCACCGGCGCGTGAACTGCTGGCCACCGCACGCAAGGCACTGGCCCCCGCGGAGCACGACAATCGGCTGGTGCCGCTGATCGCGGCCGGCACGGCGCCGCGGTCGGTGTTCGCCACCATCGCGGCCGAGGAGAGCCGGATCGTGCACAGCGACTGGCGGAGCTTCCTGACCATCGCGGCCCGATGCACCGAACAGCGCGGCCGCGAACTGTTCGCCGGCCTCGCCGCGGGTGAGGCTCTCGCGTTGCCCAAGCTGACGCCGCTGGCGCGGGCATGCGGGCTGGACGACGCGGCACTGCGGGCGTACCAGCCGCAGGCCGGCTGCCAGGCGTACCCGGCGTACCTGGCCTGGCTGTGCATGTACGGCGAGCCTGCCGACGTCGTCGTCGCACTGATCGCGAACTTCGCGGCCTGGGGCGACTACTGCGCGACGGTCGCCACCGCGATGCGCGAGCACTACGGCTTCGACGACGAGGCCTGCGGTTTCTTCGACTTCTTCGCGACACCGGCGCCCGAGATCGAGGAGCAGGCCGTGGCCGCGATCGAAGCGGGTCGCCAGTCCGACGAGGCGTTCACCTACGGCCGGCTGTTCCAGTCGTACGAACTGATGTTCTGGAACACCATCGCGGACACGGCAACCGTCTAGGGCAGCAGCCGGACGGGTTCCCGCTCCGCGAGCCTGCGCAGGTCACCGAGCAGTTCGCGCCGGTGCAGGCCGAGGAAGGCGTCCACGACGTCCCGGTCGAACTGGCTGTTGCGGCCGTTGCGCAGTTCGTCGCAGGCTTCCTCCGGCCGCAGCGCGGTGTGGTAGGGCCGGTCGGCCAGCATCGCCGCCCACGAGTCGCACACCGCGACGATCCGCGCCTCGAGCCGGATCTCGTGTGCCGCCAGGCCGAGCGGGTAGCCCCGGCCGTCGATCCGCTCGTGGTGCTGCCGGATGGTCTCGGCCACGTCGATCAGGCCGGGGACGACGCTGACCATCTGGTAGCCGTACTCGGGATGCTGCTGCACCAGGTGGCGCTCGTAGCGGGACAGCGCGCTGGGCTTGCGCCAGATCGCCTGCGGGATGAACACCTTGCCCACGTCGTGCAGCCGACCGGCCAGTTCGGCCCGCCGGACGAACGGCTCGTCCTCGCCCAGCGCCGACGCCACCAGCGCGGCCCAGCGGCCGACCGCGCGGCCGTGCTCGCAGGAGGACAGCCAGCCGTCCACCTCGTCCGCGGCCCGTTGCAGGTAGGCGAGCAGGTCGGCGGAGTTCTCGCCGTTGCCGTTGCCGGCGACCAGGACGTCCGCGGTGATGGTCTCCCCCACCACGACCCGGTCCCGGCCCTGCGACTTGGCCGCGTAGAGCGCCCGGTCGGCGGTGGTGATCAGTTCGGCAGGCGTCTTGCCGTGCCGGGGGTAGCCCGCGGTGCCGACCGACACGGTAACGCTGATCAGCACGTCCGGCGCGATCTGGATCGGGCTGGACGCGACCTCCCTGCGCAGCCGCTCGCCGATGCTGGCCAGTTCCTGCGGGCTGGCGCCCGGCACCACCAGCGCGAACTCCTCGCCGCCGTAGCGAGCCAGGAAGTCGGCCTGCCGCACGGATTCCCGCAGGCGGTGGGCCACCTCGACCAGCACCCGGTCGCCGGCCGGATGCCCGTACCGGTCGTTGATCGACTTGAACCGGTCGATGTCCACGATCAGCACCGCGAGACTCGTGCCGACCCGGCCCGCCTTGGTGATCTCGATCGGCAGTTGCGCACTGAAGAAACGGCGGGTCCGCAGGCCGGTGAGCACATCGGTGATGGCCAGCCGACGCTGGTCGGCGACCAGTCCGGCGAGCCGGGCGATCGTCAGCATGAACAGGATCGCGCAGGCCCCGGCGATCACCGGGACATCATGCAGCGTCCCGAACGCGTCCTGCAGCACCAGCGTGGCCGGCGCGATCAGCGCGGCCCCGGCCAGTACCGCCAGCCGGAACGGCGTGAGCCACACGTCCTGGGCGCCGGCCCGGTCGGCGACCCGGCCGACCGTCGGATGCAGCGCGGCCGCGCCCAGCGCGAGATTGCCGCACAGCCAGATCGCGTCCAGGAAGTTGCCGGTCTGGTAGGTGCCGTTGAGCTGCTGCGTCACGTAGATCGTGTCCGCCGTGAAGATCGCGAGCAGATTCCCGGCCAGTAGCAGGAACGACGCGGGCCGGCGACCCTGCCCGAGGATCAGCCGCAGGGCGGGCGCGAACATCAGGAGGTCCATCACCGGATAGGCGACCGACACGAGCTTGACCAGCATCGGCGAGTCGGCCCTGGCCTGCGGGGCGATCAGGTACAGCCACGACAGCATCGCGGCGGCCACCGCCAGCGTGGCCGCGTCGAGCAGGTTCGCCAGGTCACGACCGGGGGTGCGCCGCCGGATCAGCAGGACCAACCCGACCACGACCAGCGGGTAGTGGCCCAGGTAGAGCGGATCCGCCAAACCCGGGAAATCGGTGTTCCCGAAGATGTTGTGCGAAACGTAGAAAATGATGTCCGCGACGGCGTAGACGACCTGGCTGAACCCCAGAATCAACCACGGTAGCCGGGCCCTGCCGGCGGGCAGGTTGACCGCGCAACCAACCAGCACCGCGACCGCGGCCGAGAGGCTGACCGCGCAGTAAAGGCCAACTCGGACCGGCGCCGACGCGCCCGTGTGTACGGCGAAGTAGTACCCGACAACCACCAGAACCCCGGTTGCCAGATAAGCCAACCACAGCCTGCCAGCCGTCCTGTCGCCCCGCCGCGTGTCCATCCACGCCTTTCGTCGCGACGCGGGCCTGTCCGCGCCGACATCGGTGTGCCTACCCAAACGACATGCTATTACCAGAAGCGACACGCTGGGCACTCGAGATGTCACTTTCCGCGCCGACCGACACCGAGCCCCAACCCGATCACCTTAGTTGGTGGCCGGCGACGCGAGAAAGCCGCCATCGGCGGCGAACGCTCAAGCAGCAACATCGCCGAATCCGCCGGGCAGACCCCCGCCCAACCTCGGGGGCTACGGCCCTTTTCAACCCTATGCTTGTCAAGCCCCAAATGGGTGGTCTGCCAGAAATCTGTGGACAACCGGTGGACCTGTGGACAAGCCAGTTGACAATTGCCAGATCGTCAGCGCGGCTCGCGTCAGGCGAACAGTCGTTGCGCGGCCAGGAAAATACCGAGAGCGATCAGGATGATGCCGGCGAGTCGCTCGGTTGCCTCGCGGTGCCGCTCGGCGATCCGACCGCCCAGGTGCAGCCCGAGTTGGGCGGCGAGGAAGGCTTGACCACCGATGGCGATGACGACCGGAATCAGCGGCAGGTGCGTGAGACCGAGGCTGAAACCGATGGCCAGTTCGTCCAGGCTGATGCTGATACCCAGGCCGAGCAGTGCCACACCGTGCGCGCTGACGAGCCGTCCGGCCCGCGCCTCCTCGTCGTCCGCGTCGCCGTGCAGCAGCATCCAGGCGCCGATGGCGATGACCGCGACGGCAGCCACGTAGTCGGCGGTGTTGCCGATCGCGCGGGCCAACGGTGCGCCCAGCGCAACGCCGACCAGCGGCATCCCGGCCTCGAACAGCAGGAACAGCAGGGAAATCCGCCAACGAACCCGTGCCGGCAGTCGACCGGTGGCGCCGATCGCGGCGGCGACCGCGAACGAGTCCAACCCGAGCGGCGCCACGAACGCGGCCAGTTTGAGGATCACCAGCGGGCCTCTCGGACCGCGTAACCCACCAGGACGTAGCCGGCGACGGGATCCGCCCACCACCAGCCCAGCGCCGCGTTGCCGATCAGTCCGGCCAGCACGGCGACGGCGAGGATGCCGTCCACCAGAGTGACCCGGCCTTCGGTGCGCAACACCGGATTGTCCAGCGCCGCGCCGGTTCTGGCCTTGCCGGCGGCCAGGGCGAACATCACCGCGGCCGTGATCGCGGTCCAGGCGATGCCGACCGGGCTGTGCCCGGCGTGGTAACCGGTGACCAGCACGAGTGTGGACTGGACGGTCAGATACACCGCCAGCAACGCGAACGCGACCCGGATCAGGCGCAATGCCCGCTGTTGGCGGCCGGCGTGGGTGTCGGAAAGTTCCCACAGCACCACGATCGACGCGCCGATCTCGATCAGCGAGTCGAGCCCGAACCCGGCCAGCGCGACCGACCGGGCGGCCAGCGCGGTGACCGCCAGCACCACCAGTCCGAGCACGTTCCAGCCGAGGGTGGCGTACTCCAGGCGGACACCGCGGCGCGCCAGCGCGGCCCGTTCGACGTCGGCGCTCACCTCACCGCGCCCGACTGCACCGCCATGGCGTCGGACTCTACCCAGGTCGATGCGACCAGCGGACCAGATGGCACACTACGTCGCATCTTCTACATCGAATGTAGTAGAGGAGAGGACGGACGTGGGTGCACAGCCAGCCCGGCGACCGGCCGGCGCGCTGTCCGCGCGGGTGTTCGAGGTGCTCACCGCGGCAGGACGGGCGTTGACGCCGGGCGAGGTCCAACAGTCACTCACCGAAACGGAACCGCAGCCGCTGGCCTACACGACGGTGGTGACGATCCTGTCCCGGCTGCACGTCCACGGACTGTTGGACCGGTTCCGGCACGGCCGGGCCTTCGCCTACCTGCCGGTCGCCGATCACGCCCGCCTGGCCGCAACCCGAATGCGACAGGTGCTGGACGCCGAGAACGACCGAAACGCCGTCCTGACCCGGTTCGTCGGCGGCCTGTCCGCACAAGACGAAAAAATCCTGCGGCGCCTCCTGGACACATGACCATGCCACAACTTCCGCCAACCGCAACCACGCCGCAACTTCGCCAACGCCCGGGCAGACCCCCGCCCAACCCTGGGGGCTACGGCCCTTTTTCACTCTATGCCTGTCAAGCCCTGAATGGGTGGTCCGCCCGAAATCTGTGGACAACCCACGAACCTGTGGACAAGCGGCTTGACAAATCGCCCACGGAGAGCGTCGTCCGAATTCGCCCGAGCCGCCGCCTCATGATCACAACCCGCTGACCGAAAGGCTACCGTGAGCCACCTGAACTTCCTCGAAGCCATCGTGGTCGGCGCCTTCCAGGGTGTCACCGAACTGTTCCCCGTCTCCAGCCTCGGGCACTCCGTGCTGATCCCGGCCCTGGTCGGCGGCCAGTGGGCGCAGGACCTGAACGTGTCCGCGCCCGAATCGCCCTACCTCGCGTTCATCGTCGGCCTGCACGTCGCGACCGCGGCGGCGCTGCTGCTGTTCTTCTGGCGAGACTGGGTGCGCATCGTCGGCGGGTTCGTCACCTCGATCCGTTACCGCCGCCTCTCCACACCAGCAGAACGACTGGCCTGGCTGATCATCATCGCCACAATTCCGGTCGGCGTCGCCGGCCTGGTGCTGGAACACACGTTCCGCACCATCCTCGGTAAGCCCATCCCGGCCGCGTCGTTCCTCATCGCCAACGGAGTGGTGTTGTACGTGGGTGAACGGCTGCGCCGCCGCGCCAACACAACCCTGGAAACCGCGGATGCTCCCGGCGCGGCACACGATGCCGGCGCCGCGGCCGACGCCCGGCTCGCCAGGATGTCCATCGGGCGCGGCACCCTGATCGGCTCCGCGCAGATTCTGGCGCTGTTGCCGGGGCTCAGCCGCTCCGGTGTCACCATGGTCGCCGGCCTGCTGCGCGGACTGTCCCACGAGGACGCCGCCCGCTTCTCCTTCCTGCTGGCCACCCCGGTCATCCTCGCGGCAGGCGCGTTGAAGATCCCCGACCTGTTCGGCCCGCTCGGCGCCGGCATCCATGGCCAGGTACTGGCCGGCAGTGTCGCCTCCTTCGTCAGCGCCTATCTCGCGGTGCGCTTCCTCACTCGCTACTTCCAGACCCGCACGCTCACGCCGTTCGCGATTTACTGCGTCCTCGCCGGGGCAGGCAGCCTCGCCTGGCTCACCCTCCACTGACCGCCATACCAAAGACAAGCACGCCAA
>DASXXM010000544.1:0-19297 GCA_036503065.1 Pseudonocardiaceae bacterium | reverse complement strand
CCACGCCCGTGGCGTCATTGGAGCCTGCCAGCCGGGCAAATCTTGCTAAGGAGATCTGGACCAACGACGAGGCCAGCTACGCGGGCGAGCACATCAACTTCGAGCGGATCTGGTCCTGGCCCAAGCCCGCGCTATAGCATGCAGCAAGCATGCTATAGTATAGTGATAGAAGCGATGAGCGGTTGGCCCTTTCCGCGGCGAGCAGTTAGCAGGAGCGCACGCGATCGGCGTGACTACGGGCGATGGCCATGGTCAGCTTCCTTGGCGTTTTGTCGCCTTACTTGGCTCCGCGTCCGTGGCGTCGTCGAGCCGGCCAGTTGGGTCAGCCACCCATTCGTATTAGGCCTTCGGCGAGGACTTTGCTATAGCATGCAGCATACATGCTGTTCGGTGATGACGGGCCCGATCAGCGGGTTGGCCCATTCTTCGGCGAGCAATTAGCAGGAGCGGACACGGTCGGCGTGCTCGCGGGCAATGGTCCTGATGATCAGTTCGCCGAACCTACGATCGAGCCTCGAAGCTTGCAATAGCATGCAGCGTGCATGCTATAGCGCGGTGATGGATACGATCAGCGGTTGGCCCATTCTTCGGCGAGTAGTTGGTAGGAGCGGACGCGGTCGGCGTGGTCGTGGGTGATGGTTGTGATGATCAGTTCGTCCGCGTTGGTTGCGTCGCGGAGTTGGGTCAGTTGGTCTGCCACTGTCGCGGGTGAGCCGACGAACTGGGTTTCCAGCCTGTCCTCGACCAGGGTGCGGTCCTCGTCGGTCCACTGGTGTGTTCTGGCTTCGGCGGGGGTGGGGAACTGGATGGCGCCGCTGCCGGTGCGGATACTGCGCACCCACAGGCCATAGCCGGTGGCCAGTTCACGCGCCGTCGCGTCATCGTCGGCCACGACCACGTCCGCTGAGACCGCGACGTACGGGCGCGGCAGTTCCGCGGACGGGTGGAACGCGGCTCGGTACCCGGTCACCGCTTCCAGCACCGTCGCCGGGCTGACGTGGTAGCTCGCCGCGAACCGCAGCGCGTTGGCGCCCGCGACCTGCGCGCTCTCGCCACCGCTACTCCCCAGGATCCACACCTCGATCTCGGCGCCCTCGCCGGGCACCACATGCGCTTCGACACCGTCCGGGGAGCGGTAGTCGCCGCGCAGCAGCGCCAGGATGTCGGCGACCTGGCCGCTGTACTCGGGTGCCTTGGCGTTGGGCTGCTGTAGCAACATGCGGGTCAGCGCGAACCGGGGTAAGCCGAGCAGGTTCGCGGGCGAGAACCGGGCCGGAATCCGCAGCCCGTTGGCGGTCTGGCCGTTCGTGACGGTGGCGGCCGCGAGCGGCGCCGGGGCTACCGGGCCGGGTGCGACCGGGCCGGGTGCGACCGCGGCGGGTGCCGGCGGCGCTGTTGTCGGGCGGCCGGCGGACCGGCCGAGACCGAGGTCGAGCCGACCCGGATGCAGGGCGTCGATCAGGCCGAACTCCTCCACCACCGACAGGCCGGTGCGATGCCCCATCTGGACCGCGCCCGCCCCGAGCCGGATGTGGTCGGTCGCCGCGGCGACCAGTGCCAGCACGACCGGCGGGGACGTGCCGGCGACGCCGGGGTTGAGGTGGTGTTCCGCGAACCAGTAGCGCCGGTAGCCGAGGCGTTCGGCGTGGCGGGCCAGGTCGATGCTGTTGCGCAGCGCGTCGGTCGCGGTCGAGCCGGACGGGATCGGCACCAGGTCCAGTACCGAGAGTGGGACACCTGCCACGGTCACTTCACCCCGATCGGGTCCGCCGGCCACGGTGGGTCCGGGATTTCCTTGCGCAGCACGGGAGCGATGTCGGTGGCGAACAGCGCCAGCGAGTCGCGGTGTTGGGTGTCGGTGAGGGCGCCGGCGTCCGCGTGCAGGTGCATGACGGTGTGGCCGAACCGCGCGTGGTAGCGGTGCACCTTGTCGATGACCTGCTCCGGGCTGCCGACCAGCGCGGAACTGCGTGCCACGAAGTCATCGAGGGACGTGAACGCCGGGGTGACGCCGAGCCTGCGCTGGAAGCCGAGGCTCGCCTCGAAAACCGGCCGGTAGGCGTCGATCGCGTCCTGCGATCTCGGCGCGCAGTAGTAGCCCGCGGTGCCGGCCCCGACGATCGCGTCGGCCGGGTCGTGGCCGTGGAACTCCCACCGTTCGCGGTAGTGGTCGATCAGTTCTGCGTAGGGCTCGATCGCGTTTGTCACGTTGGCGGAGAACAGCGGATCACCGTAGCGGGCGGCCAGATCGACCGATGCCTTACTGGTGGCGCTGCCGTGCCAGACGCGGATGGGCTGCTGCAGCGGCCGCGGCCACACTTCTGCCTCGTTCAGCGACGGGCGAAATCGGCCGGACCAGGTCGCCTTGCCCTGCCGCCATAGCATACGAAACAGTTCGTAGCCCTCGCTGTTGCGGTCCCACTGGTCTTCCGGTGTGGCGTGGAACAGTTCCCGTTGCGCGGAGCCGTTTCCCTTGCCGATGATCAGTTCTAGCCGACCGTCGGACAGGTTGTCCAGGGTGGCGTAGTCCTCGTAGGCGCGGACCGGGTCCAGCAGGCTCAGCGTGGTCACCGCGGTGAACAGCCGAATCCGCGAGGTGAGCGCGGCGATGTGGCTGAGCACCACGGGTGGCGACGACGAGATGAACGGCCGCTCGTGCCGCTCGCCGACGCCGAACCCGTCGAAACCCAGTTCCTCCACCAGAATGGCGTTGTCGACGACCTCCCGGAACCGGTCCCTGGTCGGCTTCGCGACCCCGGTGACCGGGTCGGGCGCGTGCACGATCAGGGTGATCGCGAGGAACTTCATGACGCCACCCTCTCGCCGGCCAGGCCAAGGTGCTCGCGCAGCGTGCTACCCCGGTACTCGGTACGGAACACGCCGCGTTCCTGGAGCAACGGAACCACGGTATCGGCGAATTCGTCCAGACCGCCGGGGGTCAAATGCGGGACCAGGATAAAGCCGTCGCTCGCGTCGGACTGGACGAACCCGTTCATGGCCGCGGCCACCGCGGCCGGCGTGCCGATGAACGACTGGCGACCGGTCACCTCGATGATCAGCTCGCGGATGGACAGGTTCTTCGCGGCCGCGATCTCGCGCCACTGCCGGGACACCGCGAGCGGATCGCGGTTCATCCGGACGCTGGCCCGGCCCTTGGCGATGGTGTTCTCCCCCGGTGCCGGGTCGACGTCGGGCAGCGGGCCGTTCGGGTCGTAGGCGCTCAGGTCGCGGTTCCACAGCTGTTCGAGGAACTTGATCGCGGTCTGGCCGCTGACCTGCTGGTGCCGGATGACGTTCGCCTTCTCCTGCGCGTCGGCGTCGGTGTCGCCGAGTACCACGGTCACCGCGGGCAGGATCAGCAGTTCGTCGCCTGTTCGACCGTGTCGGGGCAGCCGGTTCTTGAGGTCGGCGTAGAACTCGCGGCCCGCGTCGAGCGTGCCGTGTCGGGTGAAGATGGCGTCCGCGGTCGCGGCGGCGAACTCGCGACCCTCGTTCGAGTCGCCCGCCTGGAAGATCACCGGCCGGCCCTGGGGGCCGCGCGGCACGTTGAACCGGCCCGTGATGTCGAAGTGCGGGACGTGATGGTCGAACGTGCCGGCTCGCGGGTCGGCGAGGAACACGCCCGATTCCTTGTCCGCGACGATCTCGTCACCGCGCCACGAGTCGAACAGCGCCCAGGTCGCGCGCAGGAACTGCGCGGCCCGCGCGTACCGCTCGTCCTGCGGAAGGTAACCGCCGCGCCGGAAGTTCTCGCCGGTGAACGCGTCCCACGAGGTCACCACGTTCCACGCGGTCCGCCCGCCGGACAGGTGGTCCAGGCTGGCGAACTGCCGGGCCACCTCGTAGGGCTCGTTGAACGTGGAGTTGATCGTGCCGGCGAGGCCGAGATGCTCGGTGACCGCGGCGATCGCGGCCAGCACCGTGAACGTGTCCGGCCGGCCGACCACGTCCAGGTCGTAGATCTCGCCGCCCTGCTCGCGCAGCCGCAATCCCTCGGCCAGAAAGAGAAAGTCGAACTTGGCCCGCTCCGCGGTCCGCGCCAGGTGCGCGAACGACGCGAAGTCGATCTGGCTGCCGGACGCGGGGTCGCTCCACACCGTGGTGTTGTTCACACCGGGGAAGTGCGCCGCGAGGTGGATCTCTTTGGTCACTGGGGCTCCCGGGTTCACGCGGCGGTGTAGCGGTTGGCCGGGCGTGGCAGGCCCAGCAGTCCGCGCAGGGTGTCGGCCTCATAGGCGCGACGGAAACGGCCGCGTCGCTGGAGTTCCGGCACGACGTGTTCGACGATCGCGGTCAGGTCGTGCGGCAGCCCGGCCGGCCGCAGCCGGAACCCGGACAGGCCCGCGTTCTGCCAGTCCAGCAACAGGTCCACGAGTTCGGCCGCGGTGCCCGCGAAGATCAGCGCGTCCGAGGAGTACGGCTCGCCCGCCAGTTCGTCCCACCGTGCGCGGCGGTCCGTCCGCGTTTCGTCCAGGAACACCACGAGGTCGCCGAACACGTGCACGGTGTCCGTTCGGCCGGCCCGGATCTCCGTTACGAGAGCGCGGACGTGGTCGGCGTCGACCGGCGTCACGAGGACGACGTCGGCGGCGCCTGCCGCCAATCCGAAGGGCGCGGCGATCACCGGCTGGCCCTGCGGCGGGCGTGGCGTGATGGACGGCCCCCGGACGCTGAACCACCGTCCGGCGAAGTCGATGTAGTGCAGGCGGTTCCGGTCGATGAACCGGCCGGTGGCCGCGTCGCGGATCTCCGCGTCGTCGTCCCAGCTGTCCCACAGCCTGCGCACCACCTCGGCGTAGTCGGCCGCCTCGTCGGACAGGTCGGTCAGCGTGTCCCGACGGCCGAACAGCGCCGCATTGTCGGCCCGTGCGGAGACCTGGACCCGCCAGCCGGCGCGGCCGGTGCTGACGTAGTCCAGGGTGGCGATGGCCTTGGCGAGGTGGAACGGCTCGGTGTGCGTGACAACACCCGTTGGCACCAGCCCGATGTGCGTGGTCAGCGGTGCCACCCTGGCCGCGATCAGCACCGCGTCCAGCCGCCCGCGGACCTGGTCGGTCCGGTCGTCCGGCCGGTCGGACCGGGTCGACTGGAGCCCGAGCGAGTCCTCGATGGTGACGAAGTCGAGCAGCCCACGCTCCGCATCGCGGACGAGGTCGAGCCAGTACGGGGCGGTGAACAGGGCTGCCGGCCGGGCCTCTGGCGCGCGCCAGGCGGCCGGATGCCAACCGGCACCGTCCAGCGCGACAGCGAGATGTAACGGCGGTGTTTCCGGCATTGCCGATACCCCCTTACTGATGAATCGGTCGCACAGCCACCATACGTAGCTCCTGCGCCGAACAACGAATTAGCCCAACTGGCGGGACTGATGTATCTGTCGAAGTCCGAACCAGTCGCATTCCGAACATCTGACCGGCCACTGTGGACTAACGGGTCGCGACGACGGACCGCCGATCGTGCAGGGCCGTGGAGAAGTCGTCGACCACCCGGTAGAGCGGCGCCGCCGACTCCGGCCGGATCGCCACCTCGTCCGCGGACCACTCGACGTCCCGATCGAGCACGAACCAGCCCTGCACGATGTGATGCGCGCCCAGCGAGGACAGCACGGGCCGCAGCGCGTAGTCGATGGCCAGGACGTGCGCCGGGCTGCCGCCGGTGACCAGCGGCAACACCACCTTGCCGGCCAGCGCGAACTGCGGCAGCAGGTCCAGCGGGGTCTTCAGCACCCCGCTGTAGTCGGCCTTGTAGACGGGCGAGGCGACCACGACGCCGTCCGCGTCGGCCAGGTCGGCGACCACGTCGGCGACGATCGGATCGGTCGCGTCACCGGTCAGCAACGCGAGAGCCGACCACGTGCCGCTTGACAGCCGACTCCACCAACTCAACACCTCGTCCGACGGCCCATCTGCGGCCGCAGCCCAATACCAGCCGGCCATTCGATCAGACCATTTAGACGTCAGAACCGCGCAATTGCTATAGCATGCAGCACACATGCTATATATGTAGCCGAGCGGCCCGCCTTCTGCGCTTCAATACCACCCCCTCGCCGAATCGCTACAACACACAGCAAATTTGCTATAGCATGCAGCATACATGCTACGACCTGTCCGATAGTCAGGCCCTGCGACGCCGCCGGAGGAACGGGTTGACGAGTGCCGGTGCCAGGTAACCGATGTCGGCGCGCGAGAGCGTCACGCCGGGTGGCACGATCTCGTCGATCTGGTCCAGCACGTCCGTGGACAGCACCACGTCGGCCGCGCCGAGTTGGGACTCGAGGTGTTCCATCGTCCTCGGCCCGATGATCGGTGCGGTCACCGCCGGGTGCTGGAGGACGAACGCGAGCGCCAGGTGGACCAGCGAGATGCCGGCCTTGTCGGCGAGTACGGCCAGTGCGTCGGCGGCGTCGAACTTGCGCTGGTTCTCCGGGTCGGACAGGTCGTACCGGCCGGGCATCCGCTGGGCGCGGCGGGCGGCGGGCACGTCCTCGCCCCTGCGGTACCGGCCGGACAGCCAGCCGCCGGCCAGCGGGCTCCACGGGAGGATGCCGAGGCCGTACTGCTCCGCGACGGGCAGCAGGTCCGCCTCGATCCCGCGGACCAGGATGGAGTAGGGCGGCTGTTCGGTGACGAACCGGCTCAGGCCGTGCCGTTCGGCCGTCCACTGGGCCTGCACCACCTGGTGCGTCGGGAAGGTCGACGAGCCGAACGCGCGGATCTTGCCCTGCCGCTGGAGGTCGGTGAGCGCCGCCAGGGTCTCCTCGATGTCGGTCTCCGGGTCGGGGCGGTGCACCTGGTACAGGTCGATCCACTCGGTGCCGAGGCGCCGCAGGCTGTTCTCGACCTCGCGGACGATCCACCGGCGGGAGTTGCCGCGCTTGTTCGGGTCGCTGCCGGGCGTGCCGACCGGCGAGTTCACCGGCACGTCCATCGGGCCGTGGAATTTGGTGGCGAGGATCACGCCGTCGCGTCGACCGCCGGCGAGCGCCTTGCCGACGATGGTCTCCGATTCGCCCTGCGAGTAGACGTCCGCCGTGTCGATGAAGTTGATGCCGGCATCCAGCGCCCGATGGATGATCCGAATCGACGTGTCGTGGTCGGGCTCGCCCCACGCGCCGAACATCATGGCGCCGAGGCAGAGCGGGCTGACCCGCATACCGGTGCGTCCGAGGCTGCGATAGTCCATACAGCGAGCCTAACCACAGGTCCTTCGATTCCGCAGCGCGCGGGTCAGACGTCAGACGACCGCGATCGCGTCGATCTCGACGAGAAATCGGGGGTTCGCCAGTCCGGAGACCACGTGGACGCTGATGGCGGGCGGGTCGGCGGCCGCGTCCCTGGCCGCGCCGAACGCGGCGAAACCCTCCCGCAGCGGTTGACCGTCGACGACGGCGACGGTCCAGCGAACGACGTCGCCCACAGTCGCGCCTGCCGCGGCGAGTGCCGCCTCGACATTGCGTAGTGCCTGGCCGGTCTGTTCGGCGAGCGTGTCGCCGACGATCGTGCCGTCCGCCGTCAGCGCGTTCTGACCGCCGACGTAGATGGTCTTCGACGGGGCCTCCACGACGACAACCTGGCTGAACGCCGGGTTGCGGGCCAGTGACTCGGGATTGAGGTAGGTCTTCATGTAACCATCTAAGCTAGTTACATGGCCCGATTGCAAGGCCTCACACCGGATGAGGCCCGCCGCTTCCGTACCGGACGGCCGTGCCTGGACCTCGCACACAGCGGCGGAGACGGTCCGTACGCCGTGTTCGAACTGCTCCACACGGCACCGGACGTGTCCAGGTGGCTGGGCGTGATCGCCGATCTCGACGACATCGAGGCGGACGAGTCCAGCGTCCACGCGGGCCGAGCGCTACGTCGGGCGATCTGGCACACCGCCCACCGGGCGATCGAGGGCGACCCGCCGACCGATCGCGATCGGAAGATCATCAACGCGGCGGCGGCGGCGCCACCGCCGATCCCGATACTGGGCAGGTCCGGTCGCGCGACGACGCGCCGGCCCCTGACGGCGGCACAGGTGCTGTCGGTACTTGCCAGGGACGCCGTGAACCTGTTCGGCGGTCCACTCGCCGACCGGATCCGGGTCTGCGCGGCGTCGGACTGTGGCCTGCTGTACGTCGACCAGTCTCGCACCGGGAACCGCCAGTGGTGCTCGATGCAGCGGTGCGGCACACGTGCCAAGGTCCGAAGCCACCGCGAAAGACGAACTCAGCCGAGCAGCCTGGTCCCGGGGACCGGTCCCGATCGTGACGACATGGGCTGAACCAATGCTGTTCAAAGCGGGCTGGCCGGCGCTCCATCGACGCACGGCGGACAACGACCCCGCCGAGGACGCCGGTGTCGCTGACGATCAGGCCCAGTTCCCGGTTGTGGTTGAGCGAGTTGTCGGAGAAGTTCTCCGAGCCGAGGAACAGACGGATGCCGGTTGGTGAACAATGACGCCACAATGTGTAATCACGGCATATTCACTGTGGATAGCGGAACCATTCACTGTGAATATGACCCCTGTTATCGGGGCTTGCGCGACGCCGAGCGGACCAACAACTGGGTGTAGGGATGTTGCGGCGCCAGGATCACCTGGTCGCTCGGACCGCGCTCGACGATCCGGCCGCGGTACATGACCAGGATCTCCGACGCGAAGTGCCGCGCGGTCGCCAGGTCGTGCGTGACGTACAGCATCGCGAGGTTCCGCTGCGTCCGCAGGCGGTCCAGGAGGTTGAGTATCTCAAGGCGGATCGAGACGTCGAGCATGGACACCGGCTCGTCGGCGAGCAGGATCTCCGGGTTCGTCGCCAGGGCACGCGCGATCGCGACCCGCTGGCGCTGGCCGCCGGACAGCTCGTGCGGCCGCTTGGTCGCGATGTCGTGCGGCGGCACGAGGTTGACCGACGCCAGCAGTGTATCCACCGCGTCGTCGATCGGCGTGTCGGTGCCGTGGATCAGCAGCGGCCGCCGCAGGTGGTGGCCGACGGTGTGCATCGGGTTCAGGGACGCGAACGGGTCCTGGAACACCAGTTGGATGCTGCGCCGGTAGGACCGGTCGCGCGGTGCCGGCGAGCCGTGCAGCCGGATCGTGCCGGCGGTGGGGCGGACGAAGCGGGCCAGCGCCCGCACCACGGTCGACTTCCCGCTGCCGCTCTCGCCGACGAGCGCCACCGTCTCGCCCGCGCGCAGGGTCAGGTCGACGCCGTCCACGGCACGCACCCGTGTGCCGCGCCTGCGGTAGTCGACCGTCAGGCCGCGCACTGCCAGCACTTCGGTGTTCATGCGTCGTCCAGGTGGCAGGCCACGTCGGTGCCGTCGACCGGCCGCGGCAGCGGGCGGACCGTGGCGCAGGGCGCGAACGCGTACTCGCACCGCGGCGCGAACGCGCAACCCGGTGGTTCGTCGCGCAGGTCGGGCGGGTTGCCCGGCACGCCGCGCAACTCGCGGCGGTCGGCCAGGATGTCCGGGAACGAGCGCAGCAACGCCCTGGTGTAGGGATGCTTCGCTGCTGCCTCGATCCGCCGGACGGGGCCCTGTTCGACGATCCGGCCCGCGTACATGACCGCCAACCGGTCGCTGATGTCCAGCAGCAGCGCCAGGTCGTGGGTGATGAGGACGACCGCGAAGCCCAGGTCGGCACGGAGGCGTTCGACCTGGTCCAGGATCTCGCGCTGGACGACGACGTCGAGCGCGGTCGTCGGCTCGTCCATGATCACGATGTCCGGTTCGAGCGCGAGCGCCATCGCGATGCCGACTCGCTGCCGCATACCGCCGGACAGCTCGTGCGGGAAGCTGCGCGACCGGCCGGGGTCGATGCCGACCATGTCCAGCAGCTCGGCGGTGCGCGATCGGCGCGTCTGCCGGTCCATGTCCGGGCGGTGCGTGACGAAGATGTCACCGATCTGGCGGCCGATCGTGGTGACCGGGTTGAGCGCGTTCATCGCGCTCTGGAACACCATCGACAGCCGATCCCAGCGGAATCGGCGCAGCCGCGCGGGATCGAGGCCCGCCAGGTCCGTCTCGGTGCCGTCCGATTCGACGAACGTGATCGTGCCGGCGGTCAGCACCGCGGGTGGGCGCAGGAGTTGGGCCAGTGCGAACGCCAGGGTGGTCTTGCCGCAGCCGCTCTCGCCCGCGATGCCGAGGATCTCGCCACGACGCAGTTCGATGCTGACGTCCCGGACCGCGCGAACCGGTCGCGCACCGCCGTAGTCGACGCTCACGCCGCGCGCGGACAGCACGATGTCGCTCATGACTTCCGACGCAGTCGGGGGTTCAGGAACTCGTCGAGGCCGAAGTTCGCCATCGCGAGCCCGGTGCCGACCAGCGCGATGCACAGTCCCGGCGGGACGAACCACCACCACGCGCCGGAGGCGAGGGCGGAGTCGTTCTGCGCGAAGAACAACATGTTCCCCCAGGTCAGCTGGCTCGGGTCGGCGAGGCCGAGAAAGGACAGGGACGACTGGGTGAGAATGGCCGCGATCGCCGCGTAGATGAACTGGGACACGATGATCGGCAGCTCGTTGGGCATCAGCTCGACGACGATGATGCGCCACGGCCGCTCCCCGTACGCACGGGCCGCCAGCACGTAGTCCCGGCCACGCAACGACAACGTCTGGGCCCGCAGAATCCGCGCGGACGCGGCCCAGCTCGTCAACGCGATCACCAGCACGATCCCGTAGATGCCGGTGTGGCGCACGTACGCGGCGATCAGGATGACCAGCGGCAGCTGCGGAATCACCAGGACCACATTGGACACCAGCGACAGCGCATCGTCGGTGGTGCCGCCCGCGAAGCCGCCGCCCACGCCGATCGCGACCGAGATGCACGTCGCGGCCAGCGCCGCGAGCGCGCCGATCGCGAGTGTGTCCCGCGTCGCCACGACCAGTTGCGTGAAGACGTCCTGACCGGTCTGCGTCGTGCCGAGCCAGTGGTCGCCCGACGGCGGCGCGAGCTGCGTGCCACCGAACGCGGCCGGATCGCCGACCAGGTACGGGCCGACGAGCGCGACCAGCGTGAACACCGCGATGATCGCGAGCCCCGCCACCACGTAACGGGACCGGAACGCGGCCGCGAGCCAACCGGACCGGTCCGCGCGGACCCGTGTCGGCGGGGTCACCGCGGCGGTCATCGGCTCGCCCTCGTACGCGGATCGAGGAAGCCGTGCAGCAGGTCGACGAGCAGGTTGGCGGCGAGCACGGCCAGCGTGATCACGAGGAAGATGCCCTGCATCAACGGATAGTCGTCGTTCTGCACGGCGGCCAGCAGGTTGTAGCCGATGCCGGGATAGGAGAACACGATCTCCATGGCCAGGGCGCCGGAGACGACGAAGCCGAGCGAGATGGCGAAGCCGGACACGCTCGGGATCACCGCGTTGCGCGCCGCGTAACCCCACATGACCTTGCCGGGGCGCAGTCCTTTTGCTTGAGCCGCGACCACGTAGTCCTCGGACAGCGTCGACACCATCATGTTGCGCATACCGAACATCCAGGTGCCAACCGAGCTGATCACGATGGTGGCCGCCGGCAGGATCGCGTGCCGGACGGCGGTCGCGACGAACGCCGCGTGCCAGCCGGGCACCAGGGCCGGGTCGTAGCCGCCGGACAACGGGAACAGGTGCAGCCGCTGCGCGAACACGTAGACCAGCAACAGCGCGACCCAGAAGTACGGCATCGCCGAGAACAGCATCGCCAGGGGGACGCCGGCATCCAACCGGCTGCCACGGCGCCAGCCGGCCACCGCGCCCAGCGCGAGGCCGAGCCCGACGCTGATGACGAGCGCGACGCCGACCAGGATAACGGTCCAGTAGATCTCCTGGCCGATGATCGTGGTGACCGGCACCGGGAAGTACGTGATCGACATGCCGAACCGCAGTGTCACCAGTTGGTGCAGGTAGCCGAGGTACTGCTGCAGACCGTTGCCGTGGCCGAGGCCGAGCAGTTGCCGCAGCGTGTCGGCCTCGCCCGGCGCGACCGAACCCGCCTGGGACATCCTGGCCATCAACTGTTCCACCGGATCACCGGGAATGAGCCGTGGCAACAGGAAGTTCAGGGTGATCGCCAGCCACGCCGCGATCGCGTAGAAGCCCAGCTTGCGCAGCACGTACCGCACGCCGACCGCCGCCGTCAGTGGTGCGCCGGAGCAAGGCGCATGACGACCCAGCCGAGATCGGGCTGCATGTAGATGGCCGGCGAGGCGTAGCGGTTGTCGCTGGTGGGGTAGCCGGCAACGACATTGCCGTTGAATTCCTGCTCGTTCTGCTGTTCGAACAGCGGAATCAGTGGCATATCTTTCACAAATTGCTGTTCAATGGTCGCGAACGCGCTTTTCTGGGTGGCCTGGTCGGTTGTTGACGCGATCGTCGCGAGGGCTTGGTCGACGGCGGAATTGGCGTAACCACCGTAGTTGCCGACCAGGTCCGGGACGCCGGGCTTCGGTGCGAGCGCGCTGTTGAGCAGGTTGTCGTAGTAGGAGTAGGGGCTCGGGGTGTAGCCGTAGTTGTCGATCAGCAGTTGGAAGTCACCGTTGTACTTGTTGTTGTTGAACTGCTGGGCGGACTCGGCGTCCACGACCACGTTGATACCGGCTGCCTTCAGTTGCTGCTGCGCGATCTGCACGTCCTGCACGTAGTCGGTGTATGGCTGGATGACCTGCAACTGGATGGCGAGTGGCTTGCCGGCCGGGTCGGTGAAGATGCCGTCGGAGCCGAGTTTGTAGCCGGCCTGGGTGAGGATGTTCCTGGCCTGCGTGGGGTCGCCCGCCGGCAGTTGCTCGTCTTTCAGGGACGGGTCCAGCACGTTGCTGAAGTTCGGGGTGAGCAGCGCCATCGGGTTGGTTGCCGGCGCGTTGCCGCCGTAAACGGTCCTGCTGATGAAATCGCGTTGCAGCGCGGCACTGATGGCCTGGCGCACGGGCAGCGCGGCGGTCGGGCCGGTCCGGTAGTTCGGCACGAGGAACGCGACCGAGAGCGGGATGTTGATCATGCGGAAGTTCGGGTTCTTGCCGAGATAGTTCCGCTGGATGTTGGGGATGTAGTTGCCACCCCAGTCCAGTTCCCCGGCGGCCAGCGCCGCGTTCGACGCGTTGTTGTCCTTGTACGAGATGAACCGGACGGTCTTGAACTTCGGCATACCCGGTTGGTAGTAGTGCGGGTTCGCGGTGAGCGTCATGGCCTCCGGCGTCACCGACGAGACCTCGTACGCGCCGGTGCCCACCGGCGTCGCGTTGGCGAACGTCGCCGGATCGGACACCGTGGACCAGATGTGCTTGGGCAGGATGAGCGTCTTGCCGGCGATGAAGAACAGGTCCGAGTACTCGGGACGACTGAACGACAACGTGACCGTGCGCGGGTCCGGGGTCGCGACAGTGGTCAACGGCAGGTTGAACTGGTTGAGCGCCTTGTTCGTGATCTCCTGCTGGAATGTGAACGCGACGTCCGCACTGGTGAACGGCTGGCCGTCGGTCCACGTCACGCCGGTGCGCAGGGTGAACGTGAGGGACGTGCCGTCCGATGACCACTTGTAGGCGGTCGCGAGCCAGGGGCTGACCCGGCTCGCGTCGACGGTGTCGAAGTAGTAGAGCGGTTCGAAGATCATGCCGCCGGCGGCGGTGCTGTCGGTGGGCGAGTACGGATTGAAGACGGCGACGAACGGCTTGGAAGCGCCGTCCGTCACGGTGAGAACGCCGCTGGCGCCCTGGGTACCCGTGGCGGCGGGACTGTCCGTGCACGCGGCGAGCACGCCGACCGCCAGCAACGCCGCAGCCGCACGCCACAATCTGGCCGAGGTACCGCTCACTGTGCACGCCCCTTTGCGTCCGGACTCCGTATGCGTGCCGCCGATGTAAGCACTATACCGGTTAAGTGTCAACCGTCACGTGAGCATCAACTGTTCAACAGCGACAGGGATACCAACCACTGGACCGGGTTACGGGCGGCCGGTGGTCCCGCGCGGAATCAGGTGCGGCGGCTCGTCCGCCAACGAGGCCGGCCGCTGACCGGCGATGAGCTCCAGCAGCTTGCGCACCGCCCGGGCGCCATAGGCGGGGATGTCACGGGACAGCGCGGTCATCGGCGGGTGTACCAGTTGGCACAGCACGGAGTCGTCCCAGGCGATCAAGGACACGTCGCCCGGCACGGAAAGGCCCATCTCGTGCGCAACGGCGAGCCCCGCGATCGCCATGACGTCGTTGTCGTAGACGATCGCCGTGGGGCGGTTGCGGGAGCTGAGCAGTCGCCGCGTCGCCCGGGCGCCCTCCTCGCCGGTGTAGTCGGTGAACACCGTGACGGCGGGCGGGATGTCCAGACCGGCACATACCTCGGTGAACGCCTCGGTGCGGACCACGGTGTGCAGCAGTTCGGGCAGGCCGGCGACACGCGCGAGGTGCCGGTGCCCGAGCGTCACGAGGTACTCGACGGCCTCCGTGACGCCGGCCCCGTCGTTGGACTCCAGACTGACGAGGCTCCCCGCGCCTGCCGCGGCGCCGATCACGACCGTCGGCACGGCCAACTCCTCCAGCACGCCGATCCGGGGATCGTCGACCCGCAGGTCGCACAGCAGCAGCCCGTCCACCCGGCGCTCCGACCACCACCGCCGGTAGACCGCGATCTCCGCGTCGACGTCGCCGACGACCTGCAACGACAGCGCGTACTCGCGGGCCGACAGCTCGGCCTCGACACCGCTGATCAATTCCATGAAGAACGGCTCGACACCCAGTATCCGAGCGGGCCTGCGCAGCGCCATGCCGATCGTGTGGCTCGGCGCCCCGGACAGCGCGCGGGCCACCCCGTTGGGCGTCCAGCCGATCTCCTTGGCGATCGCCAGCACCCGCCGCCGGGTCTCGGCCGACACGCCGGGCTGGTCGTTGAGCGCGAACGACACCGCGCCCTTGGACACGCCGGCCCGACGGGCGATGTCGGCGATCGTCGGACGCTTCACGACCCTCCCCTGATCCGGTTAAGTGCCACGGATGGTAGCCCGGCTCACGACCTTGCCTCGTTGACGCACCGCAGGACCGGGTAGGTCACCAGGTCCGCCGGGTCGAGGTCGGCGGACGTGGTGACGGTGAAGGTGACGCTGTCGCCGGGCAGCACGGTGACGAGCTGGTCGTCGACGGTGGCGGCGGGATCGAGGCGGTCCGGGAAGATCGCCAGCTCGCGCAGGAGCGTGTCGGCGACGATCCGCACCTGCCAGCCGTCGGGGACCTTGCTGGTGGTGGCGTTGAACGCGGCCGGTGGGAACGCCATTTCCGGGTCCTCGGCGAAGAACCGCAGCGCGCGGCGATTGCCGGTCTCGGCGACCAGTAGTTCGGCGCGCCGGTAGTGGGGTGTGCTGAGCGGTTCCGGCAGCGGTGCGCGGCCGACGGACCTCGGTGCGACGGTGACCGTCGGCTCGTGTTTGGCCAGCACGTCGCCGTCGACGGTCCGGCGGGTGAGGGTCAGCGCGGCGGTCCACGGCTCGTCGGTGTCGTTGACCAGAGCGATCTCCTCGCCGTCGAAGGTCAGGAGTCGGTCGGCGTAGGCGCGGCGCAGTTCGTACCACAGCGGTTTGCGTCGCGTTCGACCGTCCACAGCGGACCATGACGTCACCGGCCAACAGTCGTTGAGCTGCCAGACGATCGTGCCCATGCAATAGGGCATCAGCGCCCGGAACCGCCGCACGCCGAACGCCACGGCGCGCGCCTGGTTGAGCTGCGTGTAGTAGTGCCAGTCGTCGAACGTCGTCGGTCGCGGCAGGTGCTCGCCGAGGCCGCGCAGCAGCTTCGCGTTGCCGTCACGGGCTTTCTGGTGCTGTTGCACGCCCGGCGATTCGGGCGTGAGCGGTT
This sequence comes from Pseudonocardiaceae bacterium, assembly GCA_036503065.1. Lineage (GTDB taxonomy): Bacteria > Actinomycetota > Actinomycetes > Mycobacteriales > Pseudonocardiaceae > DATEPR01. The sequence goes on along the minus strand of DASXXM010000544.1, from coordinate 3,491 downwards.
CGTCGGAGATCGACGCGCGCAGGGTCGAATAGGTCGGCGGGCCCTGGAAGCCGAACTCGGCGACGAACCGCGGGGTGTAGTCGGCGTAGTGCGTGTAGTCGGCCGCGTTCCACACGGTCCAGATGTGGATCGTGCCGGTGGCCGGGTCGCGCGTGTCGCGGTCGGGCGCGCCGGAATACGGGGTGCTCGGCCAGTAGGGGCGGCCGGGATCGAGCTCGGCGGTGATCGCCGGCAGCAGGTCGTAGTAGAAGTGGGCGCCCCAGCTCAGGTCGCCGAGCTTGTCGCGCCAGCCCCAGTGCTGGTGGCCCTCGACGTTCTCGTTGTTGCCGCACCACAGCGCGAGGCTGGGATGGCTCATCAGCCGCACGACGTTGTCCCTGGCCTCCGCCGCGATCTCGCCGGCGAACGGCTCGTCCTCAGGGTAGGCCGCGCAGGCGAACGTGAAGTCCTGCCACACCAACAGTCCGAGCTCGTCGGCCAGGTCGTAGAACTCGTCGGACTCGTAGACGCCGCCGCCCCACACCCGCAATGCGTTGGCGCCCGCGTCGATCGCCTGGCCGAACCGCTGGGTGAGATCCGCTCGGGTGGTCCGGCTCGGGAAGCAGTCGTCCGGAATCCAGTTGAACCCCCGCACGAAGACCGGCTTTCCGTTGACGACCAACCGGAACGCGTCCCGGTCCAACTCCACGGTGCGCAGCCCGATCCGCCGGGACCACACCTCGCGGCCCGCGGTCACCGTCAACTCGTAGCGGTGCTGCGCGCCGTGGCCGCGCGGCCACCACAGCCGTGCGTCGGGAATGTCGATGCTCAGCGTGGTCTCGGTTCGGCCGGCGGGGATCGTAGCCGGCATCGTGCGGCCGGCAACGGTGGCGGTGACCGGCACGGCGGCCTCGGTGGCACGTTCCAGCCGGACCGACACGTCCACGCCGTCGGCCCGCACGTGCGGCCGGACCTCGGCCAGGCGGGCGCCGGACCACGAGTGCAGGCCGATCGACCGCCAGATGCCGGCGGTGACCAGCGTCGGTCCCCAGTCCCAGCCGAAGTTGCAGGCCATCTTGCGGATGAACGCGAACGGCTCGTCGTCGTAGGGCCCCGGTCGCGCGCCCAGCCGGGCCCGCAGTGCTTCCGCGTAGGCGTAGGGCGAGGTGAACACGACCCGCAGCGTGTTGTCGCCCGCGCGCAGCCGGTCCGTCACGTCGAAGCGGTAGGTGCGGTGCATGTTCGACGTGCGGCCGACCTCGACGCCGTTGACGATTACCGTGGCGATGGTGTCCAGGCCGTCGCAGACCAGGTCCACCCGGTCGTGGCCCTGGGGCTGCCAGGTGAACGTGGTGGCGTAGGTCCAGTCCCTGCGGCCGATCCAGCCCAGCCGGGTCTCGTTGTCGTCCTGATAGGGGTCCTCGATCAGGCCTGCGGCCAGCAGGTCGGTGTGCACACAGCCGGGCACGGTCGCGGGCACGTCCGTGAGCTCCGCGGTCACGGCGCTCATGGTCCAGCCTTCGTGCAGCGCCTGATACATCGCTCCCCCTGTATGCACTAAACCGAATAAGTAACGTCACCCTACGATCACCCAACCACTGTGTCAACGCGAGCGGGTTGACGCTTGCACGAACGGCTGCTTCACTCACGATGGGCATGGCCTAAACCGGTTAATTGAAGGAGGACCATGCGTGCGAAACTCCTACTCGCCATCGGCACCACGCTGCTGGCGGTGACCACCGCGCCGGCCGCCACGGCCAACGCGGGCGTGACGGTGCGGCACCCCAACGCCGTCGTCAACAGCAGCGCCACCCCGGCCGGTGTGCTGGCGTACCTGAACGGCATCGCGGGCAACCACATCGTGTCCGGTCAGCACAACGCCGAGCCGAATTCGAACCCGCTCCAGTACACCAACCAGGTCCACGCCATCACCGGCGAGTTCCCCGGCCTGTGGGGCGGCGACTTCCTCTTCGAGGCGGACAGCATCGCCGCACGCCAGACCATGGTCGACGAGGCCGAGGCCCAGTGGGCCAACGGCTCGCTGGTCACCCTGATGTGGCACGAATGCCCGCCGACGATCGCGGAACCGTGCGACTGGACCCAGGTCGAGAGCGTCAACGGCGCGTTGACGACCGCCCAGTGGCAGCAGTTGGTCACCGACGGCACCGCGCTGAACACCGCGTGGAAGAACGAACTGAACCTGATCGTGCCGTTCCTGCGACAGCTGAAGGACGCCGGCATCCCCATCCTCTGGCGCCCGCTGCACGAGATCAACGACGGCTGGTCCTGGTGGGGCGGCACCCCCGACACCGCGGCCCTGTGGCGACTCACCTACGACTACCTGGTCAACGCCCAGGGCCTGACCAACCTGATCTGGGTGTGGAGTGTCAAGGACTCGGGCAGCACGTCGAACCTGGGCACCTACTACCCCGGCAACCAGTTCGTCAACGTGATCGCCATCGACCCGTGGGTCAACGGCTTCCCCACTCCCGCGTGGTACCAGGCGATCCAGTCCATGGCGGCCGCGGACGGCAAACCGACCGCGCTGGCCGAGGTCGGCGCACTGCCGACGCCGAGCCAGTTGGCCGGCCAACCGAAGTGGACGTACTTCAACGACTGGGCGAGTTTCATCACGAGCAGCAACACCAACGCACAGATCCAGGCGACCTACTTCGACGCGACGGTGCTGCACCAGGGCCAGATCCAGTTGCCGTCAGGCGGCGGCGCAACCGGTCCGATCACCGGCTTCCATGGCCTGTGCCTTGACGACCGGGCGTCCGGCACCGCCAACCTGAACCCGGTACAGGTCTACACCTGCAACGGAACCAACGCCCAACAGTGGACCGTCGGACCGAGCAACACGCTGACCGTGCTGGGCAAGTGCCTGGACGTCCAGGGCGGCGGAACAGCGAACGGCACCACAGTCGAGCTGTTCGACTGCAACGGCACCGGTGCCCAGGTCTGGCAGCCAGAGTCCGACGGCGCCCTGCGCAACCCGCAGTCGGGCCGATGCCTGGACGACACCGGCTGGTCCACCACACCCGGCACGCAGTCCGAGATCTGGGACTGCACCGGAAACGCCAACCAACAGTGGAACCTGCCCTAAACGGGTGGTGGATCGGCGACGTGGAACCTGCCCTAGCGGGGTGGCGGATCGGCGACACCGCGGTCGCCGATCCGCCGGCATCCGGCTCTGTGGCAAATTTGCTATGTGCTATTTGCTATAGCATGATGGATTTGCCGACAGGACTTCCGCTCGGACGCGAATACGTCGGGGCTGCACAACGTTCCTGGTCAGCGACGGATCTTGCTGCATGCTATTCGCTGTGTTCCATTTGCTATATGATGTTTGCTACAGCGTAATTCTACTGGCAGGGCTCCCGCTCGGACGCGAACAGGTCAGGCCGGCACGACGTCTTGGTCTGGGGAGGGGCCGGACCGGTTTGCTATATGCTATATGATGGTTGCTATGGCGTACGTGATCTATCGGCAGGACTACCGCTCGGCCGCGA
>DASXXM010000543.1:0-1543 GCA_036503065.1 Pseudonocardiaceae bacterium | reverse complement strand
CTGCCGGCGTCCACACTCGTGCGGTCCTGGATCGTCGAACGGCTGAATTCCGCTGATCCGAGCGCCGCCGGGGCGGCCCTGCGAGCGCTCATTCACGAAGAGGTGTATGCGGCGGTTCACGAAGCGCTTGCCTCGTGAACCGCCGCCACGTCAGGCCGGAACCGATGCCACGCCGGATGCCAGGAACGGCGCGCCGTTGACGCGTTCGGATACCCCGGTCCGGTCCAGGTAAGGCGTGATTCCGCCGAGCCAGAACGGCCAGCCCGCGCCCAGTAGCAGGCACAGGTCGATGTCCTGGGCTTCCGCGACCACACCCTCGGCCAACATCAGATGGACTTCGGACGCCAGGGCGTCCAGGGCCTGGTCCCGCACCTGATCGGCCGTCAACGGCTCGTTGCCCAGTTTCCACAGGTCGGCGACCTCGGGGTCGATCGTCTGGTTGCCCTGTGCGTCCCACGTCCAGACCGCTGTCTTGCCGGCCGCCACGAAACGGCGCATGTTCTCGCTCACCGCGAAACGGTCGCCGAACGCGGCGTGCATCGTCTCGGCCACGTGCAGGGCGACGGCCGGACCGACCAGTTGCAACAGCACCAGCGGGCTCATCGGCAGGCCCAACGGCGCCAGCGCCCGGTCCGCCACCTCGAACGGTGTGCCCTGGTCCACCGCCGCCAGCACTTCGCCCAGGAAGCGGGTCAGCAACCGGTTCACCACGAACGCCGGCGCGTCACGCACCAGCACGCTGGACTTCTTCAGTTGCCTGGCCACCGCGAACGCCGTGGCCAGGGCCGCGTCATCGGTGCGCTCGCCGCGCACGACCTCCAGCAGCGGCAGGACCGCCACCGGGTTGAAGAAGTGGAACCCGACGACCCGCGACGGGTGCCGCAGCTTCGCGGCCATGTCGGTGACCGACAGCGACGACGTGTTCGTGGCCAGCACGCACTCGGCCGACACGTACTCCTCGACCTCGGCGAACACCTGCTGCTTGACCGACAGCTCCTCGAACACCGCCTCGATCACGAAGTCGGCGTCAGAGAACGCGGCCTTGTCCAGCGAACCGGACACCAGCGCGGTCAACCGGTTCGCCTCGTCCGGGGAGATCCGGTGCTTGGCCGCCAGCTTGCCGATCTCGCCGTGCACGTAGCCGACGCCCTTGTCCACCCGCGCCTGGTCGATGTCGGTGAGCACCACCGGCACCTTGAGCCGCCGCACGAACAACAGCGCCAACTGGCTGGCCATCAGGCCGGCGCCGACCACGCCGACCTTCGTCACCGGCCGCGCCAGCGCGCGATCCGGCGCGCCGGCCGGCCTGCGGGCCCGCTTGTTCACCAGGTTGAACGAGTACAGGCCGGCCCGTAGTTCGTCGGTCATCAGCACGTCCGCCAGCGCATCGGACTCCGCGTCGTAACCCGCGGACAGGTCGTTGTTCCTGGCCAGTCCCAACAACTCCAGCGCCTTCGTCACGCCGGGCGACGCGCCGTGGGTCTTGGCGTCCGCGAACGCCTGACCACGCGCCAGAGCGGCGTCCCACGCGGCGCCCCGGTCG
>DASXXM010000542.1:0-5506 GCA_036503065.1 Pseudonocardiaceae bacterium | reverse complement strand
TTCTACAACGCGTGGAGCATGGAGGACACCTATCGGGAAGATCTTGCGACTGTGCTGGCGCTGCTGGCCGATGGCAGGATCGAGCCGGTGGTGGCCAGCACGATGCCGCTGGCCGACGCGGTCGAGGCACAGCGGGCGTTGGAGCAGGGAACGGTGCAGGGCAAGATCGTGTTGACTTCGGGAGCGACGCCATAGGCCCGGTGACCGAGGCCGTTCCAGTGGTGCGGCGCCAGATCGTGGTCGTGTTTCTCGGTCTGGCGCTTGCCATGTTCCTCGCGTCTCTCGACCAGACGATCGTGGCCACCGCGCTGCCGGTGATCGCGGGCGATCTGGGCGGTCTCGACCACCTGTCCTGGATCATCATCGCCTACCACCTGGCCTCCGCGTCGACGATGCCGTTGTGGGGCCGGGCAAGCGACCTCTACGGCCGCAAGCGGCTGCTGGTCTCCGCTGTCGTCGTGTTTCTGCTCGGGTCGGCACTGTGTGGGGTGGCCGGGACGATCGGCGAGCTGATCGCGTTCCGCGCGTGTCAGGGTGTCGGCGCGGGCGGCATGATCACGTTGGCCATGGCGGTGATCGCGGACGTGGTGCCGCCTCGGGAACGCGGGCGCTACCAGGGTTACATTCAACTGCTGTTCACGGTGTCCAGCGTGGTCGGGCCGCTGTTGGGCGGACTGCTGGCCGACGCGTTCTCCTGGCGGTGGGTGTTCTACGTCAACCTGCCGGTCGGTGCGGTCGCGTTGGCGATCCTGCTGACCCGGCTGCGGTTGCCGGTCACGCGGACCGAGCGCAGGGTGGACTATCCGGGCGCCGCGCTGCTCGTCGGTGGCGTGGTGTGCCTGCTGCTGGTCACCGAACAGCATGTGTGGGGCCTGTTGTTGGCCGGTACGGTGTTGCTCGGCACGTTCGTGTGGTGGGAACGGCGGGCGGCCGAGCCGATCATGCCGCTGCGACTGTTCCGCAGGCCGGTGTTTCTCGTCGTGGTGGTGGCGCTGTTCCTGACCACCTGCATGCTGTTCGCGGTGCTGATCTTCACGCCTCTCTTCCTGCAGAAGGTGGTCGGGGCAAGCGCAGCTAGCTCCGGTCTGCTGTTGTTGCCGATGACCGTCGGCATCACGCTGTCCACCGTCCTTTCCGGACGGATGATCGCGCGGACCGGGCGCTATCGGCGGTATCCGGTCATCGGTCTTGCCATCGTCACCATGACCGTGTTTCTGCTGTCGCGGCTGTCGGCCGGGTCGTCCCAGTTGACCGTCACGCTGGACATGCTGCTGTTCGGCATCGGATTCGGCCTGGTCACGCAGGTGCTGGTGGTCGCGGTGCAGAACGACGCGGACCGCGCGGACATCGGGATCGTGACCGCGTCGGCCAACTTCTTCCGGTCGCTGGGCGGGTCGATCGGCGCGGCCGTGTTCGGTGCGGTGTTCGCCGGTGCGCTCTACGGCGGCGTCGCGCACGCGGTCGACGTGGTGTTCCTGGTCGCCCTGCCGGTTGCCGTGCTGGCCATGGTGACCGTGCTGTTCCTGCGCGGCAGGCAGTAGTTCAGGCGTGTTCGACGCCGGCGCGGGCCGGTGTCGTGAGCAGGGCCCGCACGGTCAGCGCGCCGGCCGTCAGCAGGGCCAGGATGCCGCCACCGGCCAGGATCGACGTGATCAGCGGCGCGTTGAGCGGTGCCAGCGGGTTGACCGCGATGAACGTGTCCACGACCACCACGCCGGCTGCCAGGCCGTAGCCGACGCAGGCCAACGCGACGACCCGCACCCGGCGGGCCTCCGGCCAGTCCACGAACGACGTCAGCCAGGCCAGCATGGGCAGGATGAGAATGCCGTGCATGGTGGCCGCGTGCCCGGACTTGAACGCGGCGCCGACGGTGTACGCGGCGGCCTGGGAAATCGTGCGGGTGTCCCGGACACCCAGGAAGATCATCAGCGCGCCGATGGCCAGTGCGACCAGGAACGCGGCGAACCCGGCGCGCACCGCGAGCCGCATCGACGGTGGGATCGCCGGATTCCGCCGGACGGCGGCGGACGCGAACAACACCGTGGTGGCGATCAGGACGGCACCGCCGACCGCGGCCGAGTAGGCGAAGGCGGCGTTGAGCTGTGTGGTCACGTTGAAGTGGGACGGCACCCCGCGCCACGCCTGCACCGTGATCACGGTGACCTCGGCGACACAGGCCGCGGCGAACGCGGTCAGCGCGATCCGGCGGGTACGTTCGCGCATCGGCACGAACGTGGTGACCCACGTGATGGTGGCCAGCGTGAGGCCGAACGCGACGCCGAACGTGGTGGGCTTGCGCCAGGACACCGGCCCGTCCCACGGGCCACCGACGACGGCCTGCACCACGAGGTGCGCAAGGCCACTGCCGAACAGCACCACCGCGATCGTGTAGCAGCGGCGGTCGATGGTGCCCGCGCGCCGGTAGAAGGTGGCGAGCGCGGCACCGAGGCGACGCAGCACCGGCCCGAGACCGCCGGGCAGCGGCGCCGACTCCGGCAGCTCCCGGGTGGCCGTGCGGACGGACCGAACCTGCTCTGCTGCCATCGTCAGTCTCCGGGTGGTCTCAGTCCGTTCGGCTGCGATTCAGCCGAACGGCGGCATGGATCAGCACGCTCACGGCGAGCCAGAAGATCGGGAAGGCCGGCCAGAAGAAGTCTGCCTGGAACGGCGGCCCGTCGCCATGCCGCCCAGGGTCGATGTCGGCCGGCACGTGCGGGAGGACCGCCCAGACGGCCACCAACAGGACCGACAGGAGCGATGCCACCCCCGCGTGCGCGATCAGCGGCGCGGTCAGCCACGGCGACCTTGTGGGTGCCGGCTTGGCCACCGGCGCGGGGCGCGGCAGGTCCTTGGTCAGGGTGGCCAGATCTCGTTGGTACCTGGCGGCATGGCACGCGGCCAGCCGCTCCTCGGCTTCCTGGGGCGTGAGCCGGCCCTCGGCCAGCGCCGCCGCGAGGTGTGCCGCGACCGCCTCGCGGTCGGCGTTGGACGCTCGGATCGGTGGTGCGTCGTCATGTTCTGCCATATCACCATGATGCGGTAGCGGTGGTGTAAAAGAATCGGTCGAGGATCGTATGTCGACGTACGCCAAGGTTCGTACCATCACTAATGGCCCAGCCCGGCGCGGCGGGCCTGCACCGCGGCCTCGGTCCGGTCCACCAGGTGCAGTTTGGCGAAGATCCGGGACAGGTAGTTGCGTACGGTCTTGACCGACAGGCCGAGTTCCCGTGCGATGGCGGCGTTGCCGCGTCCGTCGGCGACCAGTTCCAGCACCGCGCGTTCGCGGTCGGTCAGCTCGGGGAACGGCCTGCCGGACGCGGCCGGCTTGGTGAGGTGTTCGATCACCCACGAGGACGCCTGGGCATCGAAGACCATGCCGCCCGCGCGGACGATCTCGATGGCCGCGCTGATGTCCGCCGACCGGCCGCCCTTGAGCAGGTAGCCGCGGGCCCCGGCGCGGATCGCGGACAGGAACACGTCCCGGTCCTCCAGCACGGTCACCATGATGACGGCGGTTTCCGGGCAGCGGCCCGCGATCAGCTTGGTCGCCTCGATCCCGGTCACGCCGGGCATGCTCACGTCCATCAGCACCAGGTGCGGCCGCAACTGGTAGGTCATGGTCAGCGCCTCGGTGCCGGTGCTCGCCTCCGCGACGACCCGGAGCGAGTCGAGGCCGTCGAGCAGGGTCCGCAGCCCGGACCGGTACACCGGGTGGTCGTCGGCGATCAGCACGCTGATCTGGTCGGTGGTCGGGGCACTCATGACGCCTCCCGCCCTGGTAACGACAGCAGCTTGCGGTCCACCGGCAGCCAGGCGACCACGACGACGCCGCCCCGGCCCGCCGATGTCACGGTGCAGCAGCCGCCCTGCTCCTCGGCCCGCCAGAGCATGTTGGCCAGGCCGGAACCCGTCGGCCGCGGTGCGGGTATGCCGGTGCCGTCGTCCTCGACCCGGGCGACCAGGTGGCCGTCGCGGACCGACAGCGACACGGCGCAGTGCCGGGCGCGGGAGTGCTTCAGCACGTTGGTCATGGCCTCCCGGACGATCCAGAACGCCGCCCAGGCCACGGTTTCCGGCACGGTGTCGACCAGCGGATCGATGTCCGACGTGATCGTCAGTCGGTCCACGACCACGCGGCTCATTCGGCCGAGCATGGTGCGCAGCGCGGTCGTCGCGCCACGGCCGGTGTGCGTGTCGTCCCGGCCGACCACGAGTCGGCGGACCTCGCCGAGCAGGTCGGCCATGTCGGTCCGCAGGTCCGCCAGCGCCCGGTGCGCCCGCGCGGTGTCCATCCCGATCAGCCGTTCCACCACCTCGACCGTGACGATCATGCCCGTCAGTGCCGACCCGACCTTGTCGTGCAGGTCCCGGCGCACGCCGAGCAGGCGGTTGTGGTGCGCGCAGCCTGCCGTGTTGTGGTCGGCCGGGGGTCTGCGTGGCTCCGGCGTGCGCGGCGGGTCGTAGATCCGGTCGCCGGGTTCGAAGCCCGGTACGGTACTGGCGTTCATGCCCGGTAGTCCCCCTACCTCGTGGCGTTCCTGACTACATCCGGACTTCGTTCCGGATCGAGCTCGGTCTCCGGCCGATTGAGATTCGCGATTTCGTTGGCACTGCCACGTTGTTGCCAAGGGCGAGATCAATCGCCGGGTCCCGTGTGGTTTTCCTTCAGTGTTTGTCCCAGTGTTTGTCTGCCGGCTCCCGGTATCAACCTCCGCTGTGCGGCCCGGGCCGTTAACCAAAAGTTTCACTCGAAAGCATCAGGGCCCGGCCCAACAGCGGCAATCAATGTGCGATTTCAATAATGTCGCGATGCGAACGATTGTCCTGGACCTGATCGAGCAGGTAGCCGGCCAGGTCGGCCCGGGAGATCGACCAGCAGCCGGGGAGTTTGGCGGCGTGCCGGGCGGTGCGGTAGGTCGAGGAGGAGGAAGCGGAGTTGGTGAGCCGGGCCGCGCGCACCAGGGTCCAGTCGACGTCCGAGGACCGGACGCGTTGCTCCATTCGTGTCATGTCGGCATAAGGGCGGCGCAGCATCGGATGCAGGAGAAACCGCGTGACCAGCCATTCCACGGTTCGGGACCGGTCGGGGAGGTGCAGGGAACTGGTCGACACGACCAGCAGCCTGCGCACTCCGGCGGTCTTCATGGCCGACAGGATGTTCGCCGTCCCGTCCGAGTAGACGGTGGTGGCGTGACGGTGAAACCCGATGCCGAGCGCGGACACCACGGCGTCCGCGCCGTCCACAACGGTCGCCGCGGTGTCCGGCGTGAGCACGTCACCCACAATCACCTGTAAATTTGGATGGTCGATGGTGATTGATTCCGGACGCCTGGCCAGTGCCACCACCTGGTGGCCACGGTCGAGCGCCTGGCCGACCACCCGCATTCCGGTGCCGCCCGTGGCGCCGAACACCGCAAGTCGCATCATGCCTCCCGAAAATGAGGGACGAGCCAAAGCCCTGCCGCCTTCACTGAATCGAAAGAAGGCGGCAGGGCTGGCCATTTAC
>DASXXM010000541.1:0-3486 GCA_036503065.1 Pseudonocardiaceae bacterium | reverse complement strand
ATCAGCGCGACCAGGGTCGGGGTGCTCGGCGCCACGTTGATCGTGCTGCCGGTGTTCGCCGTGTTCGGCTATCTCGTGCAGAGCGGGCTGTTGTCGCCCGCGTTGAAGGTCGGGCCGCTGTCCACGCTGCTGGCCACGTTCGGGTTGTCCATCGTGATCCAGAACGCGTTGCAGCAGGGCTATTCCGCGGACACGCGGGCGTTGAACGTCGGGTCGCTGGTGTCGGCGTCGCTGCACATCAGCGGGCAGATCTCGGTGGCGTACCTGTCGCTGATCACGTTCGGGCTCGCGATCGTGGTCCTCGTGGCGCTGCAACTGTTCCTGAGCAGGAGCAGCACCGGCCGGATCATGCGCGCCACGGCCGACGACCCGGAAGCGGCCACCCTGTCCGGTGCGAACGCGCGGCACGTGTACGGCATCGCCACCGCGATCGCGTTCGCCACCGTGGCGCTGGCCGGCCTGATGTTCGCGATGCAGTCGTCGTTCTCGCCGAGCATCGGGCCGACGCGGCTGCTGTTCGCGTTCGAGGCGGTCGTCATCGGCGGGCTCGGTTCGCTGTGGGGGACGCTGGTCGGCGGGATGGTGCTCGGCCTGGCCCAAACCCTGGGCGCCCAATACAATCCGGCCTTCACGCTGCTGGCCGGTCACCTCATCTTCCTTGCCGTGCTGGCCTTCCGGCCGCAGGGTCTGATCGCGGCCCGGCGGACCGCATGACCACCCTCACCGTCCGGCGGGGCGGGCGCACCAGTGTGTGGAGCGCGCTCGGTGCCGGGGTTGTCGTGGCCGTGCTGGCCTATCTGCCCTATGCGGTGACGACGAGCGTCACGGGCACGATCGTGACGTTCCTCGAACTGCTTGCGATGGCGTCGATGTGGAACCTGCTGGCCGGCTACGCGGGTCTGGTTTCGGTCGGGCAGCAGGCCTATGTGGGGCTTGGCGCGTACTCGGTGCTGCAACTGTCCGACTGGGGCGTGCCGCCGTATGTCGGCGTGTTCGGCGCCGCGGTGGTGTGTGCGCTGATCGCGCTGCCGACGTCGCTGCTGGCGTTCCGGTTGCGCGGGGACTACTTCGCGGTCGGCACGTGGGTGATCGCCGAGGTCTACCACCTGGTGATGACGCAGGACCGCGCCCTGGGCGGCGGCAGCGGGCGGGCGTTGACGACGCTGTCCGAGCTGGATCCGGTGCTGCGTCAGGCGATCACGTACTGGGTGGCCCTTGCCGTGTGCCTGTTGTCCGTGCTCGGTTGCTATCTGCTGTTGCGTGGCAGGCTCGGGCTCGCGCTGACGGCCGTTCGGGATGACGAGGTGGCGGCCCGGGGTGCCGGGGTGTCCGTCGGCTGGGCGAAACGGGTCGTCTATCTGGTCGCCGCGGCCGGGACCGGCGCGGCCGGTGGGGTGATCCTGGTCAGTCAGTTGAACGTGGCGCCGGACTCCATCTTCAGCGTGCAGTTCACCGCCTACATGATATTCATCGTGGTGGTCGGCGGGATCGGCACGTTGGAGGGGCCGGTTCTCGGTGCGATCGTGTTCATCGTGATTCAGCAGCTGTTCAGTGGTGCCGGTGTCTGGTATCTGATCCTGCTCGGTGCGCTGGCCGTCGTCGTGGCGATCCGGTTGCCGTACGGGCTGTGGGGCACGGTGTCGCGGCGCTTCGGGCTCCGGTTGTTCAACGTCGGCTACACCGTGCGCGGACTGGACAGAAAGCCATGACCAGGACCCAGGTCGGCATCGTCGGCGCGGGGCCTGCCGGCCTGCTGCTGGGCCGGCTGCTGACGTTGCAGGGCATCGACTGCGTGATCGTGGAGAACCGAAGCCGGTCCTATGTGGAGGCTCGGCAGCGGGCAGGCGTGATCGAGCACCGGATCGCCGACCTGCTCCGCTCGGCCGGTGTCGGTGCCCGGCTGGACCGGCTCGGCCTGGTGCACAACGGGATCCATCTGCAGTTCGACGGTGCGCGTCACCATCTGGACTTCAAGGAGCTGACCGGACGGACGGTCACGGTGTACGCGCAGACCGAGATCGTGAAGGACCTGCTGGCCACCGACCTGCCGGTGTCGTTCGAGGTCACGGACACGCAGGTCGACCCGGCCTGCTCCGTGTTGCGGTACGTCGACTCCGCGGGCCAGCCGCACGAGGTGACGTGCGACATCATCGCGGGCTGCGACGGCTTCCACGGTGTCAGCAGGGCCGCCGTCCCGGGTCGCCGCGAGTGGCAGCGCGACTTCCCGTACGCCTGGCTCGGCATCCTGGCCGACGTACCACCATCCACAGACGAGTTGATCTACGCCAATCACCCGCACGGTTTCGCCCTGCACAGCCTTCGGTCACCGAGCGTGAGCAGACTGTATCTCCAGGTACCACCGGACGAAGCACTGTCGGCCTGGCCGCACGAGCGGATCTGGGACGAGCTGGCCACCCGGTTCGCGCTCCCCGGCTGGACCCTGCGGCGCGGCCCCATCACCGAGGTGTCCATCACGCCGATGCGGGTGTTCGTGACCACCCCGATGCGCCATCGCAGCCTCTTCCTGGCCGGTGACTCGGCGCACATCGTGCCGCCGACCGGCGCAAAAGGCCTGAACCTGGCCCTGGCCGACGCCGCACTGCTGGCCGAGGCCATCACCTCGTCCCTCCGGTCGCACCGGTCGGACCTGCTGGACGCCTACTCGGCCGACCGGCAGAATCACGTGTGGCGGGCGGTGCACTTCGCGGTGTGGATGACGGAGATGCTGCACACCGCGCCCGATCCGTTCGCCGCCGAGCTGCAGCGGTCCCAGCTGCGCTACCTGGTGTCGTCGAGGGCCATGGCCACCTCGTTGGCCGAGAACTACACCGGCTATTAGCCCATTCGGGTGGCCTCGATCGTGTCGCACTAGCACGATCGGGCGAGACTTGGCCGTTTCGCATCATTAGGGCCGTCCTCGCGACTCCTGTTCACGAGCACCGAGAACAGGAGGGACCAGCCATGACCGCCACGACCATCCACCACGAACACATAGCCGCGCTGCACACCCAGGGTGAGCCGGTGCCGGTCAGCACCCGCTGGACCTACCGGGCCGACGAGCCGTACGCACTCACCGTCGCCTTCGCCACCGAACGCGGCCGGTGGGTCGAATGGATCTTCGCTCGGGACCTGCTGATCGACGGCCTGACCGCCCCCGCGGGCGAGGGCGACCTCCGGATCCAGCCGCATCCGGAAGACGACACGCTGCTGCTGGACATCCGCTCGCCCAGTGGCAGCGCCACTTTCGAACTGGATCGCGACGACACCGAGGACTTTCTCGGTCACACCACCGATCTGGTTCCGGTCGGCACCGAGAGCACCCACTTCGACATCGACCGGTTGCTGGCCGACCTTTCGGCCTGGTGAGACATCCCGACGGTGGTGTGCCGACGCAAGGGGTTGCGTAACAGTTCGGTGGACTGTGTCTAAATGTGTAGAGCAGTGCCGTTTTGGTCAACTGTCGGGATTGTCGGCGCCCACCGGTAC
>DASXXM010000540.1:0-8103 GCA_036503065.1 Pseudonocardiaceae bacterium | reverse complement strand
CCGCCGCCTGCACGTCATCGTCGGCGACTCGAACATGTCCGAGGTGACCACGCTGCTGAAGGTGGGCAGCGCGAACCTGGTGCTGGAGATGATCGAGCAGGGCGTGCAGTTCCGGGACTTCAGCCTGGACAACCCGATCCGTGCCATCCGCGAGATCAGCCACGACCTGACCGGCAAGCGCCCGGTCCGGCTGGCGGGCGGCCGGGAGGCGTCCGCCCTGGACATCCAGCGCGAGTACCACTCCAAGGCCGCGGAACACGTGTCCCGGCGGGGCTCGGACCCGGTGGCCGACCGGGTGATCGAGCTGTGGGGCCGGACGCTGGACGCCGTGGAGAGCCAGGAGCTCTCCAAGATCGACCGCGAGATCGACTGGGCCATCAAGTACCGGCTGGTCGAGCAGTACCGAGCCAAGAACGGCATGGAGCTGTCGAACGCCAGGGTGGCCCAGATCGACCTCGCCTACCACGACATCCGCCGCGGCCGGGGCGTGTTCGACCTGCTCCAGCGCAAGGGCCTGGTCGAACGTGTGACCAACGACGACGACATCGAGGCCGCCAAGGACATCCCGCCGCAGACCACGCGGGCCAAGCTGCGTGGTGACTTCATCGCCGCCGCGCAGGCCGCGGGCCGGGACTTCACGGTCGACTGGGTGCACCTGAAGCTGAACGACCAGGCCCAGCGGACCGTGTTGTGCAAGGACCCGTTCCGGGCGGTTGACGAGCGGGTGGAGCGCCTGATCGGCTCGCTGTGAGGTAGGTCGTGACCTTGGTGTAGAAGCCGGGGTAGCTGTCGCAGCCGATGCCCCAGCTCACGATGCCGGCCAGCGTGCCGTCGATCACCAGTGGGCCGCCCGCGTCGCCCTGACATGCGTCGTGGCCGTCGCCGCCCGCGCAGAACATCGCCTCCGGGTCGTAGCCGGTGCCGGAGATCACCGCGTCGTAGAGCTGCGCACACCGCTGTTCGGCCACGATCGGCACCCGGGCCGCGCGCAGCACGGTGTTGGCGGGAGCACCCTGAGCCAGCCGACCCCAGCCAAGGACGGTGCCGATCGTGCCGGGTCGGTAGACGTCATCGGTGGCCACCGGCAGCGGTCGGTACGGGAACCTGTCCACCAGCGTCAGTTCGGCGATGTCCTGGCCCCGCTGCGCGGCCAGGAACCCCGGTTCGACCGCGATCGAGTCGACCCCGGACACGGTCTCGCCCTTGGCGACCTCGCTCAGGTCCGACCTGCCGCCCACCACGAGGATGCCGCCCGCCGCGCGACCGGCCAGGCAGTGCGCCGCCGTGACCACGACGGCCGGGCTGATCAGCGTGCCGCCGCAGAACGGATAGCCATCCTGGTCGATCAGCGCCACCATCCAGGGCACGTCCGCGATGTCGACCGCGTCCCCGCCGGCTATCCCCGGTGTCACCGCCGCCGCCGTGCCCGGCGCCAGCACCGCCGCCGCGACCAGAACCCCCACGAGCCAGCGCACACCCATGAACGCCAACGAACCGCCAACATCCCCAACCCGCAACTCGAAACGATCATCACAACACCCTCGAGTGACTTGAGCTTGACCCGCGGCAACGTCCTACCGTCATCCGCATGGCGGACGAGCTGCTCTCGGTCGGCGAACTGGCCCGACGCACCGGGCTGACCGCCAAGGCCCTGCGCCACTACGACCGCATCGGCCTGCTGCGACCGGTCGCCGTCGACCCCGACACCGGCTACCGCCGCTACCACCCGGACCAGATCGAACTGGCCCGCCTCGTCTGGACACTGCGCTCCGTCGAACTGCCGCTGGACCAGGTCCGCGTGGCCACCACGGCCTGGCAGGCCGGCGACACCGGCGTGCTCGACGAGATCCTGCGCGACCAACGGCGCCTCCTGGACGCCCGCACCACCCGGCTACGCGGCGCGCTGCACCGCATCGACCACCTGATCAGCGAGGGGATCGACATGTCAACGGACACCCAGCCCACCAACAGCAGCCCGCCCGGCACCGGCACGGTCACGGACGAACGGATGCTCGGCGCCCAACTGTTCAACCAGACCTGGCGGCTGATGGAGCAGGAGAACCGCACGACGGCCGACGACGACCGCATGATCCACACCGCGCACGCCTCCCGCTACCACTGGGGCCAGGCGCCATCCGCGACCCCGGCGCACCTGGCTCGGGGCGAGTGGCAGATCTCCCGCGTCTACGCCGTACTGGGTCGCGCCGAGCCGGCCACCCACCACGCCCAACGGGTACTGGACGTCTGCCTGGAGCACGGCATCGGCGACTGGGACCTCGCCTTCGCCTACGAGGCGCTGGCCAGGGCGGCCGCCGTGGTCCCGGATCCGGACGCGGCACGTGGCTTCACCGACAAGGCCCTCGCGGCGGCGGCGGACATCACCGAGGATGAGGACCGGGACCTGCTCCTGGCTGATCTGGAGACCATCCCGGGGCAACCCCGCTACTGGTAACACCCGTGATAAATCTCGCACAGCGATGTTCGAACACGTGTGCGATCATGATCAGGCTGGAACACACAGGTGGTCGTGCCGGCCGCTGCCGTAGAGCATCAACACTGACGATCCGCTGTCACCGGAGGCCACCTCCAGGGCTCCCGGTGACAGCGGATTCCGGCGACCCATGTTCGCGGAACGCGCGAACCTGGGTCGTCCGCTCCGTGTCTTCTGGGGGTGCAACCCCCAGACCCCGCCCGGTGGGCTGCGCCCCCGGACCCCCGCCCGGTGGGCTGCGCCCCCGGACCCCCGCCCGGTGGGCTTCGCCCCCAGACCCCGCCCGGTGGGCTTCGCCCCCGGACCCCCGCCCGGTGGGCTTCGCCTCGGGCCCCGCCCGGTGGGCTTTGCCCCGGACTCCCGACCTGGTTCGTCAGTGTTGGTGTTCGTGTGTGGCTTCGGGGGCGCCGCCCATCATTCGTAGCATCGGGCCTGCGCCGCTGCGGAAGAACCGCATTACCAGGAGGCCGGCCAGCGCTAGGAACAGCAGGTTCAGCCACGTGGTGTAGTTCCACGAGATGCCGCCGGTCGGCAGGTGCGCGCGTGCCCGGTCCGGCACCAGGCCCAGGCCGCCGAACAGCAGTTCGACCAGGTAGCCGGCGAGCACCATCGCCAGGTAGAACGTGCCGGCCACCACCAGCGCCATCCGGGTGCCGTAGTACTTCCGGTAGATGTTCAGGATCGGCAGGATCAGCAGGTCGGCGAAGATGAACGCGACCACCCCGCCGAAGCTGATCCCACCGCTCCACAGCACCACGGCCAGCGGCACGTTCCCGATCGAGCACACGAAGCTCAGCATCGCCACGATCGGCCCGACGATCGGCCCCCACACCGCGGCCGCGACCGGATGCCCGCTGAGGAAGAACCCCTGCCAGAACGAGTCCGGCACCCACGCCGCGACGGCCCCCGCGATCAGCAGCCCGATCACCAGGTCCCGCAGGATGGCCGCCCACTCCATCACGAACAGGTGCGACACCGACGTCAACCCACCGGGCGACAACAGCCGACGCCGGAACGAGCCGTCGCCCGGCGCCGACATGTCCATTGCCGCGTGACCCTCCATCGAGCCGGCCACACCGCGCTCGGCCTGCTCCCGTGCCCGCGCCACCAGCGGACCGCGCAGCACGAGCCGGAACAGCACCGCGAGCAGCACGATCATGATCGGTCCGCCGACGAACTCGGCCGCCGTGAACTGCCAGCCCATCAGCAGCGCCAGGATCACGCCGAGTTCCACCACCAGGTTGGTCGACGCGATCTCGAACGCCATGGCCGCCGTGAAGTCCGCGCCCTTGCGGAACAGCGACCTGGCCAGCGCGACCGCCGCATACGAACACGACGACGACGCCATGCCCAGTCCGGTGGCCACGGCAAGGTTGCGCGGCCGGTGGTCGCCCATCAGCCGGACCACCGTCTCCCGCCGGACCACGGCCTGCACGATCGCGGACAGCAGGAACCCCAGGATCAGCGCCCACAGGATCTCCCAGGCCATCGAGCCCGCCATCCCCAGCGCCGCCCACACGTGCGTCATAACGCCTCCTTCATACCCCATCCGGGTATAGAGATACCCCGATGGGGTATGAAGGTCAAGTCGAACCGGTTGGTTCCGGCAGGTCCGGATGCTCTGTTCGACTGGTCGGAGTTAAGGTGCAGCGTGTCCACCGCGCGCGCGGAGCGTCTTGTCAATCTGGTGCTTTGCCTGCTGTCCACCCGGTCCTACCTGACCGCGGAGCGGATCAGGGGCATCGTCCCCGGCTATGCCGACGCGCCATCCGACGAGGCCTTCTTCCGCATGTTCGAGCGGGACAAGGCCGAGCTGCGCGACCTCGGCGTGCCACTGGAGACCGGCCGCAACTCGGCGTTCGACGGCACAGACGGCTACCGCATCGCCCGCCGCGACTACGAACTCGGCGAGATCGACCTGGAACCGGATGAGGCGGCCGCCGTGGCGCTGGCCGTACGGCTGTGGGACTCGCCGGAACTCACCGGTGCCGCCCAGGGCGCGATGCTGAAGCTGCGCGCGGCAGGCGTCGACGTGGACGAGGACGCCGTGGCCAGGGTGGAACCACGGGTGCGGACCGGTGAACCGGCGTTCGCGCCGCTGCTGGCCGCCGTCCAGGCGAGCCAGGCGGTCACGTTCGCGTACCGGCGCTCCGCCGTCGGCGAGCCGATGACCAGGACCGTCGAGCCGTGGGGCGTGGTGTCCTGGCGCAGCCGGTGGTACCTGGTCGGCCAGGACCGCGACCGGGCGGCGCCGCGCTGCTTCCGGCTGTCCCGCGTGGTCGGCGAGGTCAAGCCGATCGGGCGCCCCGGCAAGGTGGTCCGCCCGGCCGGCGTCAACCTGATGGAGCACGTGCTCGGCGGCCCGCATGACCCGCGGCACACCACGTTCGCGCGGCTGTGGGTGGCCAAGGGTCGGGCGCAGGGCGTCCGTCGCCAGGCCACCGTCGTCGGCGAGCGGACGCTGGACGGCGAGCTCGGCGACGAGGTCACCGTCGAGCTGCGCTTCCCGGAGTCGGCCGCCGGCTGGTTGGCCGGGCACGCCATGGACGTCGTCGTGCTGGAGCCCGACGTGCTGCGCAAGAACGTCCGGGAGCGCCTGCTCGGCGTGCTCGACGCGCACAGCGGGGGAGCGGACTTGTGAATGTGAACAAGGCAGCAGCTAACAAGGCAGCAGCCAATACGGCGGCCGACCGGCTGCCGCGCCTGCTGGCGCTGGTGCCGTACCTGATCGCCCGCCCCGGCATCCCGCTGGACGAGGCCGCGGCCGACTTCGCCGTCACACCGAGGCAGCTGCGCAAGGATCTCGAGCTCCTGTGGATGTGCGGGCTGCCCGGTTACGGCCCCGGCGACCTGATCGACCTGTCCTTCGAGGGCGAGACGATCACCGTCACCTACGACGCCGGCATGAGCCGCCCGCTGCGCCTGACCGCGGCCGAGGCAACCGCCCTGCTGGTGGCCCTGCGCGCGCTCGCGAACACCCCGGGTGTGGTGGACAGCGACGCGGTCCGCCGCACCCTGGCCAAGATCGAGTCCGCGGTCGGCCAGGCGCAGCCCGCCGGTGTCGTCGTCGGCCTCACCATGCGCGAGAACGAGACGACCGGCCACACCCGCGAGGTCGTGCTGTCCGCGCTGGCCGGGCGCAGGGCCCTGCGCATCCGGTACTACACCGCGTCCCGCGACGAGATCAGCGACCGCACCGTCGATCCGATGCGGATGCTGCTGGTCGAGGGCCGGACCTACCTGGAAGCCTGGTGCCGGCTGGCCGAGGACGTGCGCCTGTTCCGCCTCGACCGCATCGACCAGCTGGAGGTACTGGCCGAGCAGGCCGCACCGCCGCCGCACGCCCGGCCGCACGACGTGTCGGAAGGACTCTTCCGCCCCGAGCCCGACCAGCGCGAAGCCGTCCTGACGCTGGCACCGGACGCCCGCTGGATCGCGGAGTACTACCCGGTCGAGGACCTGACCGAGCTGGACGGCGGCCGGGCGACGGTCCGGATGCGCTATTCGGACACGTCGTGGATGGTTCGGCTGATCCTCGGCCAGGCGGGCGAGGTGATCGTGGCGCAACCGGACGAACTGGCCTACGCCGTGATGTCATGCGCCCGGCAGGCTTTGACACGAGCGGATCACCTGCAAGCCACCTGAGCGCGCTACGGTGTTCCCGTGCCTTTCGTACCGTTCCTGATCGGGCTGCTCGCCGTCGGCGTGGTGCTCCTGGTGGCCCTGGGCCTGCGGCTTCGTAGCTCGCTGCGTAGGTTCGGGATGGTGCGCGGGTGGCTCGCGGACTACCTCACCGATCGGACCGGGATGCTGCGGGCGCGTTACGCCGCGCTCGGCGTCGCGGTGACCAATCTCAAATTGGATCAGCAACGAAATAGGTTGACGACGGCTGCGCCGCGTACGATCAGGGGCAGCGTAGAACGGGAGGACAACCGTGCTTAACGGATTCGGCTGGCCGCATCTGCTGATCATTGCAGTGCTGATCATCGTCTTGTTCGGCGCCAAGAGGCTACCGGACGCGGCGCGCGGCATCGGCAAGTCCATGCGCATCTTCCGGGCCGAGACTCGGGGCATGCACGAGGAGGAGGCAGCGGCCGGCGGCGCCAACGGCGCGGCCCAGCAGGCTCCCCCGCCGCAGCTCTCCGCGCCCTTCGCCCCGCCGCAGAGCTACGCGCAGCAGCCCCAGCAGCCGTACGCGGCACCCGTTGCCGACCAGGCGCCGGCCCAGGGCGAACAGCAGCGCTGACCAGCTGACGAGAACGGACTCCACCGGTGTCGCAGCAGAACCCGTTCCGCCCGGCTGGTGGACGCCGGGACGCGAAACGTCGTCGTAGCCGTCGCATCAACCCCGACGGCACGATGACACTGATCGAACACCTCTACGAGCTGCGCAGGCGCCTCGGCTTCGCCGCGCTCGCGGTGCTCGCCGGTTCGATCATCGGTTTCCTGTGGTTCGTCTACCACGTCGGCCCGATACCGTCGCTGGGCCAACTGATGAACGACCCGTACTGCCGGCTGCCGGTCACCCAGCGGGTCAGTTTCGCCAACCAGCCGTGCGCGCTGTTGCAGACGCAGCCGTTCGAGGGCTTCAAGATCCGGCTCGAGGTCGGCATCGCGGCCGGCTTCGTGCTGACCAGCCCGCTGTGGCTGTACCAGATCTGGGCGTTCATCACCCCTGGCCTGTACCGCAAGGAACGCAAGTTCGCCACCACGTTCGTCACGGCGGCGGTCCTGCTGTTCACGGCCGGTGCTCTGATGGCCTACTTGGTGTTCCCCACGGCGCTGAAGGTGCTGTCCAGTGTGGGCGGCGGCCAGTTCGTTACGGCACTGGCCGCGACGGCCTACATCTCGTTCATGCTCAACCTGCTGGTCATCTTCGGTGTGAGCTTCGAACTGCCGCTGCTGGTGGTGATGCTCAACCGGATCGGCGTGGTCAGGTACGAAAAACTGAAGGTCTGGCGTCGGGGCATGATCTTCGGCCTCTTCGTGTTCGCCGCCTTCGCCACCCCCGGCCAGGACCCGATCTCGATGATCGCGCTGGCCGGCGGCCTGACCCTGCTGCTGGAAGTGGCCGTGCAGATCTCCCGTGTGCACGACCGCCGCAAGGACCGGCAACGGGTCGACGAGGGTTTCGACGGCCTCGACGACGACGAGGTGTCCCCGCTGGGACCGACCGAGCCGATCCCGGAACAGCCCAGTTACGACGACGCCACGTGACGATCGCCCGGTGACCTCGTGATCGCGGCGCTGCTGGTCAGTCCGGCGGCGGGGATGGGCGCCGCGGCACGGGTGGCCGGCCGGGTGGCGGCCACCCTGCGTGAGTCAGTGGACCGCCTGGACACCCTGGTCGCGTACTCCGCCGAGGGCAGCGCCGCGCTCGCCCGCCATGCCGTGGACGCGGGTGCCGACGTGCTGGTCGCGCTGGGCGGCGACGGCATGGCCCACGTCGCGGTGCAGGCCTGCGCCGGCAGCGGCACGGCGCTGGCGGTCGTACCCGCCGGCACCGGCAACGACCTGGCCAGGGCGTTGTCCCTGCCCGCGGAACCGCTGGCCGCCGCCGTGGCGACCGCGGCCGCGCTGCGCAGTGGCCGCTTACGCCCGCTGGACCTTGG
>DASXXM010000539.1:0-3224 GCA_036503065.1 Pseudonocardiaceae bacterium | reverse complement strand
GCATCACGATCGCCAACACCGATGTCGGCGCCACCACCGGCTACTACGCCGTCTTCACCGACGTGACGTCGCTGAACGTGGGCGACGACGTGCGGATCGCGGGCGTGCGGGTCGGGCAGGTCGAGCAGATCGCCGTCACCCGGCAGCGGCTGGCCAGGGTGGCGTTCGCGGTGCAGGCCGACCGTGCGCTGCCCGCGTCGGTCACCGCGACCATCAAGTACCGCAACCTGGTCGGCCAGCGGTACATCGCGCTGGACCAGGGTGCCGGGCCGATGGGCACGCTCGCGCCGGGCGCCACGATCGACATCGCGCACACGCACCCCGCGCTCGACCTGACGGACCTGTTCAACGGCTTCAAACCACTGTTCCAGGCACTGTCGCCGACGGACGTGAACCAGCTCTCCAGCGAGATCGTGCAGGTCCTCCAGGGTGAGGGCGGCACGGTGGACAGCCTGATCGCGCACACCGCGTCCCTGACGACCACGCTGGCCGGCCGCGATCAGGTGATCGGCCAGGTGATCGACAACCTGAACGCCGTGCTGAACACGGTGAACTCCCGTGGCGGCGAACTCTCCGACCTGGTCACCACGCTGCAACAGCTGGTCTCCGGCCTCGCCGCCGACCGCAGGCCGATCGGCGACGCGATCAGCGGCATCGGCAGCCTCACCAACAGCACCGCGGGACTGCTGCAACTGGGCCGGGCGCCGCTGCAACAGGACATCGCGGCGCTCGGGCAGCTCTCCACGAACCTCGCCGACAACTCCGGGGTGCTGGACACGTTCCTGCACAACCTGCCGATCAAGTACCAGCAGCTCGGCACGCTGGCATCGCATGGGTCGTGGCTGAACTTCTACCTGTGTTCGGCCACCGTGACCGGCGCCACCACGGACGGCGGCAGCCCGCCGACCGGCCTGCCCGTGACCGAGTCGAGGTGCCGGGGATGAAACCGATCAGGGAACGGAACCCGGTGACCGTCGGCGCGGTCGGCATCGTGGTGCTCGTCGTCGTCGGCCTGTTCGCCTACTTCTACGACGACCTGCCGCTGATCGGCGGCGGCACCACCTACACGGCCGACTTCACCGAGTCGGCGGGCCTGGTGACCGGCAACGAGGTGCGGGTCGCCGGGGTGAAGGTCGGCACGGTGACGGGCGTGACCCTGGCCGGCGACCGGGTTCGAGTGCGCTTCAAGGTCAAGGACACCTGGGTGGGCAACAGAAGCACCGCCGCGATCAAGATCAAGACCTTGCTCGGCGCGAAGTACCTCGCCGTCGACCCGCTCGGACCCGCGGCGCAGAATCCGGGCCAGGACATCCCCACGAGCAGAACGGTGTCGCCCTACGACGTGTCCGAGGCGTTCAACGGCCTCGCCGACACGGTGGGCCGGATCGACACGACGCAGCTCGCGAACAGCTTCGAGGCGATCTCCCAGACGTTCGGCGACTCAGCCCCCGACGTGCACCAGGCACTCACCGGCCTGGCGGCGCTGTCCACCACGATCGCGTCGCGCGACAACCAGCTCGCCGAACTCCTTGCCAACACGAAGAAACTCACCGGCGTACTCGCGCAGGACGACAGCGAGTTCGCGGCACTGCTCAACGACGGCAACCAGTTGCTGGCCGAGCTGCAAGACCGGCGCACCGCGATCGCCGACCTGCTCACCGGCACCGAGCAACTGGCAACGGAACTGTCCGGTGTCGTCACGGACAACACGGCGCAGCTCACGCCGATGCTCCAGGAACTGGGCCAGGTCACCGACATCCTGCAACGCAACCAGACCAACCTCGACCAGGCGCTGGCACTGGCCGGCCCGTACTACCGGCTGGTCGGCAACACGCTGGGCAACGGCAGGTGGCTGGACGCCTACCTGTGCGGGCTGATCCCGCCCAGCTATCTCCCGCCGGGCACCGGGCCGGCCACCGGCTGCGCGCCGCCACAGAAACCGTTGGGGGGCAAGTGATGTTCCGCACCAGGAAGGCGAAGCGCACGTCCCGCTACGTCGCGGCCGCGCTGGCGCTCGCGCTGGTCGGCACGGGCGCGGTGTGGTGGGTGTTCCGCGACCTGGGCGCGAAGACGATCTCCGCGTACTTCGCCGAGACCGTCGGCGTCTACCCCGGCTCGGACCTGCGGGTGCTCGGGGTGACGGTCGGCTCGGTGGACTCGGTCACGCCGGTCGGCACCGGCGTGCGCGTGACGATGACGGTCGACGGCGACGTGACCGTGCCGGCGAACGCGTCGGCCGTCGTGGTGGCGCCGAGCGTGGTCAGCGACCGGTACGTGCAGCTCGCGCCCGCGTACTCCGGTGGCCCCGCGATGCGCGACGGTGCCGTGATCCCGGTCGGCAGGACGGCGACGCCGGTCGAGCTGGACCAGTTGTACAACAGCCTCAACGAGCTCACCACGGCACTGGGTCCGAACGGCGCCAACAGCAACGGCGCGCTGTCGGACCTGCTGAACACGGGCGCGGCGAACCTGGCCGGCAACGGCGCGGCACTGGGCACCGTCATCCAGCAGCTCGGCGCGGCGGCGCGGACGCTGAACGGCTCGTCGGACAACCTGTTCGGCACGATCACGAACCTCCAGCAGTTCACGTCGACGTTGAAGAACAACGACAGCCAGGTGCGCACGGCGATCAACCAGCTCGCATCGGTGTCCGGCTTCCTGGCCGGCGACCGAACCGACCTCGGCGCCGCGCTGAGCGAGCTGGCCACGGCGCTGGGCCAGGTGCGGGACTTCATCAGCGGCAACAGAAGCCTCATCAAGTCCGATGTGGACAAACTGGCGTCGATAACGCAACTGCTGGTGAACCAGCGGACGTCGCTCGCGGAGTCACTCGACGTCTTCCCGCTCGCGGTGACGAACCTGCTCGGCGCCTACGACCCGAGCCACCTCACCCTGAACGGCCGCGCGGACCTGCTGGAACTGAGCGCGGCCGGCGCGTTCCAGTCCCCGCAGGCTGATCCACCGCCGCTGCCGCTGCCGTCGGTCGGCCAGGTGCCCGGACTGCCGCTCGGAGGTGGGAACTGATGCGGAAATCCGTTGTCGGCGGGGCGGCGATCGGCATCGCGATGCTGACGGCGAGTTGTGGTTCTGCTGGCGTCTATGACATCCCGCTGCCCGGCGGCGCGGACCTCGGTTCGCACCCGTACGAGGTGACGGCGCAGTTCGGCGACGTGCTGGACCTGGTGCCGCAGGCGGCGGTGAAGGTCAACGAGGTGGCGGTCGGG
>DASXXM010000538.1:0-17069 GCA_036503065.1 Pseudonocardiaceae bacterium | reverse complement strand
TGGGGTGCCCGGATCGAGGACATCGTGGTGGTCACCGACCACGGCGTCGCCTCGCTGAACAACCAGTCGCACGACCTGGTCCAACTGTGACGTCGCCGCTCGAGGCGATTGACAGGGCGATCCTGCGCGAACTGGTCGGCGACGGCCGCTGCACCCTGACCGACCTGGCCGAACGGGTGGGCCTGAGCGTGTCCGCCGTGCACCAGCGGGTGCGGCGGCTGGAACAGCGAGGTGCCGTGCGCGGCTACACGGCCCGCCTCGACATGGAGCAACTCGGCCTGCCGTTGACGGCGCTCATCTCGCTGACCCCGATCGACCCGGCCGCGCCGGACGACTATCCGAGCCGGTTGCAGGAGTTGCCGCAGATCGAGGCGTGCTACTCGGTGGCCGGCAACGAGTCGTACGTGTTGCTGGTGCGGGTGGCGAGTCCCGCGTCGCTGGAGGACCTGCTGCGCCAGATCCGCGAGTCGGCCAGCGTGTCCACCCACACCACGGTGGTCCTGTCGACCCCGTTCGAGGGCCGACCTCCGGTTGTATAAATAACTATAACTTCAGTGCCTACTGAAAAGAATTCCGACGAATCGGTCCGGTCTCGTAGACTCGGCGGCGGTTGCGACAACCAGCTGAGGAGGACGGGTTGACGGACACGAGGGAACAAGTCGAGATCACGTCGCTGGACGAGCTGACCGAGTTGGTCGGGCAGCCCAGCGCGGGAGCCGCCGGCAAGGTACGCACCCGCCTGCACGAACTGGACCGAGCCTGGCTGGCCGAGTCACCGTTCTGCCTACTGGCCACCTCCGACGCAGACGGCCGATGTGACGTGTCCCCGAAGGGCGACCCGCCGGGTTTCACGCTGGTCCTCGACGACACGACCATCGCGCTACCGGACCGCCCCGGCAACCGCAGGGTCGACGGCTTCCGCAACATACTGGCCAATCCACACATCGGGCTGCTCTATCTGGTACCCGGCCGCGGCGACACGCTGCGGATCAACGGCCACGCCACCCTGGTACGCGAGGCCCCGTTCTTCGACGACCTGATCGTGCGCGGCCACCGACCGAAACTGGCCATAGTGGTCCGCATCGAAGAGGTCTTCTACCACTGCTCCAAGGCATTCCTACGCTCAGACCTCTGGCGGCCCGAGTCATGGACGCCGGATGCGGTACCGAAGCGGCCGGTGATCGCGCGGACCCTGGAACGTCCTGACGAGACTATCGAGGAGTTGGAGCACTACTACGGGCCTGCCTACTCCGAGAAGCTGTACCGCTGACAGCAGGGCCGCGCTTGCCGACCTCGGCCGCCGCAGGGTTGGGTGTTCTTTCAGCCGATTTGAGTGCGATGCCGCCCTTGGTGGGTGACCGTATACCACTCGGTGGAGCGAACGACGTCCGATTCCGCTACCCTGGCTCTAACCGGGGCAAGCGCCCCGTTTACTGCGGAGGGACCATGGTCGATACCCCACATGACATCGCGGAACTGATGCGGCAGCGGCTGTCCCAGGCCGACCTGGCCGGCTTCGCCGACCTCTTCGCCGCGGACGCGGTGTTCGAGTACCCGTTCGAGAACCCGGGCTGGCCGGCGGTGATCAACGGCCGAGCCGAGATCCGCGAGCACCTGGTGGAAAGCCGCCGTGACCTCGCGAGCCTGATCGAGATCACCACGTTCGACACCGTGGTGCACGAGACCGTCGACCCCGAGGTGCTGGTGCTCGAACACGAGGTCGCCGGCGTCACGAAGGCGACCGGGCAGCCGTTCCGGTTCGCGTCCGGCGTTGGTGTGCTGACCGTGCGGGACGGTGAGGCCGTGCGCTACCGCGACTACACCAACCCGCTCGGCTCGGCCGCCGCGACCGGGCTGCTGCCCCAACTGCTCGCCCGCCTGGCCGCCCAGCCCGGCTAACCGGCCACCGTCGCGGCCGGGTGCAGCACGCCGTTCGCGCCGGCCAGGCAGGTGGCGGACCGGTCCGCGGTGGTCAGGAACTGGCTGAGACAGCCGCCGAACGCGGTCTGGCCGCGCGCGTTGGGGTGGAACGACTCCTGGAGCGCGTGTCCGACCCGCTGTTGGTTGGTGATGTCCTGCCATGCCACGGTCAGCCGGGTGAACCACTCGTTCGAGGTATTGGTGCCGCCGCCTGAGCACGCCTCGTGACCGAGTCCGGCGCGGGCCAGGTCGAGGAACCGGACCCCGGCCTGGCTCGCTGCCGTGCGCAGGCCGTCGTCCAGCACGCGGACGGCGGTGGTGCGCACCCACTGCAGATCGATCTCGCGGAACGGGCAGCCGGCCAGGCTGAGCAGCGGACCGGCCGTGTTCGGGCCGATCGGTGCCGCGTAGGACTGGAGTACCACCTGGTAGTCGCTCGGCTGGTAGTGGACCTTCGCCATGGCGGCACGGATGTCCCGCAGCACCTTGACGACCTTGGGCACCATCCGGTTGATCCGCTGCTGCCACGCAGGCTCGAAGCCGGCGCTGCAACTGCCCCGCTCGGCCCATGCGCTCACGCAGTTGTTCAACACCTCGGCGAAGTGCGGATCGTCGTTGGCGCCCACCGCGACCACGATCGCGACCACCCGATCGTGGGTGGCCAGCGCGGCCAGTTGCGCGGTCTGTGAGCGTTCCGTGTAGTGGACCGCGTTGCCGAGCCCGACCTGGTTGCTGTCCGCGCCGGAACACGCCAGGTTGATCGTCCGCAGGACACCGGGCAGGTGCGTCTCGTGGATCTCGGCGACCGCGGAGCGATGGCACCAGTCGTCGTGCTGGCCGTCGGTGCCGGGCTCGTACTCGCCCGCGCCCTCGCCGGATACCGTGCTGTCGCCCAGCGACACGATGGTCAGCGGCGCGTGCGCGGGCGGGCCGGGCTGGGTCGGCGGCGGCACGGGTGCCGCATCGCCTGCGGCGGTGAGGAACAGGACGAGCATGGCCACGGCCAGCGTCCTGACCGACCTGGCTCGACCTCCGCGCACCGGGCCGAGTCTACGGGGTGAGTGCATCGGTTCAGTTCGGCCGTGTCTCGTCGGTGACCCACCGCAGGTATGCGGCGCTGCCGCCGAGCACCGGCACGGCGAGGATCTCGGGCAGGTCATAGGTGTGGTGCGCGGTGATCAGTTCGCGCAGCCGGTCGAGCGCGTCGACGGTCGTCTTGAACTGCACCTGCCATTCCTGGTCGGTGGTGAGCTCGCCGTCCCACCGGTAGGTGCTGCTGATCGGCCCGACGACCTGCACGCACGCCGCCGCCCGCGCCTCGACCGCCACCCGGGCCAGCAGGTTCGCCGCGTCCGAACTGTCCACTGTGGTCAGAACGAGACAGTGTTCCGTCATCCCACGAGCGTAAGTCGTTGGCGGTCGGCCGGTTCGGGGTGGTACCCATGGCCATGACTTCGCCACTGGCCAGGGTCGTGCGGCAGTCGGGCGACCCGGCGATCACGGACCGGCTGGTCGGCCTGTCCGGCGCCGACCTGACCACGCTGCTGCTGCGCGTGCTGCGGCTGCGCACCCAGCGGCTCAGCCCGGCCGACGTGTTCCGCCGCTACCGCGAGGATCGTTTCGTGACACCGGCCGAACTGCCCCACGCGCTGCTGCGTGCCACCGAGGACCGGCTGATCTCCTTGCTGCCAACGGGTTTCCAGCCGGTGACGTTGGCACCTGTCGCGCCGCTGGGGCTGCACTCGGTCGTCGGCCCTGTGCACCAGGACAAGGTGCTGGCGACGGTGCGCGGCAACGAGGTCGCCGCCGACCCGACGAACGGCCTGGCGCTGGTCGCGGCCGACGCGCGGCAGCAACTCGGCCCCCGGTCGACCACTGAGGTGCGGCTCGCGGCGGCGCAGCGCGTGGTGCGCGCGCAGGCGTTGCGGGCGCCCGGGTTGTCGGCGCACTTCGGCCTGTTCGGCATGGTCACCGCAGGCCGGGACACCGGCGACCTGGCGTTCGAGCGGCGGCACGCGGTCGAGCACCTGCGTTACGTGGCCACCGCCCTACCCGGCCAGGTGGAACTGCGGCTCACCGCGTGGCAGCCGCGGTACGCGGTCGTCGTCGACGCGGTGCGGGCGGCGCTGCCCGACGTGACCGTCGTCGACCACCCGGATCGGGAGGCCGGCCGCGACTACTACACGGGCTTCGCGTTTCAGGCGGTTCTCGTCGACGGTGACAGGCGGTTCGACGTGGCGGACGGTGGTTTCGTGAACTGGACGCAGCGCCTGCTCGGCAACCGCAAGGAACGCTTGTTGACCACCGGAATCGGGATCGACCGACTGGCCACGTGGGACGTCGGGCCGTAGCGGCATCAGGGCTCGGCCAGCCAGGCGTCGATGCCGTCCGCCAGGCGGTTTTTCGTTGCGGTAGCGGCGAACGAGGCACGCACGGCGGCTCTGGCCAGGTTGGCCATGGCGGCGTCGTCGAGGGCGAAGGTGTCGCGGACCCGCCGGTACTCCTCGGACAGCGATGTGCCAACGCTCGTTGGGATGTCGGCATTCAGTGTCACCGTGAGGCCGGCGGCCAGCAACCGCGGCAGCGGATGATCCGCCATCGACCGCACCAGACCCAGCGCCACGTTGGACGACGGACACACCTCGAGCGGAATCGCCCGCGTACGCAGTTCGGCCAGCAACTCCGGGTCGTCGACAGCGCGAATGCCGTGGCCGATCCGGTCCGCGCGCCCCACGCCGACCGCGGACCGAATGCTGGCCGGTCCGCACTCCTCGCCGGCATGGTGCACCAACCGGATCCCGGCTTCGTCGGCCGCCGCGAACACGGCGGCGAACGGCTCGACCGGGTGGGATTCGGCACCGGCCAGGCCGATGCCGACCGCGTCGTGCCGCAGCGCCAGTTCCAGGGTGCGCCAGGCGCGGGTGACCGACCGGCGGCGCGGATGGTCCAGCAGGACCCGGCACTCGATGCCGGTGTCGGCCCGGCCGAGTGCCAGACCCTCCGACAACGCCGCCAACGGCATGTCCGGCGCACCGAGCCGTTCCTCGTGCGACGCGGCCGTGAACGTCACCTCCACGTACCCGACCCCGTCGGTGGCCTGGTCGACACAGAACTCCCGGCCGACCCGAACGAAGTCCGCAGGCCGACGCAGACAGGCCCGCACCAGCCTGTTGTGCGCGGCGAACGCGGCGAAACCGGCGAACGATGTCCGGCCGGTCGGCACGTCGACCCCGTTGGCCGCGCCGATTTCCCGCAGCGTCGACCACCGGATCGCACTCTCCAGGTGCACATGCAGGTGCGCCTTGGGCAACGCCACCAGATCCCGCACGCCGGCCAGACTAAAGAACGGCGGTCAGCGTGCCAACGGCAGTAGTACCGAACTGGCGGCCAGGTCGACCGTCAGGGTCGGGTGGCTTGACGGGCCGTCGATGTAGCCGTTGTCCGTGCCGCCGATGATCAGGGAGAGGGTGTGGCCGGCCGGGATGGTGTGGTCGGTGCTGTTCATGGGGAACGTGATCGTGTACGGCCGGCCCGGTGTCAACGGCTGTTTGTTGGCCAGGGTTGCGTAGTGGCCCAGGTCCGCCCAGCCTCGATCGAACACGTCGTCCGATACCGACACCGTGTTGGGCGCTGTGTTGAAGTAGCACGCCGAGTCGGTGGCTGTGCTGTCGCCCCAGCAGGATTTGGTTGCCAGGGTCGTGATGCCGCCGCCCGCGTCGGCGCGGATTGTTGTCGGGCCGTGGTCGACCAGGAACGCCGACAGCCGTGCGTCCGATGTGGACGATGATACGGTCAGTGTGATCGTGACGGTGCCGGAGATCGTGGTGGGTCTGGTCAGTGGGGCGGTCGAATAGCTGAGCCGGTCCGCGCCATCGGTGAAGGTGGCCGATGTGCCGAGCGTGGCGGCAACGGGGCCCAATGTGCCGGGGGTCGGGTGCCACACGGTGGCCCTTGTGCCGGGGATCGGCCATGCGGCATACGAAACCCACTGGTCGGGGGCGCGCTCGATGGCGGCCTGCGGGTCGTATTCCACACCATTGTCGATGCCCATCAGGTAGTGGTCGAACCAGCGGTGCAGTTCGTTCACCCACGCGGTGCGTCGGTAGTCGAACGGGTCGACGTGGCCCGCCTGGGACAGCCAGATCATCTTCGGTACCGACGGAGGCAACGCCTGCCACCACTGGCCGAAGTTGATCGTCGGCACGTTGTGGTCGTTCAGGCCGTTCGCGATGAACACGCTGGCCCGCACCTTGCCGGCGTTCGTGACGTAGTCGCGGGCGGCATACGTGGGGGTGAAGTCGCCGTTGGCGGGTGACCCCGCGTTGAGGGCGCTGACCGCGCAGGACGACACCACTGCGGCGAGCGAGCCCAGGTTCTCCCTGGCCAGCGGCGCGCCGGACGCCCGGAAGTAGTCGTACCAGTCGCTGATCGACGCGATCGGCACAATGGTCTTCAGCCCGGCGATCCCTGTCGACGCGACACCTTCTGCGATCGTGCCGTCCCACGACTTGCCGATCATGCCGACGTTGCCGTCGGACCAGTACGCCGTGGCGCTGACCGCACTCGTCAGGCTGGTGTAGGCCGTGCCGCGGCCGTTCAGCCAGTCGATCACCGCCGACGCCGACCGGATGTCCGACGGCCCGCCCGCGTCGACGCAGCCCGGCGAGCGACCCGTGCCGGCCAGGTCGACCAGCACGACCGCATAGCCGCGCGGCACGAAGTAGTTGTCATAGAACAAGGGAAAACCGACCGGGTTGCCGGCGGAGTACGTCTTCGTCTGGAGTTGGTTGCCGCGCCCGCAGCACGTGAAGTACGGCCCGGCCTCCATGATCACCGGGATCTTGGCCGTCCTGTCCAGCTCTCGGGGGCGGATGATGTCCGCCACGACCCGGCCGTGCCCGGTGTCCACCCACGCCGACTGCCGGATGGCGTTGGCATAGGAATAGCTGTCCGTCGTTTCGTGGACGGGAGTGGACACGGGCCGCGGCGGAACTGCCGCCGCCGGCAGCGCAGGCAGGAGCGCGACGAGCACGACCACCAACAGAAGCCGTCTCATCGGGCACCTCCGTAGGCCGAACGGGCCCGGCTCAGACGAAGCCGGCGACCTCGTGCGGCGTGTACGGCTCCGTCAGCTGCTTCACCTCGTCCTCCGTCAGGTCGACGTCCAACGCGGCCAGGGCGTCTTCCAGGTGGTGCGGCTTGGAAGTGCCCACGATCGGCGCGGTGATCACCGGGTTGCGCAGCACCCAGGCCAGCGCGACCTGGGCCCGCGACACGCCGCGCGCGGCGGCCACCTCGGCGACCCGCTCGACGATCACCCGGTCGGTGTCGACGTAGAGGAGCTTGCCGAACGGGTCGGTCTCGGCGCGGGCGGTCGACTCGTCCCAGTCCCGCGTCAGCTTGCCGCGCGCCAGCGGGCTCCACGGGATCACGCCGATGCCCTGGTCCGCGCACAGCGGCAGCATCTCCCGCTCCTCCTCGCGGTAGAGCAGGTTGTAGTGGTTCTGCATGGTGGCGAACCGCGTCCACCCGTTGCGCTCGGCGACCTGCTGGGCCTTGGCGAACTGCCACGCCCACATCGAGGACGCCCCGAGGTAGCGGGCCTTGCCGGCCTTGACCACGTCGTGCAGCGCCGACATGGTCTCCTCGATCGGTGTCCGCGGGTCCCAGCGGTGGATCTGGTACAGGTCGACGAAGTCGGTGCCCAGCCTGCGCAGGCTGTTGTCGATCTCGGCCATGATCGCCTTACGGGACAGGCCCTGGCCGTTCGGGCCGTCGTGGGTCTGGAAGTACACCTTCGTGGCGAGCACGATCTCGTCGCGGTTGGCGTACTCGGCCAGCGCCCGGCCGGTGATCTCCTCGCTGCTGCCGTCGCTGTAGACGTTGGCCGTGTCGAAGAAGTTGATCCCGGCCTCGACCGCCCTGCGGATGAAGGGGCGGCTGGCCTCCTCGTCCAGGCTCCAGGCATGGTTGCCCCGGCCGGGCTCACCGAAGCTCATGCACCCGAGACACAGTTTTGAGACGTCCAGTCCGGTCGAACCAAGCTTCACGTAGTCCACGAGACGACCTTACCGCCGTCCTTCGTTACGATTTCGTGTCCTCATGGGCGTACTTACCTGCCTGAGACTCGCACCTCCCAGATAGTCGCACCACGTCCAAGGAGACAGCCCACATGGCGGTCCAGTTCAACCGACGCGATCCCGGCCCGGACTCGCCGGCCGATGAGACCTTCCAACCGTTCCTGCCGCAACGGATCCTCGACCGCCACGGTGCCCGGGTGCTCGGCCCGAGTTCTGCGGTGGTGGCCGCGGGCTGGGCGCGACCGCGGCCCACCGTCTACCGGTCGGCCAGCCTGCTGATCCCCGAGGACGTGCTGCGTGACGGCGACACGCTGAACCTGATCAACCGGATACTGGGCGAGGTCGGGCTGCAACTCGTGCCGCCACCGCCGCTGGCCCGGCTCGGCGAGGACCTGCTGCCCTATCTGGACTATCTCGACCAGCTGCCACGCGCCGTGACACTGCGGGTCCGGCCGGGCGCCGTGCCGACCGAAGTGGACTCGTGGGTGGCGCTGCAGCGGCTGCGCGCGGCCGCGTCCGGGGAGCAGCCGATGCTGTCGCCCGCTGTTGTCGAGCGGATCTCGGTGGAACATCTGTTGACCAGCACGGTGACCATCAGCGGCACGCCGGGCTCGTGGGAGTCCAGCGGCAGCACGGCCAACGGCTCGTACGTGCGGGGGAGCGCCGGCAACCGGATCCCGGTGGCGCTGGCCGCGGCACCACCGCACCGCCACGCGTTGAGCGAACTGCCCGGCAGGCGACCGGTGATCGCCGTGCTGGACAGCGGCATCGCGCCGCACCCGTGGTTCGGCCTCGCCGACCGCACTCATGCACCGCAGGCCGGCGGGTTCCTGGCCGTGCTGCCCGGCCTGCAGCAGGCCATCCTGACCCAGCAGGAGTACCAGGCGAACTGGCAGCCGACCCAGTTCCTGTTGGACTACTGGGACGGGCCGGTCTCGTCCGAACCGCTCGTCGGCGACGTGGATACCGACACCGGCCACGGCACGTTCATCGCCGGCATCGTCCGCCAGGTCGCACCGGACGCGACGGTGCTCGCGGTCCGCGTCACGCACAGCGATGGCGTGATCTACGAGGGCGACGTGCTGCTCGCGCTGTGGCGGATCGCCGCGCAGGTCCGGCTGGCCCAGCACAACGGCGACGCGAGCCAGCTCGTGGACGTGGTCTCACTGTCCCTGGGCTACTTCGACGAGTCACCGACCCCCGGCGGCTACACCGCGCACCTGGCGCACGTGATCGGCAGGCTGCTGCACCACGGCGTGCTCGTCGCGGCGGCCGCCGGCAACGACGCCACGACGCGCCGGTTCTACCCGGCGGCGTTCGCGGCCGCGCCCTCGGTCAACGGCGGCGGCCCGCCGGTGGTCAGCGTTGGCGCGCTGAACCCCAACGGCAGCAAGGCGTTGTTCAGCAACGACGGCTCGTGGGTGCACTACTGGGCCACCGGTGCCGCCGTGGTCAGCACGTACCCGGTCGACGTGCAGGGCAGCGCAACGCCGGACCACGATGTGCCGGGACGCCATCGCGACTCGCTCGATCCGGACGACTTCAAGGCCGGCTTCGCGGTATGGGACGGGACCTCCTTCGCTGCGCCGCTGGGCGCGGCGCGACTTGCTGACGCATTGTTACGGAATGCCGCGACCGATCCCGGTCTGGGACTGGCCGCGACCGACCGACAGGTGATGGTGGAGCGGGCGAACGCGGCGTGGAAGACGATCGACTGAGGGGGACGACGATGCCGACCAGCCACGCCAGACAGGTGCCGGCCCAGCCGGACCAGTACGTTCGGCTGGCGTCGCTGCTGGCGGACGCGAAGGCCGGTGACCGGGCCGGGCTCGACGAGATCGTGCGCGAACTGACCCCGTTGCTGTGGCACGTCGCCCGGTCCGAGGGACTGGACGAGGAGACCGCGGCGGACGTGGTGCAGGGCTCGTGGCTGAGCCTGCTCGGCTCGTTGCAGGGCATCCGCAGCCCGATCGCGCTGACGAGCTGGCTGATCACGGTGACCAAGCGGGAGGCCTGGCGGGTCAACGGCGCCCGCCGGACCGAGCGTGCCGACGAGGACGTGCTCGCCCGGCTGCCCGACCCGTCCGACCGGCCCGACGAGTGGGTCGTCGCCGACGAGCAGCGCAGGCAGCTGTGGCGGGCGGTCGCGCAGCTCTCCGACCGTTGCCAGCGGCTGATGCGGGTGGTGGCGTTCACCCATCGCCCCAGCTACCAGGAGGTGGGCGTGGCGCTGGGCATCGCACGGGGAAGCATCGGCCCGACCCGCGGCCGTTGCCTGGCCCGGCTGCGCGCGCTGCTGGCCGTGGACGCGGAACGCTGCGACACGGACGAAGGGTGGCGGTGAGCGCGATGGACTCCGTGGAAGCCCGATCGGCCGGCGAGCCCCTTGACGAGCTGGACGCTCGGATACTGGCGGGAGTGCGGTCGCTGTGGGACGCGCTGGACCCGGTGCCACCGACCCTGGTGGACCAGATCCGGTTCGCGATGGACCTGGAGTCGGCCGACTTCGAGGTACTGCGCCTGACCGAGCGGATGCGGTTCGAGGTGGCGCGCGGCGAGGAACAGAGCCGCCTGATCACGTTCGACAGCGACTCCCTCACCATCATGATCAAGATCGACCTGAACCGGAACGGCACGGTCCGGGTGGACGGCTGGCTCACCCCGCCTGCCACCCACCCGATCGAACTGCGCACCACGGCCGGCTCACTGACCACCGCGTCCGACGACGGCGGCCGGTTCGCACTGGACGGGATCGCGCCCGGCATGGCGCAACTGGTGGTCCGTCCAACCGGCACGGTGCCTGACGACACAGTGCCCGGCGGCCGGGGCCGCACGGTCACCACGCCGTCCATTGTGTTGTGAGACGTTGTGCTGTGACACGTTGTGCTGTGAGACTCCGTTCTGCTGTGAGAGGTTCTGTTGTGAGAGTTACGGGTGCTGTGAGAGTTGCTGTGTAGTCGCATGGCTCCATCCTCGAACATGTGTTCGATGGTGGCAAGATCACGAATGGGTGAGACTCAGGACGTAGTGCCCGCGAGCGGTCCGGAGGCCCGATGCCCGGTCAGGTGCTGCCGTCCGTGCTGGACAGGGTGCCGGCCAGGGTCCGGGAGCTGCACGAGCGCGGCATCGGCGCGATCAACGTGGGCCGCATCGGTTCCGGTGGCCGCCTGCTGCGCACCGGCCTGCGGCTGCTGGGCTGGCCGGACGAACCGACCGATGCTGCCCTGACCGCACGCATCCTGATCAGCCTGGCCCCGGTGGAGATCCAGCGCGGCAGGCCGGACGCGGGCCTCGCCCTGCTGGACGAGGCACAGCGCCTGGTCGCCCCGGCCGACCGCGGCCTGCTGCTGCAACAACGTGGGCTGCTGTTGCTGCTCGTCGGCAGGCTCGCCGAGGGCCTCGCCGCGATGGACAGGGCGATCCCGCTGTTGGACGGCGAGGTGCTCGCCAGGACGCTGCTGAATCGGGCCATGCTGCACCAGATCGCCGGTCGCGTCCGGCTGGCCACGGCCGATCTGGACCGCTGCCAGCCGATCGCGCGGGATCGCGGCATGGATCGGTTGCTGGCCAAGGTGATGCACAACCGCGGCTACTGCGCCCTGCTGGCCGGCGACATCCCCGGCGCGCTGCGCGACCTGGAGGCCGCGCGGGCCGGGTTCGCCGTGCATGCCGAGCAATTGTTACCGGTGGTCGCCGTCGACCGGGCGCGGGTGCTGCTCGCCGCGGGGCTGTGCACCGAGGCGGTGACCGAACTGGACAACGCGCTGGCTCTCTTCCGTGGCCAGCGGCTCACCCAGGAGTACGGCGAGGCGGAACTGGTTCGCGCCCAGGCCGCGCACGCCGTCGGCGACCGGGCCGCCGCCCGGCTCTGGGCACGGCGGGCCGAGCGGCGCTTTCATCGGCGCGGCAACGAAACCTGGGCCGCCGTGGCACTGCTCGCCCGGCTGCGTGCCGAGTTTCCGCCACAACGCCACCGCACTGCGAAGTTCGTCGCGCGGGCCGATCAGGTCGCAGGCCGGCTGGCCGAACTGGGCCTCGCCAACGACGCGGAAGCGGCCGCGATCCTGGCCGCGCGAGCCAGAATCGGGTTGGGCCCGCGGACCGAGCCGGGCGGCCGGTCGGACTCCCGTGCCGGCACCCCACTGGCCGATGCGGCCACCGCGCTACGCGGTCGGCCGGGATCGCACGCCCTGCTGGACACGCGGTTGCTGCGCGCGCTGGCCATGGCCGAACTCGGTCGCGCCACCGGCCGGCGTGACCAGGTGTTCCGGCAGGTCAGGGCCGGGCTCGCGCTGCTGGGCGAGCATCGTGGCCGGTTCGGCAGCGTCGACCTGCAGACCGGCACCACCGGGCTCGGCGCGGAACTGGCCGCGATCGGCCTGGCCGAGGCGTTGTCCCGACCTGTGCCGGCCCAGGTGTTCCGGTGGTTGGAGCGCTCCCGCGCGCAGGCGTTCGGGCTGCGGCCGGTCCGTCCGCCTGCCGATCCGGCCACCCTGGACGCGGTCGCCGAACTGCGCCAACTGGATCGCGTGGTCCGCCAGGCCGAACTGGCCGGCCGCACCGATCCGGTGGCCCGGCGCCGCTGCGCCGAACTGGCCAGGACGATCCGGGCCCGCGGCTGGCAGGCCGACGGTGCCGGCAGGCGCCACGCGGCCGCCGAGTTCGGCGCGGTCGCCGCCGAACTGGCCGCCCGCGACACCACGATGATCAGCTACCTGGTGCACCGCGACCGGTTGCTGGCCATCCTGGTCGCGAACGGTCGTGCCACGCTGTACGGCCTCGCGGACTGGCCGGCCGTGGCCGAGTCGGTCGGCCGCCTGCACAGCGACCTGGACGCGCTCTGCGGCCGGGCCCTGCGGGCCGAGTTGGACCAGGTGGTCCGGTTCTCCGTGCGGCGCCAGCTCGATCTGCTCACCGCGGCACTGTTGGGCCCGATGCGCCGGCACATCGGCGACCGGGATCTCGTGGTGGTGCCGACCGACACGCTGTCCGGCATGCCGTGGGGCCTCCTGCCCGACCTGCGCGGCCGCCCGGTGACCGTGGCGCCGTCGGCCACCGAGTGGCTGCACGGACAGTACAGGCCCGCGACTCGGCCGGGCCCGCCGCTGCTGATCGCAGGCCCGGACCTGGCCCATTCGCACGCCGAGGTCACCGCGATCGCCAGCATCTACCCGGCCAGCACGATCCTCACCGGACCGGCCGCGACCGTGTCGGCCGCCCTGCCCGAACTGGCAGGCCGGCCGGTGGCGCACGTCGCCGCGCACGGCCACCACGAGCAGGAGAACGTGCTCTTCTCCCGGCTGGACCTGGCCGACGGCCCGCTGATGGCCTACGACATCCAGCAGTTGGGCGCCACGCCGGACCACGTCGTCCTGTCCTCGTGCGACGTCGGCCGGATGGTGGTGCGCACCGGCGACGAGATACTGGGCTTCACCGCCGCCCTGCTGTACAGCGGCACGCGAAACGTCGTGTCCAGCGTCGGCCGGGTCCGCGACGACCGGGTGCCCGACGTGATGTACGCCTATCACCGGGCATTGGCGAATGGCGCGCCAGCAGCACGAGCGCTGGCCGACTGCACCCGCGACGGACCACTGATCCCGTTCGTATGTTTCGGGAGCTGACCTGGCGCCCGGCCTACTTTAACTGTCGGCTAATGAAATGGTATGCGGGCCGAACCATCAACGGTGTGATGGCGCGACCCGCATACCGGGGTACCGCTACCGACAAATAAAATTGTCTACTTGCCCTTGCGTCCTTTGCCGGGCGATGCCTGGGCGGCTTCGAATGCCTGGATGACCGCGGCCGGGATACGTCCCCGGTCGGACACCTCGTGGCCGTTCTTCTTGGCCCATTCCCGGATGGCCTGGGTCTGCTCGCGGTTGCGGCCGCTGCCGGTCGAACCACCCGCGGTGGCGGCGCCACCCCGCTTGACCCGGCCACCGGTCCTGCGGGCGGACGCGATGAACTCGGAAAGGTGCTCCCGCAGGTTGGTGGCATTGCCCTTGGTGAGGTCGATCTCGTAGGACACGCCGTCCAGACCGAAGGTGACGGTGGCAATGTCGGTGCTGGACGTACCGTCCAGGTCATCGACCAACTGGACTAGAACTTTCTGGGCCATGGGATTCCTTGCGTCTTTCTCGTGTGCGGAACGCCGGCGGCAGCCCCAGCAGGCGTGTGGTGGTAACTGCTGGGGGAAGTGTAAATCGCCATTCGGCCAATCGAGTGACGGGGCCCAGTGCGTGTCGAAAAAGTTGTCCTGGTACCCGGCTATTCCAGGACCCGGGGAACTGTTACTGGTTGACGACGGCCATCCTGGCCAGCCGTTGCGGCGTCGGCCACCGCACGTTCCAGACCCAGCCCACCTGCTCGAACCACCTGATCAGCCGGGCCGAAATGTCCACCTGGCCACGCAGCACGCCGTGCCGGGCGCAGGTCGGGTCGGCGTGGTGCAGGTTGTGCCACGACTCGCCGAAGGACAGGATCGCCAGCGGCCAGAAGTTGGCAGAGCGGTCGCGTGCCGCGAACGGGCGGCTGCCGACCATGTGACAGATCGAGTTGATGGACCACGTCACGTGGTGCAGGACGGCGACCCGGACCAGGCCGGCCCAGAACAGCGCGGTCACCGCGCCCCACCACGACCAGGTGATCAGGCCGCCGAGCAGCGCGGGCGTGCCGAGGCTCACCACGCACCACCACATGAACGAGTTGCTCACCGTCTGGATGCCCGAATCGGCCAGCAGGTCCGGCGCGAAGCGCTCGGCGTTGGTGCGGTTGCGGTCGAACAGCCAGCCGACGTGCGCGTGCAGGAAGCCCCGCGCGACAGCGCCCGCCGACGTGCCGAAGCGCCACGGCGAGTGCGGGTCGCCGTCCCGGTCGGCGAAGGCGTGGTGGCGGCGGTGGTCGGCGACCCAGTCGATGACCGGACCCTCCATGGCCAGGCTGCCGGCGATCGCGAGCGCGATCCGCAGCGGCTTGTTCGCGCGGAACGCGCCGTGCGTGAACAGTCGGTGGAAGCCGACGGTCACGCCGAGACCGGACAGGAAGTAGAAACCGACCGCGAGGCCGACATCGGTCCAGGACAGTCCCCATCCCCAGGCCAGCGGGATGGCGGCGAGCAGTGCCAGCAGCGGCACCACCACGAACACCTGCACCAACACGTGCTCCGGCATGGTGCGTCGGCCGCTGAGCACTGGCTTCGTATCCGACCCCGCCTCGTTCGGCGCGGTCAGTTGGTCGGTTTCTGTCATGCGGCTGGCACCTCGTCATCCATTGGGTTGGTCGGTGGACGCGCCACCGCGAAACTCCTACATCATGTAGGAATTGGCATGTTGGCCGTGTGAACGCGAAGCGCGGTGCAACGCCCGGCCAAGTCCGTTACGTCCCGGGGACAAGGGGACGAAAGGACGAAGCGATGAGTGGACCGCGGCGAGCCGGTCGATCTGCGGTGCTGGGCGTACTGGCCCTTTCCATGGCAGGCTGCGCGAACCAGGTCCAACCCGGCGGCCCGGACATTCAGGTCGTGTCCGGCGCGCCGTCATCGGTCGTACCGGCACCGACCTGCCCCGTCACCCTACCGGACACCAGCACTTTCCCCACTGTGTCGACGGCGACCCTGGTACCCGCGGGCCCGGTCATCGCGACCGTGTGTGCCTACGGCGGACTCAACGACGCCCATCCGGGCGCCCGCGGCCGGACCACCGAGGTCACCGGGCTCCAACTGAACACACTCGTGGGCGCGCTGAACGCGGGTGCACCCCCGCTGCCCGTGCCGTCGAACTGCCCGAACAACACCGACCGAATCGACCTGATCGTGTTCGGCTACACCGGCGGGGGGCTGGTCGACGTGCGGATCTCGGTCACCGGCTGCCCGATCGTCACCAACGGCCAGAAGGTGCTGTCGGTCACCCCCGACATGGTGAACCAGCTCAGCGCGCTGGTCGGCTGAGCACCCGGCCCGACCAGGCCGCGACCGCGGCCGTCGCCAGGTCGCCCACCGTCATCAGAATGCGTGACACCACCGCGATCGCGGTCGCCCCACCGACACCCAGCACCGGGCCGAGCACCGCGACCAGCAACACGTCCCGCACCCCGGCCCCGGCAGGCGCGAACACCACGATGAACCCCACGCTCCACGCGAACGCGAACCCACCGGCCGCCAACAGCATGAGCCGCCCGTCGGCCACCCCGAGCCGAGCCGCGCATACCCAGATCTGCACGCCGTAGAGCACCCACGACGCCAGCGACCAGCCCAACGCGACCGCGATCGCCCGCCCGGTCAGCGGCTGCTCCAGCGCGGGCCGCTTCGCCAGGCGCAGCAACCGATCCAGGACCGGATTGAGCACCTTCGGGTGCAGCGCGGCCAACAGCACCGGCGCGGCGAGGAACGCCCACCGGTAGGGCGTCGCACCGGCCACGAACGGCAGCGTGACCAGCGCCGCGAGCAGCCCGCCGAGCAGCGACACGAGCATGGTCAACACCGACGC
Organism: Pseudonocardiaceae bacterium; assembly: GCA_036503065.1. Lineage (GTDB taxonomy): Bacteria > Actinomycetota > Actinomycetes > Mycobacteriales > Pseudonocardiaceae > DATEPR01. The sequence continues at coordinate 586 of DASXXM010000538.1, read as the reverse complement.
CGTGGCCGAGCGGCGGCGCGGCACCTGATGCGCCGTGCCCAGTTCCATCTGCGCCAACACCGGCCACACCGACCCCGGCAGGTACTTCCCGAGCTGCCCGACGAACACCACCCGCGCCGCCGCCCGCACCGGCAACGGCGACCCGAGCGCGGCCAGCAACACCCGCCACACCTGCATCGACGCCAACATCGCGACCAACACGGCGGCCAACGCGCCGACGATCGCCAACGGCCCGATGTCGACCAGCGCCGCCCGTACCGCGGACCACTGCCGCGCCACCGCGTAGCCGCCCAACCCCACGGCCACCGCGACGAATCCCCAGCGCACCGGCCGACCGGTGAGCACCCGGCGGGCCGTGGCGCCGACCACGTCCTGCTCGGCGGGTGGCGCCACGACGGGCTGGTCAGGCATACCGGAAGGGTAGATGAGGTGCCGGTCACCGACCGCACGCGGCAGGTAAGGTGCCCGCATCATGCGCGTTCTAGTGTTCGGCACCTACGACACCTCGATGCACCCGAGAGTCGCGACCATCGCGGAAGGACTGCGGGCCAACGGCGTCGACGTGGCGGAGTGCAACGCGCCGCTG
>DASXXM010000537.1:0-4361 GCA_036503065.1 Pseudonocardiaceae bacterium | reverse complement strand
GGCGGCTCGCCCGGCCACGGCCCGACACCCACCTCGGCCGCGGTCCACTCCGTCGGTCCGGCGTCCTGGTCCTCGATCACCCGGTAACGGTAGGCGTCAGCCCAGCGTCGCGTGATCGGCGCTCTCGGCGGGCGCCTGCTGCTGCCGGCGCGGCGACCGCAGGTAGATCCCGACCCACGACGCGACCACGACCAGACCGGCGATCACCTGGACCAGCACCACGTCGTTGGCCGGGTAGAGCACGCCGGTGATGTAGGTGTTGATGAAGCCACCGTTCAGGCTCGGCAGGCCGCCCTGGTGCCGGAAGTAGTTCTCCAGGAACGTGAGCGGGCAGCTGATCGGGAAGATCAGGCTGATCACGGCCCATGCGATCGCGACCGCGTGGATCGGCCACGTCCGGCGCCATCGCCAGACCAGGAACCCACCGAACACGATGTAACCCATCACCAGGTAATGCACGGCAACGGTGATGTCGTCCAGCACCCGCGCGACCATGGCAACCTCCCGCGTCCAGCGTAGATCGCGGGTAGCCGGTCGGCGAGTGTCTTCGGCACGATGGTCATCACCAGTTCACCTGGGTCACAGGTTCAGGTCGGCCAGCCCCAGCAGGTACCGGTAGGGCAGGCCGGCGGCCTCGATCGCCTCGCGTGCCCCGGTGTCGCGGTCCATGATCGCCGCCACACCCACCACGTCGGCACCTGCCTCGCGCAACGCGGCGACCGCGGTCAGCACGCTGCCGCCGGTGGTCGACGTGTCCTCGACGGCCAGCACCCGCTGGCCGCTGACCTCGATGCCCTCGATCCGGCGCTGCATCCCGTGTTCCTTGGCGGCCTTGCGGACCACGAACGCGTCCAGCACCTCGCCGTTGGCCGCGGCCGCGTGCAGCATCGCACCCGCTACCGGGTCGGCGCCCAGCGTCAGGCCGCCTGCCGCGACGTAGTCCCAGTCCGCGGTGAGTTGGCGCAGCAGGACGCCGATCAGCGGGGCGGCCCCGTGGTGCAGCGTGACCCGTCGCAGGTCGATGTAGTAGTCGGCGATCGCGCCGGAGGACAGCGTGACCTTGCCGTGGACGACGGCAAGCTCGCTGACCAGCCGGGCGAGCTCGGCCTTGCCGGCTCTGTCGATGGTCGTCACGGCAACACCCTAGGTCAGGTGCGATTCCGCCCGGCGAACGTGCCGCCGGCCAGCCGGCGCAACAGGCTGCGCGGCAACAGCCTGCTGACCCCGACGACGGCCTTGTACGGCACGCTCGGCACCGAGACGACCCGGCCTCTGCTCAGGTCGGTCAGGCAGTCGGCGACCACACGATCGGCGGTCAACCAGAAGCCTTTCGGCGCCTCGACGTTGGCCCGTTCGTGGAATTCGGTCCTGGTGAAGCCCGGGCACAACGCGATGACGCGCACGCCGGTCCCGCCGAGCGAGCAGGACAGTCCTTCGGTGAAGGCGGTCACCCAGGCCTTGCTCGCGGTGTACGTCGAGCCGCGGCCCGGCAGGAAGCCGGCCACGCTGGACACGTTGATCACCGCGCCGTGGCCCCTCGCCACCATGCCCGGCAGCGCCGCCCTGGTCAGGCGCAGCACGCTGGTCACGTTCACGTCGAGTTGCGCCTGGAGGTCGTCCGCGTGCGCGGTCCAGAACTCACCGGCGAGCCCGATGCCGGCGTTGTTCACCAGCAGGTCGATCGGCCGCCGCTGGTCGGCCAGCCGATCGGCGACAGCCCGCCGCGCGGTGTCGTCGGCCAGGTCGGCGGGGAGTATTGCCACGTCGATCCCGTGTCTGCCACGGAGTTGCTCGGCGAACTCCGCCAGCCGGTCGGCGGTCCGGGCCACCAACACCAGATCACTGCCCTGAGCAGCCAACCGACGAGCGAAGGCGGCCCCGATACCGGCGGTGGCACCGGTCACGAGCGCGGTACGCATGACCTCACGCTAGCCGCACTACCACGGTCCGCCCATCAGCAGACCGAACTGTCCACAGCCGCCGAGGTTATCCACACCCACCCACCAACCAGCCCACGAACACCCCCAAACGAAATAGACTGGAATTGGGGGGCGCCCCTGACCTTGGGCGGCGCAATTTGCGGCGATTTACGATTTACGATTTTACCTTGCGGTCATTTAGTCTTGCGGTTTGTGCTGGCTGCGGTGTGTCGACTGGCGGAATCTGTTGTCTGGTAAGGCTTTCAGGAATGTCGGTCGGTTGCGGTCCAGCAGTTGTCGTTTCCGGCAGCGGCTGTCGAGACATTCGGCATCCGGTGGCCGCGACCCAGATACAGCTTACGGATTCGAGCTGGATGCAGTTGCGTGCGGCCGGTCGCTGAACCGCCGTCGCAGCCGGCCGGATCGTCGCCGACCGGAGCCGATGGCGTGTGGCTCAGGCGGAGTTGGCGGAATTGTCGTGGCTGGAGTCCTGGCGCGACTTCTTGGGCTGCCGGCCTTCGCTTTCCAGGGGGTCGACCACGTCGGCCAGTTCGCCCAGGTCGCGCAGCAGGCGTTCCAGGCGCGCGGGGCTGGCCTGGGCCGGTGCTGCGGCGAGGATCCAGTCCTCCTCGAGCCAGAGGACGGTGACGTCGCCACCGATTTCCTCTGCCGCGTCGACCAGGTCCGGGGTGATCAGTGCGCGGGCCGCGGCCAGGTCGGACACGAACGCGTAGCGCGGGCCGATCGGGCCGAGCAGGTCCGGCATCTGCTCGCGCTGGAAGGGGACGCTGGGCAACCACAGTTCGACCAGTACCCCGATCGGGCGACGGCAGCGTACGCCGACCAGGACCGAGTTGATCTTGCCGCTGGTCTCGTAGTCGGCGACGTAGACCTGACGCCTGCCGTCCGCGGTGAAGGTCGAGCCGGCCACCACGTCCCTGGCCACGCCGGTGCCGAAGTAGGCGATCGCGCCGCCGTGCCACCTGGTCAGCAGTACGTGATCGGTTTCGGCGAACTGCCAACCGCGCAGCGCGGCCCATCTGCGGCGCTCCCGGTTGCGCGCGGTGCGTGTCGCACGGTCACGGCCGAGCAGGGCGAGCCCGCCCACCAACGCGGCCGCCGCGACGGTGAACCACACCCAGGCCGGAATGCCCACGATTACGAGAGTAGCGGTGAATCGATTCGCCGCGAAGATCCACAGTCGGCCAGTTGCCCTACGGGACCAACTCGTAATGTCATGACCGCCAGGCGGCGTAGGCACCGATCGGCTGGCCAGCGAGCCGTCACGGCCCGCCGGCATGCCATCAGCGGCCGGGCGTCCCGGCCCACCGTTCGGTGGGCCGGGCGCGGTCAGCCGGTGGTGGCCAGAGGTGGGTTGTCGGCCGGTGCCGCGACCCGGTCGACCACCAGGCCGCTGTTGTCGTCCCGGACGTCCACGAACACCGTGTCGCCGTCACGGATCTCGCCGGACAGCAACTCCCTGGCCAGCTGGTCGCCGATGGCCGACGCGACCAGGCGGCGCAACGGGCGGGCGCCGTAGACGGGATCGAAGCCGTTCATGGCCAGCCACTCGCGGGCCGCGGGTGACACGTCCAGCGTCAGCCTGCGGCCGGACAGGCGCTTGGCCAGGCCGAGCAGCTGGATGTCCACGATCGACGTCAGCTCCTCGGTGGACAGGGCGTGGAAGACGACCACGTCGTCCAGCCGGTTCAGGAACTCCGGCTTGAAGTGTCGCTGTACCACCGCGAGGACCGCGTCCCTGCGGGAGCGCTCGTCCAGATTGGGGTCGGCGATGATCTGCGAGCCAAGGTTCGACGTCAGGATCAGGATCGTGTTGCGGAAGTCGACCGTGCGGCCCTGGCCGTCGGTCAGCCGGCCGTCGTCCAGAACCTGCAGGAGGATGTCGAAGACGTCCGAGTGGGCCTTCTCGACCTCGTCCAGCAGGACCACCGAGTACGGCCTGCGGCGGACCGACTCGGTGAGCTGGCCGCCCTGGTCGTAGCCGACGTACCCGGGTGGGGCGCCGACGAGCCGGGCCACCGAGTGCTTCTCCGAGTACTCGCTCATGTCGATCCGGATCATGGCCCGTTCGTCGTCGAACAGGAACGCGGCCAGGGCCTTCGCCAGCTCGGTCTTGCCGACACCCGTCGGGCCGAGGAACAGGAACGAACCCGTTGGCCGGTCCGGGTCGGCGACGCCGGCGCGGGCCCTGCGCACCGCGTCCGACACGACGCGGACCGCTTCGGCCTGCCCGACCACCCGCTTGGACAGATCCTCCTCCATGCGCAGCAGTTTGGCGGTTTCGCCCTCCAGCAGCCGGCCGGCGGGGATGCCGGTCCATGCGGACACGACGTCCGCCACGTCGTCCGGGCCGACCTCCTCCTTCAGCATCACCTGGCCGTCCCGTGTCGACTCGGTGGCCTGGGCGAGTTCCTTCTCCAG
>DASXXM010000536.1:0-2221 GCA_036503065.1 Pseudonocardiaceae bacterium | reverse complement strand
GCAGGTGTTCGGCCGGCTGTATCTGACCGAGAAGACGGGCGGGCACGGTTTCACCGAGGATGACGAGGTCGTGGTGCAGGCGTTGGCTGGGGCGGCCGGGATCGCGGTGGACAACGCCCGGCTGTACGACGAGGCACAGCGTCGGCAGCGGTGGCTGGAGGCAAGCGCCGAGGTCAACGCCCAACTGCTCGCCGGAACTGATCCCGTCGAGGCACTGCGGTTGATCGCCGGCCGGGCGTTGGAGCTGACCGGCGCGGACTATGCCCTGATCGCGGTGCCCGCCGATCCGGATGCCGATCTCGAGCAGGTGGCCGAGTTGATCGTGACGGTGAGTGCCGGGCTGGACGCGGTCGCCACGGTGGGTCAGTTGATCCCGGTCGCCGGGTCCACGTCGGGGCGGGTGTATCGGGATCGGGTGCCCCGCAACGTGAGCAGCCTGGATTTCGATCTGACCGCCGGTAGTGGTGTGGCGTTGGGGCCAGCGTTGGCGGTGCCGATGCGGGCCGGTGAGGCGATCTCGGGTGTGCTGCTGGCGGTCCGCGGGCCGGGCGCGCGGGCGTTTGATGATCGGCAGTTGCAGGTGGTGTCGCTGTTCGCGGATCAGGCGGCGTTGGCGTTGCAGCGGGCGGAGAGCCAGACCGCGAAGCGGGAGTTGGACCTGCTGGCCGATCGGGACCGCATCGCGCGGGATCTGCACGATCACGTGATCCAGCGGCTGTTCGCGATCGGGCTGGCGATGCAGGGCACGCACCGACACGCGAAGTCGCCGGTGGTGGCGACCCGGCTGGGCGAGCACATCGACCAGATGCACGAGGTGATCCAGGAGATCCGCACCGCGATCTTCGATCTGCACGCCGGCCCCGGCGAGGGTCAGGGGCTGCGTGCCGCGTTGCAGGCCATCATTGCCGAGCTGACCGGCGACACGGCGGTCCGGACCACGGTGCGGATGTCCGGGCCGTTGAACGTGGTGTCGGCGGAACTGGCCGAACACGCCGAGGCGGTGCTGCGGGAGGCGTTGAGCAACGCGGTACGGCACGGGCGGCCGGACGAGATCGTGATCACCGTGTCGGTGGACGACGAGTTGGTCGTCGCCGTGACCGACGATGGTGTCGGCATTCCGGAGACGGTCGCGCGGAGCGGGTTGCACAATCTGGCCACCCGGGCCGAGCAGGCTGGCGGGGCGTGTGCGGTCGAGCGGCTGCCGTCTGGGGGCACCCGGCTGGTGTGGTCAGCGCCGGTGTCCTGACCAGCGGCGACAGCTATCGGCGTAGCAGCGGCCTGCTGACGGTCACTGCGGGGACGGTCATCACCTGGTAGGCCAGCCCTGCTGCCGGCAGCTTCGTCTGCCGCCCATCGCTGGCTGGGGCTGGACAGGGCCGTTGGTCACTGCTCGCGCGACCGTCGTGGTCGGTCCGGTCGGCGACTTTGTGCCTCGCGGTGGAGGACTTGGCGCCCTTCGGAGCGCCCCCTTGACGGGGTGGACTTGACCTCGACACCCGAGGAGGTCGTGATGCCCGAGAGCACCGTTGCCGATGTGATGACGCGGGACGTGGTGCGCGTCGCCCCGGACACGCCGTACAAGGACGTCGTCGACTTCATCGTCGGCGAGGCGATCAGCGCTGTTCCCGTCGTGGACGCTCATGGCGCCCTGCTCGGTGTCGTCTCCGAGGCAGACCTGTTGTGCAAACAGGAGTTCCACGGCGCCGACCGGGCCCCGTCCGGCCGTGGGCTACGCGCGGACTGGCGCAAAGCGACCGGTGAGACGGCCCGTGACCTGATGACCGGACCGGCCGTCACGATCACGCCCGACGTGCCGGTGACCGAGGCGGCTCGACGGCTGCTGCGGTCCGAGTTGCGCCGACTGTTCGTGGTGGACGGTGGCCGGTTGGTGGGGGTGCTGGCGCGCCGGGACATCCTGCGTGGCTTTCTGCGCGGCGACTCCGACATCCGCCGCGAGATCGAGCGCGACGTGCTCGACCGTGGCCTGGGCGCCGACCCTCGGTGGACCCGCGTGACGGTCGAGAGCGGGATCGTGTGGTTGACCGGCCGGCTGGAATGGCAGGGCGACGTCGCCCTGGCTGAACGGCTCGCCCGGCACGTACCGGGTGTGGTGAGCGTGCGTAACCGGCTGGACTACGCCTGGAACGGTGCTGGCCCGCACACCGGAGTCGCGCGATGAGCGGGCGGTTCGAGGTTCGCATTCACGGCCGTGGCGGTCAGG